>NZ_CP071383.1:3764724-4078451 GCF_017348915.1 Leclercia pneumoniae | reverse complement strand
GTTCGGCGGACGGCCAGAGTGGCGGGCCGTTTCCACGTCTTCGATCCAGGATTCATCGCGCGGAGTGTCACGGTCATCCCAGTAGCGGTTGAGCAGAGAGCCGTCCGGCATACGCACTGCGCTACGATAAGCCTGGTTGAGCAGCAGCGACTCGGCGCCGTCCATCCAGAATGCGTATTCCATCTTCAGATGGTCCAGATAGCGCTTCGCGCCGCGTACGCCATCCTCTTCGAACAGCTCGACCATCAGGGCGAAGACGGGCGGCTGGGAGCGGCTCAAGTAGTAGGTACGGTTGCCGTTCGGAATGTGACCGTAGCGCTCAATCAACCACGCAAAGTTATCCGCCATACATTTCAGCAGATCGTTGCGGCCGCTCTCGGCCAGCCCCAGCATGGAGAAATAGGAGTCCCAGTAGTAGGTTTCGCTGAAACGGCCGCCGGGCACGATATAGGCCTGCGGCAATACCAGCAGTGATGACCACGGGATATGATCCTGCGGCTCGCGCGTCAGCACCGGCCACAGGTTATCAATGTGCTCTTTCAGGGACAGACCAGGGTCAGAGATGTACTCTTTGCTGTAGTCTTCCGGCAGCCAGAAGTGGTTCTCCACAAACTGGCGCAAGTTAAAGTCCCGGTGGCGTCTGACTTTACGGTAGCGGATAAGGATATCCAGCGGATCCATCTTTGGCGCGCAGTCGGGGAACGTTTTGCTGTCTGCAAAGAGTCGCGTCGACTGAACGTGCTCAAACAATTCAAGGTAACGATCGGCCGGGGTCAGCGCATCAGATGCGGGCAACCCCTCGATCATTTCCGGTTCCGGCTCCGCCTCAATCATCTCATCCAGTTTTAACTCGCAGGGATCGGTTTCGTAGCGAATCTCTTCCGCAATCTCGAACTCGATAACCTCTGCTGCCTGTAATTTCTGGTTGAACATGGTGGTGTGGACCTCCGGTTTTGTCGTAACAAATACGGGTTTTTCCCGGTCGTCTTTTAAGCGTAGACATTCGCTTCGGTGAATGCGGTGCGAAGTGTGCGGTTGATCACGCTTTCATCCCCGCTAACGACGCGCAAAAAACACATTAACCCAATGAATTTACAACGTTAAAAGGTATTTTAAGGACGTTAAGCGGGGAATGAAAAATCAGAGCATTCGTTGTCGCGCATTCTCATGAACCGTGGCTGCGGTGTGACTGGCTTTCTGGTTCGCGTTAGCGCTCTCGCCCAGCGCCTTACTGGCTGCTTTTTCTGCATGTGCGGCACTGTACGCGGCGAGATGCGAAATCACAATCGCGTAGATACTCATTAGTGACACCCACAGGATGCTGTTTTTCCACCACAGCAGGGTAGGTATCGTCAGTATGGTCCAGGCGAGGGCCAGGACGAGGTGTATCTTCGACATAAACGTCGCGGTAATTTTCAGATGCATGTTCTCTACTCAGTCTTAAATTATTTTCTGAAGGGCACGGCTTAGCGCCTTTTAAGATTAGCCAACTCCCTGGCCGACAACGGGCTATTTTGTTACCGTTTGTACATAAGTCCATGAGGCGTGCCTTTGCCGCTAACGTCACCCGCTTTACCCGCAGGGAAAGTGGATTAACGCTGTTAGCAACCTGGCAGCAGGTGGAGAAGACGGGGCGAAGGAGGGGGCGTGATCTCCCCATCCCCTGTGGCAGCCCACAAGGATGATGCGTTGTCTTTTATTTCATCACGCCAAAAAAAAAACTGGCCGTTGCGCGGCCAGTTTTGGTAAAGCACTCTCCTGCGCAAACAATCAGCGCATGGTAACGAACTCTTCCGCCGCCGTCGGGTGAATCGCAACGGTGTTATCAAAGTCTTTCTTGGTTGCGCCCATCTTCAGCGCCACCGCGAAGCCCTGCAGGATCTCGTCCATGCCGAAGCCAATACCGTGAATGCCGACGATTTTCTCTTCCGGACCAACACAAACCAGCTTCATACGGCAAGGCTGGCGATGAGAGGTGACCGCCGTGTACATGGCAGTAAACGACGATTTGTAGACTTTGACCTGCTCGTTACCATACTGCTCGCGCGCCTGCGGCTCGGTTAAGCCAACGGTGCCGATAGGCGGATGGCTGAAGACCACGGTCGGGATATTGCTGTAATCCAGATGCTCGTCCGGCTTGTTGTTAAACAGACGCTCGGAGAGGCGACGGCCCGCCGCAACGGCAACCGGCGTCAGCTCAACCGCGCCGGTGTTATCGCCAACGGCGTAGATGCCCGATACGCTGGTGTTCTGGAATTTGTCGACAACGATGTAACCTTTTTCATCAGTTTTAACGCCGGTTACCGCCAGGTTGAAGTTGTCATTGGCGGGTTCGCGACCAATTGCCCAGATCAGGCAATCTACGGTCTGGCTACGGCCATCTTCAAGCTCCAGCGTCAGGCTACCGTCGGCATTTTTCACTACCGCTTTCGGTACGGCATTGGTGTGCAGGGTTGGCCCTTCCGCGTTCATCACTTCGACCAGGGTCTCAACGATCAGCGGGTCGAAGCTGCGCAGCGGCGCATGTTTACGCACGAACAGGTGCGCTTCTGCGCCCAGGCCGTTAATTACGCCAGCCAGCTCAACGGCGATGTAGCCCGCACCGACAACGGCAACGCGCTTAGGCAGAGCAGGCAGTTCGAAGAAGCCGTCAGAGTCGATACCGTACTCCACGCCCGGAATGTTCGGGTGGCTCGGACGACCGCCGGTGGCGATCAGGATATGATCGGCGGTGATCGTCTCGCCGTTCACTTCGATCGTTTTTGCATCCACAAAGCGGGCGAAACCGCGGATCACGTCAACGTTGTTCTTGCCCAGCACGTTATCGTACGAGGTGTGAATACGGTCGATGTAAGCGGTACGGCTGGCGATCAACTTATCCCAGTCGAAGTGGTTAAGGGTCGTGTCAAAGCCATAATCCGGGCCATACATATGGATAGCTTCGCGGATCTGCGCCGCGTGCCACATCACTTTCTTCGGTACACAACCCACGTTTACGCAGGTGCCGCCTAACTCTTTGGCTTCAATCAGCGCACACTTCTGGCCATACATGGCCGCACGGTTAATAGAGGCGATGCCGCCGCTGCCGCCGCCAATGGCGATGTAGTCATAATGCTTGCTCATGAGTCTTATCCTTAATATCTGGTTGGCGCGATTGTATACCTGAAATCAATAGTTTCCACCGATGCCTGCAATTACTCCGGCACGATCCAACTGACGGTGGCGTGGCCGGTTCCCGCTGGCACCAGGGTTTTGTGCAGCCACGGCAGCACGTTATTCATCTGCGCTTCGAGCTTCCACGGCGGGTTAATGACAATCATGCCGGAGGCAGTCATACCGCGTTGATCGCTGTCCGGACGGACGGCCAGCTCAATTTGCAGGATTTTGCGGATGCCGGTCGCTTCGAGGTCTTTGATCATGCGCTTGATTTGCGCGCGCAATACCACCGGATACCACAGGGCGTAGGTGCCGGTGGCAAAGCGTTTGTAACCTTCGTTGATGCCGGTTACCACCGCCTGATAATCGGTTTTAATTTCGTACGGCGGGTCGATCAGCACCAGACCGCGACGGGAGACCGGCGGCAGTTTAGCCTTCAGTTGCTGATAGCCATCAGCCTTATCTACCCGGGCGCGGTTGTCTTTCTGGAATTCAGAACGCAGCAGCGGGAAGTCGCTCGGGTGCAACTCAGTCAACTGCAGGCTGTCCTGCTCGCGCAGCAACTGGCGGGCAATCAGCGGGGAACCGGGGTAGTAGCGCAGCTGGCCGTTGCGGTTGAAATGATTAACCACGCCGATATAGGGCTCCAGCTCGGCAGGCAGGTCGTCCTGCTGCCAGATGCGGGCAATACCTTCCAGATATTCACCGGTGCGCTCGGCATGTTCGCCGCTCAGTTGATAGCGGCCCGCGCCGGCATGGGTGTCCAGATAGAGAAAGGGTTTATCTTTCTCTTTCAGCGCTTCAATGATCAAGCTCTGAACAGTGTGTTTAAGGACGTCGGCGTGGTTGCCCGCGTGGAAGCTATGGCGATAACTGAGCATGGGTAAAGGTGTTCCATCAGGTAAAAAAAAGCGTATCGCCACAGTATACAGAAAAGTCGCCACCGCCGCGAAAGCGCAACGCCCGGTATTGAAATCCTCTACACTTACCCCCATTACTGACCCATATGCACAGCGCCGGATGCGCGCTTCACTTACCCTATTTAACAGGACAGCGTTTATGACCAATCCATTACTGACGCCTTTTTCCCTGCCGCCATTTTCTAAAATTCTCCCTGAGCATGTGGTGCCTACCGTTACCGAAGCGCTGGGCAACTGCCGCGCAGCGGTAGAGAGCGTGGTGGCGCAGGGCGGGCCGTACACCTGGGAAAATCTGTGTCAGCCGCTGGCCGAGGTGGACGACGTGCTGGGGCGCATTTTCTCGCCGGTGAGCCACCTGAACTCGGTGAAAAACAGCCCGGAACTGCGCGAAGCCTATGAACAAACCCTGCCGCTGCTCTCCGAGTACAGCACTTGGGTCGGCCAGCACGAGGGGCTGTATAAAGCCTACCGCGACCTGCGCGACGGCGACCATTACGCCGCCATGAATACCGCCCAGAAAAAATCGGTCGATAATGCCCTGCGTGATTTTGAACTGTCCGGTATCGGGCTGCCAAAAGAGAAACAACAACGCTATGGCGAAATCGCCGCCCGTCTGTCCGAGCTGGGTAACCAGTACAGCAACAACGTACTCGACGCCACCATGGGCTGGACGAAGCTGATTACCGACGAAGCGGAGCTGGCCGGGATGCCGGAAAGCGCGCTGGCCGCGGCAAAAGCCCAGGCCGAAGCGAAAGAGCAGGAAGGGTTCCTGCTGACGCTGGATATCCCGAGCTACCTGCCAGTGATGACCTACTGCGACAACCAGGCTCTGCGTGAAGAGATGTACCGCGCCTACAGCACGCGTGCGTCCGATCAGGGGCCGAATGCCGGTAAATGGGATAACAGCCCGGTGATGGCCGAAATCCTTGCCCTGCGTCACGAGCTGGCGCAGCTGCTGGGCTTTGAAAACTATGCCGACAAATCTCTCGCCACCAAAATGGCGGAGAACCCGCAGCAGGTGCTGGACTTCCTGACCGATCTCGCCAAACGCGCCCGTCCGCAGGGTGAGAAAGAGCTGGCCCAGCTGCGCGCCTTCGCGAAAGCGGAGTTCGGCGTGGACGAACTGCAGCCGTGGGACATTGCTTACTACAGCGAAAAACAGAAACAGCACCTCTACAGCATCAGCGATGAGCTGCTGCGCCCGTACTTCCCGGAAAACAAAGCCGTGAATGGCCTGTTCGAAGTGGTGCAGCGTATCTACGGCATCACCGCCAAAGAGCGCAAAGATATCGACGTCTGGCATCCGGATGTGCGTTTCTTCGAGCTGTATGACGAGAAAAATGAATTGCGCGGCAGCTTCTACCTCGATCTCTATGCGCGTGAAAACAAGCGCGGCGGGGCGTGGATGGATGACTGCGTGGGCCAGATGCGTAAAGCGGACGGTACTCTGCAGAAGCCGGTTGCCTACCTGACCTGTAACTTCAACCGTCCGGTGAGCGGCAAACCGGCGCTCTTTACCCACGATGAAGTGATCACCCTGTTCCACGAGTTCGGTCACGGTCTGCACCACATGCTGACCCGCATCGAAACCGCGGGTGTCGCCGGTATCAGCGGTGTGCCGTGGGATGCGGTCGAGCTGCCGAGCCAGTTTATGGAAAACTGGTGCTGGGAGCCGGACGCGCTGGCGTTTATCTCCGGCCATTATGAGACCGGCGAACCGCTGCCGAAAGAACTGCTGGATAAAATGCTGGCGGCGAAAAACTATCAGGCGGCGATGTTTATTCTGCGCCAGCTGGAGTTCGGCCTGTTCGATTTCCGTCTGCACGCCGAGTTCAGCCCGGAGCAGGGGGCGAAAATCCTTGAAACGCTGGCCGAGATTAAAAAGCAGGTCGCCGTTATTCCCGGGCCAACCTGGGGTCGCTTCCCGCACGCGTTCAGCCACATCTTTGCGGGCGGCTACGCAGCGGGTTACTACAGCTACCTGTGGGCCGACGTGCTGGCGGCGGATGCTTACTCCCGCTTCGAAGAAGAGGGGATTTTCAACCGCGAAACCGGGCAGTCGTTCCTCGACAACATCCTGACCCGTGGCGGTTCCGAAGAGCCGATGGAGCTGTTCAAACGCTTCCGTGGCCGTGAGCCGCAGCTGGATGCGATGCTGGAGCATTACGGTATTAAGGGTTAATTGCCGCAGTGAAAATTTGTTTGCTCGATGAAACAGGCGCCGGAGACGGCGCCTTATCTGTTCTGGCCGCCCGCTGGGGGCTGGAGCACGATGATGAAAACCCGATGGCGCTGGTAATGACGACAACGCATCTGGAACTGCGCAAGCGCGACGAACCGAAGCTCGGCGGCATTTTTGTCGATTTTGTCGGCGGGGCGATGGCGCACCGGCGCAAGTTTGGCGGCGGTCGCGGCGAAGCGGTTGCCAAAGCGGTCGGCATCAAAGGCAGTTATCTGCCGGACGTGGTGGATGCCACGGCAGGGCTAGGACGCGATGCGTTTGTGCTGGCCTCGGTGGGCTGTCGAGTGCGAATGCTGGAGCGTAACCCGGTAGTGGCAGCATTGCTGGACGACGGATTAGCGCGCGGCTATGCGGACCCGGAGATTGGCCCATGGCTGCAAGAGCGCCTGCAATTGATCCACGCCTCCAGCCTGACGGCGCTGACTGACATCGCACCACGCCCGCAGGTGGTCTATCTCGACCCCATGTTCCCGCATAAGCAGAAAAGTGCGCTGGTGAAGAAAGAGATGCGGGTGTTTCAGTCGCTGGTGGGACCGGATCTGGATGCGGATGGGCTGCTGGCACCTGCCCGGCTGCTGGCGACAAAGCGTGTGGTGGTGAAACGTCCGGACTACGCACCGCCGCTGGCGGATGTGGCGACCACCAACGCGGTGACCACGAAAGGGCATCGGTTTGATATTTATTCTGGTACGCCGGACATATAGTGCGGTCTGATACCCTTACCCCAGCCCCTCCCCCACGGGGAGAGGGGCTCGATCATTCCCTCTCCTGTGGGAGAGGGGCAAACG
The DNA here is from genome assembly GCF_017348915.1 of Leclercia pneumoniae. Lineage (NCBI taxonomy): Bacteria > Pseudomonadati > Pseudomonadota > Gammaproteobacteria > Enterobacterales > Enterobacteriaceae > Leclercia > Leclercia pneumoniae. The sequence continues at coordinate 4,071,345 of NZ_CP071383.1, read as the reverse complement.
TTTTATTTACTCGTCTTCTTCGTCACGCAGCGGAACAATCAGCATATCCACGTGCACGGTATTGATCAGCTGGCGCGCGGAAGACATCAGCTTGCTCCAGAAGTCCTGATGATGACCGCAAACCACCAGGTCCATATCGTATTTCTTAATCGCATCAACCAGCACCTGACCGAGGTCGCCGCTACCGCTCAGGGTCTCGGTAATCGGGTAACCCGCATTCGTTGAAAGTTCGCTCAGGGCGTGGTGAGTCTCTTCAGAAATACGCTTCTGCATATCCCCAAGATTGACATCGATGAGGCCGGTATAGAGATCGGAGTAGTTAACGTCGACGTGAATCAGGGATACTTTCGCATTATACGGACGTGCCATGGATACGGCTTTATCGACCAGCACTTTGCTCTCCGGGGAGAGATCGACTGCGATAAGAATATGTTTGTAAGCCATAGTGTTACTCCTTCCTTAAGTGATCGATGACCAGCGCATTCAGCCGCTGTCTACCTGCTCTCATTACGGCCCAGTTGAACAAATTTTTCAAGCATTGGTGTTGATAACGATTAACCTTGTGGCAAAAAAATTAACGGATCTCCTACACTATTGATTAAGCCGGTCGGATATTAAAACGTTAACCCGTCCGGTTTCGTGTGACTCTTTCACTGAGCGGTCTGTCAGGGTATCGGGGAGCGGTAGTCCCGAAGCGTTGCTTCGTGGGCGTGTCGCCGGGGAGGAGGTATGATTAGCACCGTCGCATTATTTTGGGCGTTATGTGTAGTTTGCATCGTAAATATGGCGCGCTACTTCTCATCGCTACGCGCGCTACTGGTCGTTCTTCGTGGTTGCGATCCATTGCTTTATCAGTATGTGGACGGTGGAGGGTTCTTCACCTCGCATGGACAGCCCAGCAAACAGATGCGTCTGGTGGGGTATATCTACTACCAGCGTTACCGCGATCATCATGATGAAGAGTTTATCCGGCGCTGCGAGCGCCTGCGTCGTCAGTTCATTTTAACCAGTGCGCTGTGTGGCCTGGTGGTGGTGAGTATGATTGCGTTGATGATCTGGCACTGAACAAAAAAAAGCGGGTCAGTTTCCTGGCCCGCTTTTTTTGTCTCTGCCTGCGATTAGAGGAACTGCAGAGATATCCAGTACAGACCGCCAGAGAGCAGGATAGACGCCGGAAGGGTAAACACCCAGGCCATCAGGATGTTAGTCACGGTTTTGCGCTGCAAACCGCCGCCATCAACGATCATGGTACCTGCCACGGACGAAGAGAGTACGTGGGTTGTAGAGACCGGCATACCGGTATAACTCGCCAGACCGATAGAAACGGCGGCGGTCATCTGCGCGGACATCCCTTGCGCATAGGTCATGCCTTTCTTACCGATCTTCTCGCCGATGGTGGTCGCCACGCGGCGCCAGCCAATCATCGTACCCACGCCCAACGCTAACGCGACCGCCATGATGATCCAGATTGGCGCGTATTCGATAGTGTTCAGCATGTCGCCTTTCAGTTTCTTCAGCAGACGTTTGTCGTCAGCGTTCACGTCAGGCAGCTTGCCCACTTTGTCGGTCACGTCGGAGATGCACAGCATAATGCGGCGCAGCTGGCTACGTTGCTCGACAGAGAGTTTGTCGTAGCTTTCGACATCCGTCAGCATGCCTTTCGCCCGTTCCAGCGCGCTTACTGCGTTAGCCGGGTGGCAGTGGAACTCACCCGGTGCCGTAGTTGCCCCCGCGTCCGGAGACGGGATTAACTGATCCACGCCGGTCGCTTGTTTGAGCAGCTCAGGACGCTGCTGGAAGAAGGTTTCCACGTTGTTGACCGCATCGCGCGTACGGGTGATTTCGTAGCCCGTGGCGTTCATATTCACCACAAAGCCCGCCGGTGCCACGCCAATCAGGACCAGCATCACCAGACCAATGCCTTTTTGACCGTCGTTAGCGCCGTGAGAGAACGCAACGCCGATGGCAGAAATGATCAGGGCGATACGTGTCCAGAATGGTGGCTTTTTCTTGCCATCTTTCTTTTCACGCTCGGCCGGCGTCAGGTGGATACGGGCCCGTTTTTTGGTGCCGCTCCAGTAACGACGCAGCAGGAAAATCAAGCCACCTGCGACCACCAGACCAACTATAGGAGAGATAATCAGGGAGCCGAAAATACCCACGACTTTGGGGATGTTCAGCGCGTCCACCACCGAGGTGCCCGTCATCAGTGCATTGGTTAAACCAATACCGATAATCGCGCCAATCAGGGTATGTGAACTGGAGGCTGGCAGGCCAAAATACCAGGTACCGAGGTTCCAGATAATTGCGGCAAACAGCAGGGAGAATACCATGGCAAGGCCATGGCCGGAGCTGACGTTCAACAGGAGATCCGTTGGCAGCATATGCACGATTGCGTAAGCTACACTCAGACCTCCAAGCAGAACGCCAAAGAAGTTAGCCACCGCCGCCATGACAACCGCAACCTGCGAGCGCATAGCACGTGTATAGATAACCGTTGCCACTGCGTTCGCCGTGTCATGGAAGCCGTTAATCGCTTCGTAGAACAAAACAAATGCCAGAGCAAGCAATAATAAAAGCCCGGTATGCAGATCCAGGCCAGCAAACAAATGTAGCATAGGACGTTACGCCATCTTGGGGACATGAACGCGGCGCATTATCCAGGACAAATGCGCAACGGGCAAAGTGAAATATAGCTTTTTTTTGATTTACTGACTGAATTAAGCGTAGCACTAAAACAATATTTTATTACATTTCAACGAAATGAATAAAAATCAGGTTATTAACGCTGGTAGGGCCACCGACGAAACTTTACAATTCGCGCCCTGTGAATCTGGAGGATTAAGACGTGGAAAGGTTTGATGCCATCATTATTGGTGCCGGTGCGGCGGGAATGTTCTGTGCGGCAATGGCCGGACAGGCAGGGCGTCGCATTTTGCTGCTGGACAATGGCAAAAAACCTGGGCGTAAAATCCTGATGTCAGGCGGTGGGCGCTGCAATTTTACTAACCTTTATGTTGAGCCTGCTGCCTATCTCAGCCAAAACCGTCATTTTTGCAAATCTGCCCTGGCGCGCTACACCCAATGGGACTTTATCGACCTTGTGGGTAAACATAATATCGCCTGGCATGAAAAGACGCTCGGTCAACTGTTTTGCGACGATTCTGCGCAGCAAATTGTCGATATGCTCGTCGCTGAGTGTAATAAAGGCGGTGTTACTCTTCGTTTACGCACCGAAGTGTTAGAAGTAACCCGCGATGAGCAGGGCTACACCCTGCAACTGAACGGTGAAACCGTTCAGGCGGCGAGTCTGGTCATTGCCAGCGGCGGCCTGTCGATGCCGGGGCTGGGGGCGTCGCCATTTGGTTACAAAATCGCCGAGCAGTTTGGCCTGAAAGTTTTACCGACCCGCGCCGGGCTGGTGCCGTTTACTCTCCATAAGCCGCTGCTCGAGCAGTTGCAAACCCTCTCTGGCGTTTCGGTGCCGTCGGTGATCACCGCCGAAGACGGCACCGTTTTTCGTGAAAATCTGCTCTTTACCCACCGTGGCCTTTCCGGTCCGGCGGTATTACAAATTTCCAGCTACTGGCTGCCCGGTGAGTTCGTAACGGTGAACCTGCTGCCGGAGTGCGACCTGGCGGCGTTTCTCGATGAGCAGCGTGCGGCGCATCCGAATCAGAGCCTCAAAAATACCCTTGCCATTCACTTGCCGAAACGGCTGGTGGAGTGCCTGATCTTGTTGGGCCAGATTCCTGATATCACGTTAAAACAGCTCAACAGCCGCGATCAACAGACGCTTGTCGATACCCTTACGCAGTGGCGAGTGCAGCCTAACGGCACCGAAGGCTATCGCACCGCAGAAGTTACCCTCGGCGGCGTAGATACCCATGAACTCTCTTCCAGAACAATGGAAGCCCGTAATGTGCCAGGCCTCTACTTTATTGGCGAAGTGATGGACGTTACCGGCTGGCTGGGCGGTTACAATTTCCAGTGGGCATGGGCCAGCGCCTGGGCCTGCGCGCAGGCGCTGGCGGAAAAGTAAAACCTGCCAGACGCCCCGTTGTGAGATAAAATATACCCGTTATCCTTCAAGCTGCAGCTGCGTTGGCTTTGTTACCCGGCTCCTCCCCGGAGCTAGTCTTTTAAGGCCAGCATAAGCGTTTTAGTCCGCAGCTTGAATGATGCAGGGTAGTGAATTCCCGCCCCCGAGCGGGATTTTTATTTTATTAAGGGTAAAGAGACCATTTAACGGTCCGCCCTTTTCTTTGCTGCATGGTGTGTCTGGTTCTCAAAAAGGGTTGTATATGGCATCTGCTCATCTCGGTTTCCCTACGGAAACCGTTGTTGTCTTTGTTGTGATGGCTGTCGGGGCGATGTTTATCGACCTCTTCATGCACCGTCACGACAAACCGATCTCGTTAAAAAGCGCCGCGATGTGGTCCATCTTCTGGGTCATGATGGCGATGGCCTTCGCTGGTTTTCTCTATGTTCACCACGGCGCGGAAATGGCCAGTCTGTTCCTCACCGGTTATGCCCTCGAGGAGGTTCTCTCGGTCGATAACCTGTTTGTGATGATGGCGATCTTCGCCTGGTTCGGCGTGCCGGATAAGTATCGCCACCGCGTGCTCTACTGGGGCGTGTTAGGGGCGATCGTGTTCCGTGGGATCTTCGTGGCAATCGGCACCAGCCTGTTGAGCCTGGGGCCCTACGTGGAGGTGGTTTTTGCGCTCATCGTTGCCTGGACGGCGGTGATGATGCTTAAACGTGGCGAAGAGCAGGATGAAGTGGAAGATTATTCCAACCATCTGGCCTACCGTCTGGTGAAACGCTTCTATCCCGTCTGGCCAAAGATCAGCAGCCACAAGTTTCTTCTGACGCAGAAAGAGGTGGATGCTGAACTGGAAAAACCGGAAAACCAGGAGGTGATGGTCGGACGCGTGAAGAAGGCGAAGCGCTATGCCACGCCGCTGCTGCTTTGTGTGGCAGTTGTTGAGCTTTCCGATGTGATGTTTGCGTTCGATTCGGTGCCGGCCATTATCGCCGTAAGCCGCGAACCGCTGATTATCTACAGCGCCATGATGTTTGCCATCCTCGGCCTGCGTACGCTCTACTTTGTGCTGGAAGCGTTGAAGCAGTATCTGGTGCACCTGGAAAAAGCGGTAGTGCTGCTGCTGTTCTTCGTGGCCTTTAAGCTGGGGCTTAACGCCACCGACCATTTCTGGCATCACGGCTATGGCATTGGGGCAACCGCCAGCCTGTTTGTGGTACTGGGGGTACTGGCGCTCGGTATTGTGGCGAGTCTGTTGTTCCCCGGGAAACGGAACGCAAGTTAAACGCAAAACGGCAACCTCTGGGTTGCCGTTTTCGTCTCTGCCCGAAAGGAGCTTAATTTTTGATGGGCGAATTCCTGCGCGCGCGCGCCGGATGGAAATGCCGCCAGTGCGGATCTTGCGCCGCAGCCAGCAGCTCGTGATCGCCACGGGTATCGCCCCAGGCGCGCAGATGGTACTGGGTGAGATCGCCATATACCTTCTCCAGTCTGGCGACCTTCTGTGCACAGCGGCAATTGTGGCCGGTAATCTTCCCGGTCAGCTTACCCTCTTTCACTTCCAGCTGGGTGCCAATCAATTTGATACCGAGTTTGTCGGCCCACGGCTGCAATACCAGCGCCGGAGAGGCAGAGCAGATCGTCACCTCAGCGCCAGCGTTCACTTCCGCGGCAACCGCCAGCACGCCCTGCGGACGCATCAGCTTTTTCCAGTACTTTTCACAAAATGCTTCCGCCTGCTGACGTAACCAGTGTTCATCTACCCCGGTGAGGAAGGTTTTGATTAACACCTCTTTCAGTTCATCGCGGGTCAGTTTGCGGCGCACACAGTGGAGCGTGGGCAGCGCCATGCGCACCAGGCGACCCGCAAAATAGCGTTTGCCAAAAGCAAAGCGCAGGAAGGGAATAAAGCTGTCGTGATGGGTTAATGTTCCATCAAAGTCGAAGACAGAGAGCACGGTGGACTTTGCCGTGGTCTCGTCGGCAATCATATTGGTCATAACTACGTCTTAGCGATAGAAAAGTTTCTGCCCGTCAGTTTACCTGTTTTAACCGACTATTTCTTAAACCGACGGGCGTTTTTTACAGCCCGATTGCGCTCAGGATCAGATAATGTCATCCACTACGCCGCCGTCCACGCGCAGCGCCGCGCCGGAGGTGGCTGAAGCCTGCTGCGAGCAGACATACACCACCATGTTCGCCACTTCCTCTACCGTGGCGGCACGCTGAATCACGGAGCTGGGGCGGTTGGCCATCACAAACTCTTTCGCCAGCGTTTCGAGCGATTTGCCGGTCTTCTCGATCTCATCTTTCATCATGTCGGCAAAGCCGTCAGAGAGCGTCGGCCCTGGCAGCACGCTGTTGACCGTTACGCCGCTACCGGCCACAAATTTCGCCAGCCCGCGCGCCAGCGACAGCTGCGCCGTTTTGCTCACCCCGTAATGGATCATATCTGCCGGAATATTGCAGGCGGACTCGGAGGAGATAAACACCACCCGGCCCCAGCCCTTGCGCACCATGCCGGGTAGCAGGGCGCGTGAAAGACGCACGCCAGACATCACGTTGGTCTGCCAGTAGCGATCCCAGGTTTCATCGTCGGTTGCATAGAAATCCTGCGGGCCGTAAATGCCGGCGTTATTGACCAGAATATCAACGTTCGATGCCGTCCGCAGAACCGCCTCTACCCCTTCCTGGGTGCTCAGATCGGCAACCGCCGCACGTACCGTTACGCCGGGGATCACCTGCTGTAACTGCTGAATCCCCTTGTTGACTGATTCGGTACTGCGGCCATTGATGATCACTTCGGCACCGCTTTCGGCCAGTCCTCTGGCAATGGCGAAGCCAATTCCACCGGTAGAAGCCGTTACCAGCGCCACTTTCCCCGTAAGATCAATTTTCACGGTCTGCTCCTTGTCATGATTGAAGTTCAGACCCATAAGCGTAGCAGTTCAGCGTTATGACGGCTGGCTGAAGAGGCGCAGTAAGGTATCGACCTGTTCATCGAGCGGGGTGAGGGTGCGTTTCACGATCAGATGAAGCGGCGTGGCGCGGCGTAAGCCGTGGCTCAGGGGGAGTACCTTCAAAACGCCGCTTTCCAGCTGCGGCTGGATGCGCTCTTCTGGCAACCAGCCATATCCCACCTGGTACATCACCGCTTCGATGGCGGCATCGATGGTCGAGAAGGTCCAGGCTTCACCACCCGCAGGGGCGGCGTGATCCTGTCCGGCTATCTGGATAAGAGGCCACGGACGCAGCATCTCATCATTGAGCGGCGCGTCGAGGGCAAACAGTGGGTGGTCCCGATGCGCCACGGCCACAAAATCAATATTCATGAGCCACTCGCCGCGCCCGGTCACATCCTGGCGACGGGTTAAGACCATCACGTCGGCTTCGCTTTCGGCCATCGCCTCACCGGCGTTTTCGAGAATTTCGGTCAGATGCACCTGGGTTTGCGGGTAGCGTTGCTGGAACTGACGCAGAATGGCAAAAAGATGGCGGCGAGGGAAGATACTGTCTACCACCAGATCCAGCCGGGTGCGCATCCCGTTTCGTAGCGTTGTGGCGTGATTTTCCAGCCAGGTGAAGGCCTTCAGCAACGGTTTCACCTGTTTTAGCAACAGTTCGCCTTCGGGCGTCAGCACGGCCCGACGGCCCTCCTGTACCAGCAGAGCCACGCCCAGCCGCTCTTGTAAGAGTGCCAGATTATAGCTGACGGAAGACTGGCTGCGGTGAGTCTCTTCGGCGGCCCGCGCAAAGCTGCCTAACGCAATCACGCGTTCAAGCAGGGCCCACTGTTCAAGGGTCGTTTTATGCATAACCTATCTAATTTTTGAATGAATTCGATTAAATCATAGCGTTATTCATCCAATTTTTGCAGGCGTAAGATGACCGCATTGAAACAGAGGAGAATCATTATGAGCCAGTTTGATAAATTTGATTTGAGCGGTTTCGTCGGTAAACATCTGGTTTATACCTATGATAACGGCTGGAACTACGAGATTTATGTCAAAAACGACCATACCCTCGACTACCGTATTCATAGCGGGATCGTGGCGAATCGCTGGGTTAAAGACCAACATGCTTACATTGTCCGCGTCGGCGAGAGTATTTATAAAATTTCCTGGACTGAACCGACCGGTACTGACGTGAGCCTGATAGTGAACCTCGGGGATAAACTGTTCCACGGCACGATCTTCTTCCCGCGTTGGGTGATGAATAACCCGGAAAAAACCGTCTGCTTCCAGAACGACCACCTGCCGCTGATGGCCGAATACCGTGAAGCGGGCCCGGCCTATCCGACGGAAGTGATCGATGAGTTCACGACTATCACCTTTGTTCGCGACTGCGGGGCGAATAACGATGCGGTGATCGCCTGTGCTGCCAGCGAGCTGCCGGCAGACTTTCCAGCGAACCTGAAATAAAGCGCGCTATACGACCTGTAGCGCTCCATCATGCAGGGGGAAGGGGGTAGGCGTACAGACGGCGAGACTGAGTGCACCGTACTGGAAGTGGCTAACGCTCAGGGCGGAATGGTAGGTGCTATCCACGCTGACAATCTGCCAGGCGCTGCCGCCGCGCTGCTTCACAATCGCCTCTTTGCGCGTCCAGATGCGCCAGAAAGCAGACAGTTTTGCCTCTGGCGCTTCCTCTTCTAGCTCCCGGTGTTCGGCCACGCTAAAGACGGCATTGGCCAGTGCCTGCCAGTTATCGCGTGGGCGCACCACTTCGATATCACAGCCCACTTCGCCTTCGTCACTCAGCAGCAAGGCGATATCATCACCGCTGTGGCTCAGATTGAACCAGAAGGGTTTGGCATCGACGAACGCAGGCTTTCCCTGTTCGCCAAAGACAATCTCCGGTAATGGGGCAGGGGATAATGCCCGGGTGAGCAGCGTCCTGCCCGCCAGCCAGGCTGCATGACGTGCGCCTTGCGGCGCCTGGTCTGACAGCGCTGATGCCAGAGGATCGGCGCTTAGTGTTGAAATCTTTCCCAGTAAAAACTGGTACATAGGTTAAGCCCAGCGTTTGATGATAAGAGAAGTATTAATGCCGCCAAAGGCGAAATTATTGCTTTGCAAATACTCGCAATCAATATGACGGGCTTCACCCATAATATAATCTAATGCGCCGCATTGCTCATCCGGTTCTCTTAAATTGAGCGTCGGCGCGAACCAACCTTCACGCATCATCTGCAAACTCATCCAGGCTTCCAGCGCGCCGCAGGCCCCCAGCGTGTGGCCAAAATAGCTTTTTAACGACGAAATCGGCACGTTATCCCCATAAATAGCAGCCGTTGCCAGACTTTCAGCCATATCTCCCCGATCGGTCGCGGTGCCGTGGGCTGAGATATACCCCATATCCAGCGGGCTTAAGCCTGCCATTTTCAGCGACTGCTCCATGCAAATCTGCATCGTCTCTTTCTGCGGCTGGGTGATATGCGCGGCGTCGCAGTTGGTGGCAAAGCCAACGATCTCGCCGTAAATCGTCGCTCCGCGCGCTTTGGCGTGCTCCAGCTCCTCCAGAATCAGCGTACCTGCCCCTTCGCCGATCACCAGACCGTCGCGCGAGGCATCAAAGGGGGAGGGGGTCGTTTTGGGCGCGTCGTTGCGCTGGCTGGTGGCGAACAGGGTGTCGAAGACCGCCGCCTCAGAGGGGCACAGCTCTTCGGCGCCGCCTGCGACCATCACCGTCTGGTAACCGTGACGAATCGCTTCCCACGCGTAGCCAATAGCCTGGCTGCCGGAGGTGCAGGCGCTGGAGGTAGGGATCACGCGGCCGCGCAGGCCAAAGAACAGCCCGGTATTGACCGCCGTGGTGTGCGGCATCATCTGCACGTAGGTGGTGCCGGTAATATTATTGGTGTGCTTTTCGGTCAGCATGGTGGCGAACTCGCTCACCGGACCGGTACTGCCGGTTGAGGAGCCATAGGCAATGCCGGTCTCCCCGTTGGTCAGCACCGCATCGCCAATCAGACCTGCCTGCTCAAGCGCCAGTTCGGTGGCGCGGGTCGACATCAGCGACACGCGGCCCATGGCGCGAATACGTTTACGGGTGTAGTGCTCCGGTAGCGTGAAATCGTCAATGGGGGCGCCAAGCAGGGTGTGCAGACCCGCGTAAACCTGCCACTCCGGCATTTTGCGTACCGCATTCTCATAGGCCTGCAGGCGAGCCGAGACCGACTGCCAGGTCTCACCAAAGGCGGTGACGCCGCCCATGCCTGTAATCACTACGCGACGCGTCATAGCATCCCTCCGTTAATGGAAATGACCTGGCGGGTAACATAGCCCGCAATGTCTGACATCAAATAGCTGGCCAGCCCGGCAACTTCATCCGCCTGGCCCATACGTTTCATGGGGATGAGGGACATCGCCTCTTTGAGTGCGGTCTCTTCCATCTCGATCATCCCGGTATCAATCAGCCCAGGGGCAATGCAGTTGACGGTGATTTTTCGTTTCGCCAGCTCAATGGCCAGGGCTTTTGTGGCCCCGATAATCCCCGCCTTGGCCGCGCTGTAGTTGACCTGGCCACGGTTGCCCATCACGCCGGAAACTGACGATAGCGTGATAATGCGCCCTCCGCGGCGGGTACCAATCATCGGCATAATGCAGGGGTGAATAACATTGTAAAAACTGTCGAGGTTAGTGTGGATCACGCTGTCCCAGTCATCTTCGCTTAGCGCCGGGAAGGCGCCATCACGAGTGATCCCGGCGTTGCTGACCACGCCGTACCAGGCACCAAAGGTGTCGATCTCGCGTTCCAGTACGTCGCGACACTGTTCGCGATTACCCACGTCAAAGGAGAGAACACGGCCACTGCCGCCCGCCTGCTGGATGGCTTCCAGCGTCTGCTGCGCGCCAGCATCGTCGCGGTGGTAATGCACGCCAACGGTAAACCCATCGGCGGCAAGTTTCAGGGCGATAGCCCGCCCAATGCCTTTACTGGCTCCGGTGACCAGAACGGAACGACTCATGTGCGTGCTCCCTGACTGAATAGTGATGTTAACTCTTCCTGTGTAGGCTGAAAGGTATTGACCCGGCCCGTGGCCAGCAACGCCTCGCCCGCAGTGATGGTGCATTCAAAACTGCCGAACCGCTCATCCTGCATCAGCAGTTTGACCGTGACAGCCAGCTCTTGACCGGCGGCAAACAGGCCCGCGGCGCACACCAGCTCACGGGCGCCCAGTACCATACCGAGCGAAATGGTGCTTTGCCCCTGCTGCTGACGATGCCAGCCGGACCAGACGCCAACGGTCTGCGCCATTAGCTCCAGGGCATACCAGCCCGGTAAGGCACCATCGGCATTAAGAAACGGGGCCAGTACCCCTGTGTGATTTACCGTGACGCGGCAGACGGCAGACTCGTCGGTGACCTGTTCCACCGTTTCAAGCAGCAGCATGGGCGCGTCGTGCGGCAGATAGTCCACCGGCAATAGATAACTCATGACACTCTCCCCAGCAGGATGCTGGCATTGTTGCCGCCAAAGGCGAACGAGTTGGACAAAATCACCGGTTTCTCGAGCGCGACCGCATAGTGCAGCAGGCCGCACGCCGGTAAGGTGGGATCGGGGGCGTAGCGGCTAAAGTCTTGCGCCGGCAGCGGCAGGTCGCGGGTAAGGATCAGCCAGGTGAGGGCGGCTTCGGTAATGCCCGCCGCGCCCAGGGTGTGCCCGGTCAGATGTTTCGTTGAGCTGCAGGGCACGCTGTCGGAAAAGAGATCATGGACCACCTGCGACTCAATCTGATCGTTGAGCGGCGTGGCGGTACCGTGAAGGTTGATGTAGCCCACGTCTGCAGTCGTCAGTCCGGCATCGTTCAGCGCCTGCTGAATGGCGCGAATAGCGCCTTCGCCCTGCGGATGCGGCGCAGAAATATGGTACGCGTCGCTCGATTCACCCGTCCCGAGCAGGGCCACCGGCTGCGGCTCGCGGGTGAGCACCATCAGGCCAGCCGCTTCGCCAATGGTGATGCCGTGGCGATCGCGACCAAAAGGCTCGCACAGCGTGGGCGAGAACGACTCCAGGCTGTTAAAACCATTCACCGGCATGCGGCTTAGCGTATCGGCCCCGCCGACAATGGCGACATCCACCAGCCCGGACTCGATCAGGCGACGCCCGCTGATGATAGCTCTGGCGCTGGAGGAGCAGGCCGTAGAGAGGGTATAGGCGGGCCCTTCCAGCGCCAGCCAGTTCGCGAGAAAGCGGGAAGGATCGCCCAACTCCTGCTGCGAGTACTGCCAGCGAAGGCTGGCCTCACCGTTGAGTGACAGACGCACATGCTCATCGCCCTCGTCCAGCCCGGATGTGCTGGTGCCGAGGATCACCGCCACGCGGTCACGACCAACGCGGGCAATAGCATCGTCGACGGCAGGCTGGATTTGCGCCAGCGCCGCCAGCAGTAGTTGATTATTACGGGTGCGGTGCGGCGCAAAGTCGTCCGGTATGGGGGGCAATTCGCCCTCCACGCCGCCCAGTATGGCATCCTGCCCCTGAAGCCATCCTGCGCGGGTGTGCATGCCGGGAGCGATGCCGCGGATCAGGTTAGCCGCAATCTCGTCGGGGTTATTACCCAGCGCGTTGACCATGCCAACGGCAGATATGTAGATCATCTCAGTCACCCAGATATTGAATGGTGATGTGGTATTTGAACACGTGTTGCTCAATGCTGATTGGCTCGCGCTTACCTTTACGTTGCAGGTAGACAATCTCCGTCACCAGCTTACCGCTGGCATTGCGCAGCTCACGGCGATCGCCTTTGTCCTGTAGCGTCCAGCCCTTTGGCAATTGTGGCTGCCAGGCGCTGAGCGGCCAGTGGCTGAGCATCACGTCGGCCAGCACCTGGCTGGCGGGCGGTAACTGTGGCACCACGATGGACTGCTCAGTGTGGATCCCGTTTTCGTCATAGGTGGCGAGAAACAGACGAATACCTACCGACGAAAGCCCGGCGAGGGTAACCTTATGGGCATCGGCGTTTAGCATCACCAGCAACGACTGGCTCTGGCCGTTGAACGTACCGGTTAGCAGCTGTTGGGCGCTTACCGCAGGTGTAATGCCCGGCGCGGGCAGCGTGACTTTGGTGCCGGGTTGCAGCCAGGCCTGCGGGCGCGAACCCCCGGCAGAGTCTGTGGAGTGGCTACAGCCCGCCAGCATCAGCGCGGCGGCCAGTGCGGCGGCGCGGAATAACCAGGTTATCATCGTTTTCTCTCTTTTTTCGTTGGCATCGCCAGCGGGGCAAGCAGGAAGGCGGTAAAGATCCCGCTCACCAGCACAATGCCAAAGCTGCTGATCGCCTGCGTGGCGCTAAAGACCAGCATCCCGAGGGTAAGTAATGTCGTCATCATCGCCAGCACAATCGCCAGCATGGAGGTCAGCGGCGTGCCGCGCGGATTACTGAAGAAAAGGGTGTAGTTAACCCCGATTCCCAGCACCAGCACCAGCGCCAGTAACGAGAAGAGGTTCACCGGGTGGCCCGTCGCGGAAAGCGCCGCCAGGCCGCAGCCGAGCGAGAGTAGCGACGGCACCAGGCTTATCAATCCCTTACGCCAGCCAAGACGCAGCATCGCGCCGCAGACAATCACCCCCAGCGCCACCAACAGCAGCCCGGTTAACACGGCGCGATAGAGCGCAAAAAGCGTGTCGAAACTGGCTTTTCTGTCGACCCACACCACGCCCGGATGTTGGCTGGCGAGCTGGTCCAGCGCGGCGCTCTCTTTCACACCATCCACCGGCACCAGCACTCCGCTTTCACCGTTGGGCAGCGTCAGCCACAGTAAGCGCCAGCCTTCGCTGGCCGGGCTGTTAAGCCACTCGACCACCCGCACGGGCATGGCGCTCAAATCCGGGCTAACCGTGGCCAGCCCCGCCCCATTCAGCACGTTGGTGACAGCCGGGGCGGCCTGATGCAACAGCGCGAGATCGCGTTTCTGTCGCGCCAGCGAGTTGAGGGGAAGGGTGCGGTAGCCTGAAATCTCACCCGCCGTCTTCGCTGCCGCAAGCGCCGGCGTAAAAGCTTCCAGACGCTCCAGCGTCTGCTGTGCAGTGGCGCCATGCACCACAAACCATTTCTGATCCACGCTCTGACCGGTCAACGCGGTGATGCTTTTCTCCTGCGCCAGAATCGGCTGTGGCAACGCCTGCAGCTGGGAGATGTCGTCATCCACGTGAAGCGTCGCTATACCGACGACGGAGACCAGCGCCAGCGCGACCGGCAGCCCTACGGAGAGTTTTTTATTGCGGCGCCACGCGGCCAGCCAGCGCAGCATCAACACCATCGCCGGAACCGGACGTACCGGCAGGCCGCGGCAAAGCCACGGATGCCAGAAAATCACCGTCAGGCAGGAGGCGCTCAGCCCCACGGCGGCAAACACCGCCATCTGGCGAATGGCCGGGAAGGGGGCCAACATCATGATCAGGTAAGCCGCCACGGTGGTCAGCAGCGCCAGTAACAGCGCGTTACGCACTTTTGCCAGGCTCTGCCAGGGGGAGTCATGCTCGCCGTGTACCATCCGCTCGGTCAGATAGTAGAGGGTGTAATCCGCCGAGATACCAATAATGCTCATACTCATGACCAGCGTCATCAGATGCAGCTCGCCAAAGAGCAGTAGCGTGATCACTGTTCCTGCCAGCGCGCCGATGCCAATGGAGAGCAGGCACAGCAAGAGCGGACGCAGAGAGCGAAACACCGCCACAATCAGCAGAATCACCCCAAGGAGGGTAGCCACGCCGAGCGTAGAGACATCACGTTTGGCCTGCTGGCTGGCATAGTCGCTGTAAAAGACCGCGCCGCGCGAGAGTAACTGTGCCTGCGGATACTGGCCTTTCAGCTTCTCTTCCAGGTCATGCAGGGTGGTGACTAGCTGGTGGGTCTGCTGCATATCAAACGACGAACCGGCCAGCTCGCCATGCAGCAGATACCAGTAATTACCGGCGGCGTCTTTGGTCACTAGCCAGCCGTCCATCAGGCGCAGCTTCTGGCTGTTTTGCGCCAGCGCAAGCTGGGAGCCGCGCATCAGCATCAGCGGATCGTTTTGCAGCTCTTTACCGCTCACGCCGGAAAAGGCTGAGTAGAGCTGAGAGAGGATCCACTGCGCCTGGGCCTCGCCGCCGTTTTGCAGGCGGGCGCGGGTGGTGCTGTCTATCAGCCCATTACGGTGCTGCCAGAAAAATGCCCCCCAGGCTTTCTGCCCGGCGGCGTCCATGGGTCCTTTTACCTCGTTCAGCGCCGATGACCGCTGCAGCAGGTTCAGCCACTGCTGTGCAGCCCTGGGATCGGGCTGTTTGCCGGGGCTGACCAGCCACACCAGTTGGCGGTCGAGGCGCTGCATGAAGCCGTCATTCAGCGCCGGCGGGATCGCCCCCAGCGTCTGTTTGGGCAGCATCGCCAGCACGCTGCTGTTGAGCCGCGCGCCGGGCAGCAGCGACAACAGCATGACCAGCAGCACCAGGCAGAGTGCGGCCCAGGCCAGCGCCGGGCGCAGGGATTTACGGTGCGGCAAAGCGTTGGCGTTCGTCATCGGTCAGGCTGGCAGGCGTCAGTTGATGTTGAGAAAGGGTGATATCGGTACGATCGCCCTGCTTATCGTTCAGACGAATCGACTCCAGAAAGGTGGCACCGCCCAGATCCAGCGTGCTGAAAATTTTGTCCAGCGGGGTCGTCGTTGGGGTTAACACCAGCGACCAGCGCCCGTTGCCGAGATCGTTGAAAGCGATGCGGAAGTTCTCTTCCAGTACCTTGCGGTCCGCCTGGAACAGGGCGCGCAGCAGGTGGTTAAACTGGAACATCTGCGGGTTATTTTCAGCAGTGACGGTCTGCGGCGGCTGGCCGTTAATTACCTGCACCATTCGTTTGTCGTCCAGCAAAAGCATCATCGGGAAGGGGGTTTTTTGATCCCAGAGCAGGCCGTGATCGCGGGCGATCAGCATCTCCCCCTGCGAACGCAGCGGCTGGGGCAGATCCTTGATGGTGCGGGTCTGATCGAAGTGCGCGCGCACCACCGGTTGTTCGGTAAAGCGCTGCTGCAGTTCGTCCAGCGTAACGGCACTGACGAGGGGACTGACCAGCAGGGCAAGCAGCGGTAACCACTTCATGGCGTGACTCCCATACGTTCAAATAAAATGGCCGGGCTGACGAAGCACATTTCGCGGCTCGCCTCTTCTACCGCCACCTGAATGGTGTAGCCGGTGGTGGTCCGTTTGCCGGTTTGCGCGTCAAAAATCTGATAGGCGATGCGCAGACGGTTCTCAAACTCTTCAATCTGGGCACGCACGCGAATCCGCTGCTCGAAGGTAACGGCATCGCGGTATTTCACCCGGGTGTCCACCACCGGCCAGACATAGCCGGAGGCTTTCATCTGGCGATAGCCGTAATCGAACTGATTCAGTAGCGCTTCGCGGGCAATCTCAAAATAGCGAAAATAGTTGCCATGCCAGACCACGCCCATCATATCGACATCGTGAAACGGTATGGTTATCTCTACTTCAGCGGTAAAGCGGGGATCGGTCAGCACCCTTTACTCCTTCTCTTTGGCATCCGGCAGATGCCAGAAATCGAAAAAATTAAACCAGTCGAGCGGTGATTGCAGCGCGTAATGCTCAAGGCGTTGCGCATAGCGATCGACCGTCTGCTGCAATGCCTGCTGGCGCTCTCCGCGGGGGAGAATCAACGGATCGGCGAACGGCTCACAGTGGATATGCAATTTGTCGTGCTGGCGTAAGGCGTAGATCAGCACCACCGGGCAACGCAGGATCGAGGCGAGAATAAAGGGTCCCTGTGGAAACGGCGCGGGCTGGCCCATAAACTGGCTCCAGACGACGCGCCAGTCGCCGCCGCGCTGGGGATTGACCGCAATACGATCGCCGACGATCGCCACCCATTCGCCGCGTTCTAGCTTCTCTTTAAGGGCAATGGCGGTTTCCGGCCCGATATCCGTTACCGGCATCAGGTTTAGCCCGGCCTGTGGCGCCATCTCCGCCATAATCTGTTTAAAACGCTGAGCATTGTCGCTGAATACCAGCGCGTTAATGGTTTTGCTGCCCTCCATCTGCGCCATCGCGCGGCAGGCTTCCACATCACCCAGATGGGATGCCAGCAGGAGTTTGCCTTCCGGGGCATCCATGTTCAGCGCTTCACGCGCGCCGGGGGCGAAAACCACATCCTTTTGTAAGGTCAATTCACCGCGCCAGCTGGCGACTTTATCCAGCATGGCGTTACCGAAACGCATAAAGTGGAAAAAGCTGTTCAGGCGGGCGGGTTTTGGCAAATGACGTACGGCCAGCTGCTGCTCTACGCGGCGGATCCACGCCTGCGAGGCCTGTCGGGCTGGCCGGGCGGTAAGCCAGTAGACGGCAATCACCGGCCACAGCAGGGCGGTAAAGGCCGTACGTCCCAGCAGTTGCCAGACGCGCAGCATCAGGCGCATGCCCCACAGCCCTTTAACCTCCTCCTGCTGCGCCCAGTGCGCGTCGCGCCGACGGAACAGCAGAGAGGGGATGCGCGGCAGCATGCCGAAAAACAGCCGGGTGTGCATCAGCGAGATGCGGACGTTATCTTTCAGGGCATCGAAGTGGGAGATACCGTCGTGCGGATAGGTCACCCGGGTCGGCAGGAAATAGCTGGTATTCCCCTGCCAGTAGAGGCGCACCATCACTTCGGTATCAAAATCCATCCGTTTGCCGAGCGTAACCCGCTCTGCCAGCTGCAGGGTCGGAGCCACCGGGTAGACGCGAAACCCGCACATGCTGTCTTTTAGCTGTAAAGAGAGCGTTTCAATCCAGACCCAGACGTGGGTGATCCAGCGGCCATACAGGCGCGATCGGGGAATCGACTCGTCATAGATGGGCTGTCCGGAGATAAGCGCCGTTGGGTGACGCGCTGCCAGTGCCAGCAGCGCCGGAATATCTTCAATGGCATGCTGCCCGTCGGCATCCACCTGGACTGCATGGGTAAACCCGGCACGAGAGCAGGCTTCCAGCCCGTGGATCACCGCCGCGCCTTTGCCGGCGTTCTCCGGCAGCCGAATCAGCGTGACATGGCTATTTTGCGCCGCCAGCGCTTCAAGCGTCTGCCGGGTACTCTCCTCACTGCCGTCATCGACCACAAAGCAGGGCAGGCCGTTGGGTGCAAGGCGCGCCAGCACCTTCGCCATCATCGCGCCGTGGTTATAGCAGGGGATCAGCACACAGGGACGAAAGGTTACCGACATAAACGGATCTTCCCGCTGCTGGCGGTGTGGCGCGCTTCGCCGTCGTGGCGCTGGTAGCTGAAGCTCAGCATCTGACGCTCGCTGTTCCAGTCGAGGATGAGCGTCACGGTGGTTTCAGGCAGCAGCGGCGCCTGGAATTTGACATTCTGAATACTGTGAAAACGATAGTCAGGCGCCAGCAGCGTGATGGCGTAGTGCATCACCCAGTCGAGCTGGGCCACGCCGGGCAGCAGCGGCTGCACGGCAAAATGGCCCTGAAACCAGAACAGGCTCGGGTCAAGGTGCAGGACAATCTCAAGATGTTGTGGCTGTGCCTGGCGGCGCTCGATTTCATGGATTTTCATGAAATAACTCCTGTAACTGCGCGTAGACACGCTTGTTCATGCTGTTAACGGGCATTTCATCGATGATGCGCCAGTAGCGGGGGATGGCGACAGGTTCCAGCCACGGCAATAGCGCCCGACGCCAGGCAAACTCCTGCGTCTTGCTGCCCTGCTGTTGCCAGCGCTGGCGAGCCTCGTCGTTAAGAACCAGCAGTACCCCAACGCCCTGGCGTCCGCCGCGAGAGACCGGCAACGCGGCCGCTTCGCAGATACCTTCCAGTGCCAGCAGACGCTGCTCGACCTCATTCAGCGAGATGCGTTTCTCTTCGATTTTGACCACCCGACCACGGCGTCCCGCCAGACGGAACAGGCCGTTATCGTCAAAGTGAAGAATGTCATCCAGCAGCAGGCCCGCCGGCTCGGGAATTAACGGCGAGGTGACGCGACACGCCTCCGCTTCCGGAATAAGTTTCACCCCCGGGAAGGGCAGCCAGGGGCGCGCGTCGGCATCGCGATGGCGCCAGGCGATGATGCCGGTTTCGGTACTGCCATAGATTTCGTCAGGCCAGATGTTCAGCCAGCGGTGGGTTTCACTCACCTCTTCCCACGGCAGCACGCCGCCCGCTGAGAGAACCATCGCGACCGGCGGCGGCGTCAGCGCCGTGTCCAGCCGTTTCAGGAAGGCAGGGCTACTGATAAAGATATAGCGATGAGTAGGAGGCAGTGCAGCCAGTTGTTCTGCGTAGTAGAGCATGGCGGCATGCAGCGGCAGCCCCAGCGTCATCGGCAAGAAGATACGGAACGTCAGACCATACAGATGCTGTGGCACCACGGATGCCACCACGCGACAGCCGCTGAGCCTTTCGCCGAAACGGGCGGCGAGCATTCTGGCCTCCCGATCGAGGCTTGCTACGGGCTTAATAACCTGACGCGGCGCGCCGGTAGAGCCGGATGTGAACAGCTCGACGTAGCTACCCTCAGCAATGGCGGGTAGCGGTGTCCAGTCGGACAGGCTGCGGTCGGACGAGGTCACGACCAGCAGGCGACCCGCGAAATCGAGGCTCTGATCGCTGAGTACGCCATTGAACAACGCCTGTTGCTCGGCGAGCAGTGAGACACGGCTGTGCCCCGGTATCACCGGCGTTTTACCCGCGTGCAGTGCGGCCAGTAACGCGACGATAAAGAGATAACTGTTTTCAAAGCAGAGCGCCCAGCGCTCACCTTCCTGCTGGCGCAGTTGCTGCGTTAACGTCGCAACGTCATAGCGCAGCTCCCCCAGGGTCCAGGTGCGATCATCCAGCCAGGCAATAGGTGTATTTTCCGGTCGTGGGGCATCCAGCCACTGACTTAGCGGAAGGGGGTCATTCATTATGCTTCTCTTTTTTTATTACCCGTTGACGCACCAGCCACTCGGTTGCCATGAGCGAGCCCATCAGAATATAAGCAATCATGCCATTCCAGAGCGTCCATAGCTGCATATCGCCGCGCAGTACGGTAAACAGCGCGATGCTGCCGTTAAAAATGAAAAAACCGCACCAGACCCGGGTGACGACACGGGTATAACGTACCCCTTCCGGGGGCAGCAGCGGCTCGCGTAGCCGCGCCAGTCGTTCTACCAGCGGCATTGCGGTCCATAACGATCCGCCGAATACGGCCAGCATCACGAGATTCACGACCACCGGATAGAGCAATAACCATTGATGGGCTTTGAGCAAGTAACTGGCGGCACACAGGGCAATACCGGCCAGCGCAACGCTCTGCACCACGTAGCGCATTGGCCCGGCGTTTTGCCGCGCCTGGCGCAGACGCAGTATCAGCACCAGCGCCATCAGCGGCAGTAGCCAGTGCAGGCTGTTATGCGTCAAGCCAAAGCCAATCAGGAAGGGCCAGGCGAGCAGCATTAGTCCCGTTATCAGCGGGATCGCGCCACGCACCCGGTTTTACTCTTCGTGCAGCAGTTGGGCGACGGCGTCCACAACATCCTGAACGGTGCGTACCGATTTGAAGGTTTCCGGTTTGATTTTTTTACCGGTCTTTTTCTGCAGGTGAACGATCATGTCGACGGCGTCGATGCTGTCCAGCTCCAGGTCTTCATACAGACGCGCGTCAGGGGTGATCGCTTGTGGTTCAATTTCAAACAGTTTGATCAGAAGTGCTGAGACTTCCTGGTAAATCGTGTCTTGTTGAGTCATGGGGGCTGTCTCAGGCGCGTTGAGCATGAATGAAGGATGCCAGCGTGGCAACGGAGAAGAAGTGCTGACGCATCTCTTCGCTTTCCGCTGATAACACCACGCCGTACTGGTTTTTGACCGCCAGGCCAAGCTCAAGGGCGTCGATGGAATCCAGACCCAGACCATCACCGAACAGGGCCGCCTCGGTGTCAATATCGTCGGCGGAGAGTTCATCCAGGTTCAGGGTGGAGATAATTAGATTTTTAATTTCAAGATAGAGCGCTTGCATCATTAATTCCTGCCAAAGATTGAAGACCTGATGTTAAACGTTGCTGCAGATGCCGGTTTAACTGGCGTGCCGCCAGCGCCGGTTCTTGTTGGGCCGCATCGTAAAAATCATGGGCGTTTACCCGTTCACGGACATCAACCGTGAAAAAGGGCTTATGCGGCGGTACGTCATACCACCGGCTTTTTTTATCGAGCAGATGCTCGCTGCAGTGGATAAGCACCACCCGCATATCACTGCCGCAACGTACGGCGATGTTCGCCGCACCACGCTGCAGCGTGATGGCTTCCCCGAAGCGCGTGCGCGTGCCTTCCGGGAAGATTAATAGGGTATCGCCCTGATTCAGCCGCTGCTGGCTGGCACTTAACAGTGTTTCGGCTTCGCTGTTAACCAGGTAATCCGCTGCGCGGATCACGCCGCTGACGAAGGGATTGCGCAGTAATGCGCTCTTCACCAGACAGTCCGTTTCGGGCATCACCGAGGCGAGGATAACGTAATCGATCAGCGTCGGGTGGTTAGCCACGACCAGGCAGCCACGCTCATTACGCAAAGCCTCAAGGTTATCGATGCGATAATCCAGCACGCCAAGGGTGCGGGCTACGGTTAAAAAGAAGCGGAAACTGGCGGCGATGCTGCGGCGCGCCAGACGGCGACGACGGGCGCGATCGCGCTGAACCACGAGTAGCAGGTTGAACCACACCAGCGACAGCAGTAACCCCCCTACGCCAAAAAGCGTGAAGCAGAAACCGGTCATTACCAGGCGCCACGCCCAGTTTATTTTTGCCACCAGCCGGGTCATGCGCGCGCCCATTCCCATAGCAGGCGTTCTCCGGGAACCACAAACGCGCGCTCTTCGCGCAGGTAACCTTGCAGGAACAGCAGGCTTTGCGGGAGAGGCGGCTCGTCGCCGGTGCTGCCGCTGCGGGTTGCGCAGTGGAGGGTTTCACCCGCCTCAAAGACCAGCGCCAGCGCGTAGGGCCAGGTCGGCATCTGCGCAGGCAGTGCCGGATGATAAAACTCGGGCAGTGCGCCGTCAAAATCCACCAGCAGAACCCGGGAATAACCGGCCTGCAGCAGGCTCAGCACTTCGCATAAACCCTGCTGGAACGTATCCTGCCCGGCAGAGATCGACGAGGAGACAATAGGCTGACGGGCAGCGATGGTCAGGTTGCCCACCGCGGAATTATGCACCGACATGGCGAAATCAGTGGGGGAGACCGCCTGGTCCGTCGCCAGTGCATGCAGGATACGGTAATTGCGCTCCAGCTCGCCGTGGCGGCTGGTATAGACAACGGCATCGATAGCATGTTTACGCAGCATCGCCAGCCCACAATCAACGGCCAGCTTGCTGCCGGAGTTAAGACGACGGGCGGTCATCATCGGCAGGTCGGTGAGTCTGGGTAGCGGCGCGGCGGGGTCGAGAATAATCGACCCCTGTGACCATGCCTGCCACTGTGCGGCATCGCAAAGACCTGGCGCTCTGGCCTGCCAGTCAAGAAGAGTAAGTGCAAATTTCATCTACGCGCGTCCGCGATAAACCTGTAATCAAATGACGATACAAACGTCAGAACAGCCGGGGCTGTTTAATGTTCATTTTTCTGACAAATCAGTAAGGTGTGACCCAAACCAAGATTATCCAGACGTTGCTCTACGTGGAAACCGGCGGTCTCCAGGTAGTGGTAAAATTTTTCAGCGCTATAGAAGCGGCTGTTGCCGTTTGCCATGCAGGTAAAATAGAGCGATGTGGCGTTCAGGCTAAACGATGCGGCTTCAAATTTTTGCGCATCCCAGAACAGCTCCATAATGCACAGTCTGGCGCCTGGCTTCATCACGTTCGCGACGTTGCCCAGCATGGTGACAATCTGGTCGGGTGAGAAGCAGTCGAGGAACTGGCTCATCCACCAGATATCGGCTTCCCCTGGCAATGGCGCATCGCTAAGCATATCGACAGCATGGAAGCCAATGCGATGAGAAAAGCCTGCTTTTGCGACATTTTCCTGCGCCAGCGCGATTTGCTGGGGCAGATCGAGCAGCGTGACCGCCACATTTTCATCATAACCGCAGCAGCGCAATGCCCATTTTCCAGTATTGCCGCCTACATCGTACAATTTTGTCGGCTTGCTTGCGAATATATGCGGTAGCGCGGCGTCAAACGCGGCGTCTGAGTAGTAGTGATCGAACGCGAACCAGCTCGCTTTCGCCTGATCGGGCAGCTGAGATAATGCCGGATAGATGGTTGGCCATTCACCGAATACCGATAACCCGGACGGTTTACCCTGTTCGAGGGAGTCTGAAAGATTAAATAACCCCTGATAACAGACGTCCTGCGTGAAATCCATATTTACGCGGGTCATTTTATCATGCAGCAAAAAATGGCCGACTTTGGCGAGATAATAGACTCCATCATGATGGGTGACGATGCGTCCGCTTAATCCCATATCCAGTAATACGCTTACCGCATATTCATTCAGGGTGCTATTTGCCACTATTTCATCGAGATGAGAGCCGCGTTTACCTTGTTTATCCAGCCAGGAAAGTACACCCGAGTTACGCAGACAAAGGGCAGTTTGAAACAGCATTGGCGCAAAGGCGATACGTTGCGCTTCCGTGATGGCATCAAGCGCGCTGAGGGAGTCCTTTTCGTACATGGATTGCGTAACCTTTTACTGGCAAAAAGATATTATCGGGCCATGACAGCCCGACTTTAATAAAAATTACAGTGCTGCACCGGCAGAGAGATTCAGCTGAATATCTTTGTCGAGGTTACGTACCCAGCGGTTATAATTCTTATGAATTTTACCGTCCGCAGCCTTCAGGTTCATGCTGTTTTCATAATGAATAGAGTAGCTTGATGCGGAATAGGTTACTTTAATATCTGCGGAGTGGTCGCGGGCCTGCAGACGGCCTTTAATGACGCCTGGACCGGCTTCGGTCATGATCCATTCACGCTGGAGACCTGCTTTCAGAATGGCGTTCTTCACCTGCGCAGCGGTATGACCGGCGCTCACAACAGAGTTCACCTCTACGATAGGCGCGGTACGCGCACAGCCTGCCAGCGCACCCATAATAGTAATAGCAGCAACCCATTTAATAATTTTTTTCATCAACAACTCCATATCAGTAATAACGATTTAAGCCAATAACACTCACATATTTAAAACATGTTAAAGAGACTACGGTTATCTACGTAACCCTTTAGTCTGGCTATTATTTCCTGATGAGGGTTAAAAGTAATATCCGCGATCAAGAAAAAATCGGCCATTGAATTTTGCACTTTTAATTTGCTTTAAATAAGCATTAATTCCGGACTTTTGCGGGCGTTATTCAGCCACCCTGAAGGGGAAAAGACGCAGAGAATGAAAAATGCCGCTTTGTTAAAAGCGGCACATATACTACAGGTGCTGTTAAGGTATTTAACCTACTCTGTTGGTGATGCTGCCAACTTACTGATTTAGTGTATGATGGTGTTTTTGAGGTGCTCCAGTGGCTTCTGTTTCTATCAGCTGTCCCTCCTGTTCAGCTACTGACGGGGTGGTGCGTAACGGCAAAAGCACCGCCGGACATCAGCGCTATCTCTGCTCTCACTGCCGTAAAACATGGCAACTGCAGTTCACTTACACCGCTTCTCAACCCGGTACGCACCAGAAAATCATTGATATGGCCATGAATGGCGTTGGATGCCGGGCAACCGCCCGCATTATGGGCGTTGGCCTCAACACGATTTTACGTCACTTAAAAAACTCAGGCCGCAGTCGGTAACCTCGCGCATACAGCCGGGCAGTGACGTCATCGTCTGCGCGGAAATGGACGAACAGTGGGGCTATGTCGGGGCTAAATCGCTCCAGCGCTGGCTGTTTTACGCGTATGACAGGCTCCGGAAGACGGTTGTTGCGCACGTATTCGGTGAACGCACTATGGCGACGCTGGGGCGTCTTATGAGCCTGCTGTCACCCTTTGACGTGGTGATATGGATGACGGATGGCTGGCCGCTGTATGAATCCCGCCTGAAGGGAAAGCTGCACGTAATCAGCAAGCGATATACGCAGCGAATTGAGCGGCATAACCTGAATCTGAGGCAGCACCTGGCACGGCTGGGACGGAAGTCGCTGTCGTTCTCAAAATCGGTGGAGCTGCATGACAAAGTCATCGGGCATTATCTGAACATAAAACACTATCAATAAGTTGGAGTCATTACCTACTCTGTTTGGTAGGATTTCGAACATTTTGTCATCCGGGTAGCCGGCTTTTTGGTCTGCCTGGGCCCAGCAAGATTGCCAGCTTGCTGCCGCCCTGAGTCGTCTCCATCCAGATCTTACAGACGCTGGTGAGCGGTACGGAAAGCAACATGCCGACCGGCCCCAGCAGCCAGCCCCAGACTAATAACGACAAGAAGACCACCATCGTCGACATCCCCAGACGGTGGCCCATCATGCGGGGTTCGACAATATTTCCCAGCACCATGTGTACCACCAGGAAAAGTGCACCGACCATCATGCATTCGTAAAAACCATTGAACAAAAAGGCCTGGATCATGGGCGGCCCGGCGGAGAGGACAGCGCCAATATTGGGAACATAGTTAAGCAGAAAGGCCAGCACACCCCACATCAGTGCAAACTGGACATCCAGTAGCGCGAGCCCCAGCCAGACGATGGCTCCCGTCCACAGACTCAGTAACGTTTTCAGCGCCAGATAGTGCGACACCCCCTTCAGGGCGCGGTGCAGGCCGGCGATGTGGATCTGCGGATTATGTAGGGCAAAGCGCATTTTATAGGGGACGTGGCGCACCTCGAAAAGCATAAAGACGACCGTCATCACCAGCAGCACAATGCTCGCCATCGCCCCGGAAAGTTGGGTCATAAATGCGGTGGCGAAGGTCATCACCTTCTCGGAATCCATTCGCTGCAGCATGCGTTCTGGCGAAATGTGCAGGTTAAGAAAAGGCATCATCTGCTGTAAATCCACCAGTTTGCGCGTCAATTCCCGGTTGTATTTTGGCAGCATTGCGACAAATTCATTCATCGAGGCCGCCAGTACGCCGAAGAGGGCGATAAGGACAATCAGCATTACCACCACCACAATGGTAATGGCGATTGGGCGACTGACCCCGCGCCGTAAAAACCAGGTCACCAGAGGGTTAAGGACAATTGCGAAGAAGAGCGCCAGCAAGAGCTGGACAAGGATATCCGCCGCGGCGTGGATCCCGGCCAGTATCACCACCAGGCAGGCCAGCTTGAGTAAAATGTGAAGTCCTGCTTTATCGGGAGGCGTGGGCGTCATGACGATTCCTTTTGTTGTATGCATATAGAGTGTAGTGCGCGGCAGACGCTTCGTTAGACGCTGATATTCTGAAAAGTCGCTGCTGATTTTCTGCCCCTGACGTGGTAATAGTGAAACACTGTTGTAAAAATCCTGGTGATATCCATGCCCGAACCTGCCGCCGAACTGGCGCTGAGCGGATTGCGCCTCAATCTGCGTATTGTCTCTGTCGTTATTTTTAACTTTGCCAGCTACCTCACCATCGGCCTGCCGCTTGCGGTACTGCCAGGTTATGTCCATGAAACCATGGGCTTTAGCGCATTCTGGGCGGGGCTGGTGATCAGCTTGCAATACTTTGCCACCCTGATGAGCCGCCCGCACGCGGGCCGCTACGCCGATCTTTTCGGGCCAAAGAGCATTGTGGTATTGGGATTGTGCGGCTGTTTTCTCAGCGGCGTGAGCTACCTGCTGGCCGACTGGACCCACGCCTGGCCGATGGCAAGCCTGGCGCTGCTCTGCCTGGGGCGCGTGATTCTGGGTATCGGCCAGAGCCTGGCGGGAACCGGCTCAACGCTGTGGGGCGTTGGCGTCGTCGGCGCGCCGCACATTGGCCGGGTGATTTCATGGAACGGGATTGTCACTTACGGCGCGATGGCGATAGGTGCGCCGCTTGGCGTGCTCTGCTATCGCTATATTGGCCTGCAGGGGCTGGCACTCACGATTATGGGAGTGGCGTTACTCGCCATTCTCTTCGCGCTGCCGCGCCCGAAGGTGAAAGCCAGCAAAGGGAAACCGATGCCGTTTCGGGCGGTGCTGGGACGCGTCTGGCTTTACGGCATGGCGCTGGCGCTGGCCTCGGCAGGGTTTGGCGTCATCGCCACGTTTATCACCCTGTTTTACGATGCTAAAGGCTGGGACGGTGCCGCCTTTGCCTTAACGCTGTTTAGCTGTGCGTTTGTCGGCACCCGTCTGTTGTTCCCCAACGGCATTAACCGCCTGGGCGGGCTGAACGTGGCGATGATCTGCTTTGCCGTGGAAATTATCGGCCTGCTGCTGACCGGGATCGCTAACGAGCCGTGGGTCGCGAAAATTGGCGTTTTCCTGGCGGGGGCTGGTTTTTCGCTGGTCTTCCCGGCGCTGGGCGTGGTGGCGGTAAAGGCCGTGCCGCAGCAAAATCAGGGCGCAGCGCTGGCGACCTATACGGTGTTTATGGATATGTCGCTCGGGATCACCGGGCCGCTGGCCGGACTGGTGATGGCATGGGCAGGGGTGCCAGTGATTTATCTTGCGGCGGCGGGGCTGGTCACGGTGGCGTTGTTATTGACCTGGCGGCTAAAAAAAAGGCCCCCGACGCCAGCGCCGGAGGCCACTTCAACGTGATGGATTACTGAATCACGAGAGTGTTAATAATATTTTCAGCGGCAGTTTGCGCTTTCTGCTGATCGTCGGCAGGCAGCGTAATCTGCAGAGTCAGCAGTTTGTTATCGACCTTGCCGAGCACCACGGATGAGTACGCGGTCTGGCCTTTGGCCGAGATAATGCTATCCAGCTGCTGCAGCTTATGGCCTTTCAGTTCAATGGACTTGTTGGTCACCACCTGCAGCTGCGGGTCACGGGTACGCTGTTGATCTTCAAGGCGCTTCGCCAGCACGCCCAGATCTTCTGAGGTGTCGTCGCCGACAATCACGATCACGGCTTTTTGCCCCGTCGCGTCGGAATAAACGTGCATATTGTTGCTTTGGGTGCCCAGTTTACCGCTCTGATCGGTCATGTCCGCCGGCAGAGAGAAACTGAGTTTGCCATCCATCAGGCTGATCGGCTGGCTCGTTGCGTTGCTTTCAGCAGACGCGGCCTGAGCGGCAGATTTGGTATCGCTGTTGTCACAAGCTGCAAGCCCCATTACCAGCAGGCCAATCCCGACATATTTAACCAGATTGCGCATTAACTTCTTCCTTTCGATAAACGGCCATAACGGCTCATTCTTCCATCTTATCACAACTGCTCTGGGGAACCTTTACCCTGCCTGCAATGCCGAGATTTCAGATTTATCTGCCAGCTTTTTCATACACATATTCAGCAATACACCATACATCGGCAGGAAGAATACCAGGCTGATAAGCACCTTAAAGGCGTAATCCACCAGCGCGATTTCCATCCAGTGCTGCGCCATAAACGCATCCGGGCTACGCCAGAAGGCGATAAAGAAGAAGGCCAGCGTATCGCTCACATTGCCAAACAGCGTGGAGGCGGTGGGAGCCAGCCACCAGCGACGACTCTGCCGCAGGCGGTTAAAGACGTGCACATCGAGGATCTGCCCCAGCGCATAGGCCATAAAGCTGGCGGCGGCGATACGCGCCACAAACAGGTTAAAGTGCGCCAGCGCGCCAAAGCCCTGCCAGCTTCCCATATAAAACAGGGAGGAGATCACATATGAGATAAACAGCGCAGGCAGCATCACCGCGAAAATAATGCGACGGGCCAGCGGCGCGCCAAAGATCCGCACGGTAAGGTCGGTTGCCAGGAAGATAAACGGAAAACTGAATGCGCCCCAGGTGGTGTGGAAACCAAAAATGGAGATGGGGAGCTGCACCAGGTAGTTACTGGAGGTAATCACCAGCAAATGAAAAAGCGAAAGCCAGAACAACGCTTTGACGCGCTGCGATTGTGTAAAGGAGTTCATATTGTACCTTTTTGATTAATATTTGGGGTGAGGGAACCCAATAAAGCCGCCGCATGATACTGCTTTGACAGGCGTTTGCAATGGCTAATTTTCACGCAATCGTTAACTGGTTTGCTTTGCCTGAAACGCGGCGTAAACTACTGCCGTTTTTCTGTGAACGAGATGAAGATGACCGATCTGTTTTCTACCCCAGACCACACCCTTGATGCCCAGGGCCTGCGTTGTCCGGAGCCGGTAATGATGGTGCGCAAAACCGTGCGTAACATGCAGACCGGCGAAACGTTGCTGATCATCGCTGACGACCCGGCGACAACCCGCGATATTCCTGGCTTTTGCACCTTTATGGAACACCAGCTGGTGGCACAAGATACCGGCGCGCTGCCGTACCGCTACCTCATCCGTAAAGGCCAGTAGCCCTCTCGCCCGACAGGGCGTGACTGCCTCCCGGCAGAACGCCCATCACATTTTCAAACCATCGTTTCAAAATTAAGCATTTTTTGTGAGGCGCTTCACCTTCGCTTTTCAGGGCGTAGGCTAGTTTTTAAGCGGAAAACTAAAACACTGTTTTAACGCTTACCTCACTACCCTGGAGTTGACTCGATGAAAACGACCCTCAAGCCGTTGCTGGCCGCGCTGTGTCTGTCTGCCGTTGCTGCATCCGTCTCTGCTCAAACTATTAAAGCTGCCGATGTGCATCCCGAGGGCTACCCGAACGTGGTGGCGGTACAGCACATGGGCGAAAAACTTAAACAACAAACTGACGGCAAGCTGGAGATTAAAGTCTTCCCCGGAGGCGTGCTGGGCGATGAAAAACAGATGATTGAGCAGGCGCAAATGGGGGCCATTGATATGATTCGCGTCTCTATGGCGCCGGTTGCCGCCATCCTGCCGGATATCGAAGTCTTTACCCTGCCGTACGTCTTCCGCGATGAAGACCATATGCACAAGGTCATTGATGGCGATATCGGCAAGCAGATTGGCGATAAGCTCACGGCTAATCCGAAATCGCGTCTGGTCTTCCTCGGCTGGATGGACTCCGGTACCCGCAACCTGATCACCAAGGCCCCGGTAGCGAAACCTGAAGATCTGAAAGGGCTGAAGATTCGCGTGCAGGGGAGCCCTGTCGCGCTGGCCACGCTGAAAGATATGGGCGCGAACGCGGTCGCGATGGGGGTGAGTGAGGTTTACAGCGGTATGCAGACCGGCGTCATCGACGGCGCAGAAAATAACCCACCCACCTATATCGCCCACAACTACATGCCGGTCGCCAAGAACTACACCCTGAGCGGTCACTTCATCACCCCGGAAATGCTGCTCTACTCGAAAGTGAAGTGGGACAAGCTCAGCGCCGACGAGCAGCAGAAGATTTTGACCCTGGCCCGCGAAGCTCAGATGGAACAGCGCAAGTTGTGGAAAGAATATAACGATCAGGCGCTGGCGAAAATGAAAGCGGGCGGCGTGCAGTTCCACGATATCGATAAAGCGGTCTTTGTGAAAGCGACAGAGCCGGTGCGCGCCCAGTACGGCGACAAGCACCAGGATCTGATGAAAGCCATCGCTGACGTTCAGTAAACCGGAGTATGTATGTCCGAAATCTACCTGAAGTGGATGGACCGTCTCTACCTGCTGGCGATGGCGATTGCCGGGCTGTCGCTGCTGGTCATGACCATTGTTATTCCAATCGGCATCTTCTCTCGCTATGTGCTCAATCGCGGTGAGTCCTGGCCTGAGCCGATTGCCATTATCTGCATGGTGACGTTCACCTTTATCGGCGCGGCGGTGGGTTACCGCGCCGGTTCCCACATCGCGGTCAACATGCTCACCGACCGCCTTCCCGACGGGCTTAAAATGCTCTGCGCCAGGGTGGTGGATCTTCTGATGCTGCTGATTTCGCTCATCATCTTCTGGTACAGCTACCTGCTGTGCATGGAGCTGTGGGAGCAGCCCGTGGCGGAATTTCCTTTACTGACCTCCGGCGAAAGCTACCTGCCGCTACCGGTGGGATCGGCAATGTTGATTCTCTTTGTGCTGGAGCGGCTGTTCTTTGGCTCCCAGGAAAACCGCCCGGTCGTGATGATCGGTAACCACAGTTAAGGGGTGAACGATGGACGCTTTTGTTTTGTTATTCACCCTCGCCATTTTGCTGGCACTGGGGATGCCGGTGGCCTTTGCCGTAGGGTTAAGCGCCGTTGCCGGGGCGCTGTGGATTGATTTGCCGCTGGAGGCGCTGATGATTCAGATCACCAGCGGGGTAAACAAATTTACCCTGCTGGCGATCCCGTTCTTTATCCTCGCCGGGGCGATCATGGCGGAAGGGGGCATTGCGCGGCGGCTGGTGAACTTTGCCTATATTTTTGTCGGCTTTATTCGCGGCGGATTGTCGTTGGTAAACATTGTGGCCTCGACCTTCTTCGGCGCCATCTCGGGGTCGTCGGTAGCGGATACCGCCTCTATCGGCAGCGTGATGATCCCGGAGATGGAAAAGAAGGGCTATCCGCGAGAATACGCGGCGGCAGTCACGGCCAGCGGGTCAGTGCAAGCGATTTTAATCCCGCCCAGCCATAACTCGGTGATCTATTCGCTGGCGGCTGGCGGCACGGTTTCTATCGCCACCCTGTTTATCGCAGGCGTTTTGCCGGGGTTGCTATTGGGATTAAGTCTGATGATCCTCTGCCTCGGATTTGCCCATAAACGCGGCTATCCAAAAGGGGAAAAAATCCCCTTTAAACAGGCACTGAAGATTTTTGTCGATGCCCTGTGGGGGCTGATGACGGTGGTGATTATCCTCGGCGGGATTTTGTCCGGGATCTTTACCGCGACCGAATCAGCGGCGGTGGCCTGTCTCTGGGCCTTCTTCGTCACCATGTTTATCTACCGCGATTATAAATGGAGCGAGCTGCCGAAGCTGATGTGCCGCACGGTCAAGACGGTCACCATTGTGATGATCCTGATTGGCTTTGCCGCAGCATTTGGCGCGGTGATGACCTACATGCAGTTGCCGATGCGCATCACCGAGTTCTTTACCGCGCTCTCGGACAACAAATACGTGATTTTGATGTACCTCAATATCATGTTGCTGCTGATCGGCACCCTCATGGACATGGCGCCGATTATCCTGATCCTGACGCCGGTGCTGCTGCCGGTCACCAACTCTCTGGGGATTGATCCGGTGCACTTCGGCATGATCATGATGGTGAATCTCGGGATCGGGCTGATTACGCCGCCGGTAGGATCCGTGCTGTTCGTTGCCAGCGCGGTGAGTAAACAGAAGATCGAAAGCGTGGTCCGCGCCATGCTGCCCTTCTACGCCATGTTAGTGATCGTACTGGGGATGGTGACCTATATCCCGGCCATCTCATTGTGGTTACCGGGAGTGTTGGGGATGCATTGATGCCGTTTCCCCCAGCATCGTGGGGGAGGACTGGGGTGGGGCAGCAAACCCACCCCAGCCGCCATTTGGGTGTTTTACCGACGACGCAAAAGCCGTAACGCGTTCGCGGTGACCAGCACCGTCGCCCCCGTATCTGCCAGCACTGCCAGCCACAGACCGGTTATCCCGAGCAGCGTTGTGACCAGGAAAATAGCCTTCAGCCCCAGCGCGATAGCGACGTTCTGACGAATATTGGCGCGGGTGGCGCGCGCAAGGGCGATCATCTGCGCCAGCCCGGTCAGGCGATTGTGGGTCAAGGCTGCATCGGCGGCCTCCAGCGCCACGTCGGTGCCGCTACCCATCGCGATGCCCAGCGTCGCGGCTTTCATCGCCGGGGCATCATTAATGCCATCTCCCACCATCGCCAGTGGGGCATCTTCTTTCAGCTTCGCCACGGCACGCACTTTATCGGCAGGCAGTAATCCGGCCCTGTAGGCCAGCCCCAGTTCGTCCGCGATGGCTGCGGCGGCGCGTGGGTTATCCCCGGTGAGGATGACGCCCTGAATGCCCATCTGATGCAGTGCGGCGACCGCCTGTTTCGCATCCTCGCGCAGGGTATCGCGTAGCGCCAGAACCCCTTTGGTCACGCCATCCTGCAGCACAACCACAACCGTTTGCCCGGCCTCCTCTAAAGCCTGAGCCTGTGCGTCAGGGGTGCCGCCCGCCGCGATAATCACGACCTTTTTACCTTCGACCTCGGCTTCAATGCCCGATCCTGGCAGCGCACGCTGCGCGGTTGCCGCCGGGATCGTCAGCCCGCGGGATTGAGCTTCACGAACAATGGCCTGCGCCAGCGGGTGCGTGGAACCTTGCTCAACGGCCGCCGCCAGCGCAAGCAGTTCGTTCTCACTGCTCTCCTGCGGATAGATACCGGTCACCTGCGGCTTTCCGACGGTCAGCGTGCCGGTTTTATCGAAGGCGACGTGCTGTACCTGACTCAGCTGTTCCAGCGCGGCACCGCCTTTAATCAGCGCCCCGTGACGCGCGGCAGCGGCAAGGCCAGAGGTAATAGCCGCAGGCGTGGAGATCACCAGTGCACAGGGGCAGCCAATCAGCAGCAGCGTTAACCCCTTGTAGATCCACGCTTGCCACGGCGCGCCAAAGAACAGCGGCGGAATAAGGGCCACCAGCAGGGCGACCAGCATGATGGCCGGGGTATAAATCCGGCTGAAGCGATCGATAAATCGCTCAACCGGGGCGCGGCGCTCTTCGGCTTCCTCAATGAGCTTCAGAATGCGGTCGATGGCGCTGTCGCCAGGTTCAGAGAGAACGGTAAGCTGTACCAGACGATCCACGCTGGTTGCCCCCGCCGGAACTCGTTCTCCGGTCTTGCGTTCTACCGGAATCGACTCACCGGTCAGGGCGCTTTCATCGAAACTTGCCATTGCATTTAGCAGGGCGCCATCGGCGGGCAGGCGCCCGCCTGCGGCCACTTCGATAACATCGCCCGGACGTAGCGAATTGATGGCCACGGTTTTACGTTCGTGATTAACGACCTGAGTGGCGGTTTCAGGGCGGAGCGCCATCAACGCGCTTACCCCTTTGCGCGCCCGGCTCGCTGCCCAGCCTTCCAGGCGTTCACCCACCAGAAACAGCAGCAGCACCATAGCGGCCTCTGCCGTCGCGCCGATAAACAGGGCACCTATGGCCGCCACGCTCATCAGGGTTTCGATGGCAAACCAGCTTCCGCTTTTCATCAGGCGTAGCGCCTGACGGGCAATGGGATATAACCCCACCAGCGTGGTAGCGATAAAGGCCAGGTTACCGAGAGGGTGGTTAAACTGCTCCAGCGTCCAGCTCAGCGCCATCAGCACAATCAGCGTGATAAGCGGCAGATTTTCCCGCAGAAAGGAGGTTTGTACGACCGGGGCGGATTCACTGCGCAGGGAGTAACCGGCGTTGACGACGGCGGCCTCAACCCGGGAAGTAACATCGCTGTCGGCGCTGACCAGCAACTTTTCCGTGGCGAACAGCACCTGGACGTGATTAACCCCCTGCACCTGTTTCACCGCATTTTCGACTTTGCGCGCGCAGGCGGCACAATCCATGCCGTTAACGACCCAGCTATAACGTTTTCCGCTTTCAGTCTGCGGGGTTAGCGCTTCTGTTTTGCAGGCGCTATCGCAACAGCAGGGCGCTTCGGGCTGGGCGGGCGTAAGCTTAAGTGCCGAGAATTGTGGCACTTTTTTTGACGTTTCTGGAGTCGACATGGCACTCTCCGGTAATGATAATTTTCTCATTAACCGCAGCATACACTCTGGAGTCGACTCCAGAGTCAAGCGTTTTTAAATATAGAGCGAACGCACGATCAGGAAGTGCCCGGCGAAGTAGCAGGCGGCAGCAATCGCGTTATCAGCCCGGAAACGGCTACGATAGTGGCTGCCCAGCCAGACGATATTCCCGATAAGCAGCAGGGTCGCACCGAAGAAGGCTGACATTGCCGGGGCCGTTGGACGGAAGAACCACAGTTCACCCGCCAGCCAGACCATCACCAGCGTCATGGCAATAAAGGTGCAAACGGGCCAGCGCATCTCCTCCAGCCGCGTCCAGATCACCGCAATCAACAGCGCCCCAATAACCAGCAGCGCCAGCGGTAGCGGCCAGAAGAAGGAGAGCGTCATCTGGCTGGCGAAATAGATGGTATAGAGCAGATGCGACAGGAAGAACGCCCCTACGGCATAGAGCAGCCGCTGGCGCGGAAGAAGTGTTAACGCATCACCCACCAGCGAGGCGCACAGTCCGGCGAGCACCAGATAGCTGACGGCGTTGAACATAGGCGCCTGCCAGGCAAGGAGTAATAACAGCAGCAGCGTGACGGGTTTAAACAACCAGCGCTGCCAGGCTGGGCCACGGTAAGACGCATCGACGTAAAGCCATGCGGAAAAACAGACAGCGATAAATGACCAAAGCATATTAACTCCCTGTATCTGTTACGGCTGAATAATCAGTTTCTGATTTAGTGTAGTGACGCGGGCGGGCGTTTGGCAATGCGGGGAAGGCAAGGTATCCTCAATTCCGTCTAATCTGATGGAATGCGTTGATGAGTAAGATGCCGCTTTTTTTCATTATCGTGGTGGCGATTATTGTCATTGCCGCCTCGTTTCGCTTCGTGCAGCAGCGCCGCGAGAAGGCAGATAATGATGCTGCGCCACTGCTGCAAAAGCGCGTGGTGGTGAGCAATAAACGTGAGAAACCCATTAACGATCGCCGTTCACGCCAGCAGCAGGTGACGCCTGCCGGAACCGCCGTGCGCTATGAAGCGAGCTTCAGGCCGCAGACCGGAGGGCTGGAGATGACCTTCCGCCTGGAGGCGCAGCAGTATCATCAACTGACGGTGGGGGAGAAAGGGGTGTTGAGTTACAAAGGAGCGCGGTTTGAAGGATTTGAACCAGAGCAGTAATTTTTCCCCTCACCCCGGCCCTCTCCCAGGGGGAGAGGGAGTCAATGTCCCCTCTCCCTGTGAGAGAGGGTTAGGGTGAGGGCATCAGGCCGCACCTTACTTCTTCACCTGCGCCTTAAACTTCTTCATCCACATCAGCAGTTCAAACACGCCGAAAATAAAGACCCGTACTTGCTGCCAGGCAGTCATTTGTGGGCCATCTTTTGGCAGGCCGTTTTTCAGCATCACCATCTGCAGGGCGTGCATAAACGAAGTGAAAATCAGCGCTACGTTAACAAAGATGTTCATTGGACGCGGGAAAGGGTGCACCAGATTGAGGATCAAAAATGCCCAGACCCCCAGCATCAGCAAACGCCCCAGATTAATCAGAACCGGCATCGGTCTCTCCTTGTGATTGTCGGTGATAAAGACGATAAGCCACCTGACCGGCCACTTTTTCCCGGTGCAGATCCCAGTGTACGGGCACCGGCGGCAGGCCGTTTTCCACTTCACTCTCTACGTAGATTAGCGCGTTATCTGCTAGCCAGCCGTTGTTTTCCAGTAATGCTAATGTCTCTTCCAGCAACCCTTTACGAAACGGCGGATCGACAAAGACCACATCGTGCGGCGTGCCGGGTTGCGCGAGGAAGGTGAGCGTGTTGGTATTCACCACTTTGGCATGGCTCGCCTTCAGGGTTGCAAGGTTTTGCTGTAGCTGCTGCGCTACGCCGCGCTCCATCTCCAGCAGAATGGCGCTGGAGGCATAGCGGGAGAGGGCTTCCAGCCCCAGCGCGCCGCTGCCGGCAAAGCAATCCAGGCAACGGGCATCGGCCATCGACGGTGCCAGCCAGTTAAACAGCGTCTCACGCACGCGGTCGGTGGTGGGGCGCAGGCCGGGACTATCCGGCACCGGAAGTTTACGGCCTCGCCACTGGCCGCCGATGATACGTATCTGACCGGCCGCAGCACGGTTGGGTTTCTTCATATCTTTGCTCGGGTCACTCATTGGGCCTGCGCTTGCAGGCGGTGATGTGCGTTAAGTTAAGTGATAAACTATTTCATCATTTTTTTAGCTTCCATGTATATAGCGCCGGAAATTAACCGCGAGGGGTGTAGTCGCAAATGGCAAAAGAGAAAAAACGTGGCTTCTTTTCCTGGCTGGGCTTTGGGCAGAAAGAGCAGGAAACCGAACAGCAGGTTGAAGAGCAACAGGCTGTTGACGCGCAGCCCGAGCCTGAAACGCCAGTAGAAGCGATTGCTGAACCCGCAGCGGAAGAGCACGCTCATTCGAAAGAAGAGACAGAGGCCTTTGCCGAAGAGGTTGTCGAGGTCACGGAGCAGGTGCAGGAGAGCGAAAAACCGCAGCCGGTTGAGCCTGAGCCTCTTCCTGACGTTGAGCCTGTCGAACAACCAGAGCCGGTAACCGAGAAGAAGGTTGAGCCAACCCCGCAGGCGGTTATCGAACACGAAGCGCTGCCGCTGCCGGAAGAGGTGAAAGCCGAAGCGGTGTCAGCTGAAGAGTGGCAGGCCGAAGCGGAAACTGTCGAGATTGTCGACGCGGTGGAAGAGGAAGCAGAACGCGAGCCGGAACTCACCGACGAAGAGCTGGAAGCCCAGGCGCTGGCAGCCGAGGCCGCTGAAGAAGCGGTCATGGTCGTGCCAGTTGAAGCGCAGCCAGAAGATGAGGCCGTGCAGGAGCAAGAAAAACCGACGAAAGAGGGGTTCTTCGCCCGTCTGAAGCGCAGCTTGCTTAAAACTAAAGAAAACCTCGGTTCCGGATTTATCAGCCTGTTCCGCGGCAAAAAAATCGACGATGATCTGTTTGAAGAGCTGGAAGAACAGCTGCTGATTGCCGACGTCGGTGTTGAGACCACGCGAAAAATCATCGCCAGTCTCACCGAAGGCGCAAACCGCAAACAGCTGCGCGATGCTGAAGCGCTGTACGGTCTGCTGAAAGACGAGATGGGTGAAATCCTCGCAAAAGTTGACGAACCGCTTAATATTGAAGGCAAAATGCCCTTTGTTATTCTGATGGTTGGCGTTAACGGCGTAGGGAAAACCACCACCATCGGTAAGCTGGCGCGTCAGTTCGAGCAGCAGGGCAAATCGGTGATGCTGGCGGCGGGCGATACCTTCCGTGCGGCCGCGGTTGAGCAGCTGCAGGTGTGGGGCCAGCGCAACAACATTCCGGTCATTGCTCAGCATACTGGCGCAGACTCCGCCTCCGTGATCTTCGACGCCATCCAGGCCGCGAAGGCGCGTAACGTGGATGTGTTGATTGCCGATACCGCCGGGCGCTTGCAGAACAAATCGCACCTGATGGAAGAGCTGAAGAAGATCGTTCGCGTCATGAAGAAGCTGGATGAAGACGCACCGCATGAAATTATGCTGACCATTGACGCCAGCACCGGACAAAACGCCATTAGCCAGGCGAAATTGTTCCATGAAGCGGTAGGGTTGACCGGTATTACGCTGACAAAACTGGACGGCACCGCAAAAGGCGGGGTAATTTTCTCCGTGGCAGATCAGTTCGGTATTCCTATCCGCTACATTGGTGTTGGCGAACGTATCGAGGATTTGCGTCCGTTTAAATCGGACGACTTTATTGAGGCACTATTTGCCCGAGAGGATTAACAATGATTCGCTTTGAACACGTCAGCAAGGCCTATCTCGGTGGGAGACAAGCGCTGCAGGGGGTTACCTTCCACCTGCAGCCGGGCGAGATGGCATTCCTGACCGGCCATTCCGGCGCGGGGAAAAGTACCCTGCTCAAGCTGATCTGTGGGATCGAACGGCCAAGCGCCGGGAAAATCTGGTTTAGCGGCCACGATATTAGCCGTCTGAAAAACCGTGAAGTGCCGTTTCTGCGTCGTCAGATCGGCATGATTTTCCAGGATCACCATCTGCTGATGGATCGCACCGTTTTCGATAACGTGGCGATCCCGCTGATTATTGCCGGGGCCAGCTATGATGATATCCGTCGTCGCGTCTCTGCGGCGCTGGACAAGGTTGGGCTGCTGGACAAAGCGAAGAACTTTCCGATTCAGCTTTCCGGCGGTGAACAGCAGCGCGTGGGCATCGCCCGGGCGGTGGTGAACAAACCTGCCGTTCTGCTGGCGGATGAACCGACCGGAAACCTGGACGAAGCCCTCTCCGAAGGGATTTTGCGTCTGTTTGAGGAGTTTAACCGCGTTGGGGTGACGGTATTGATGGCGACGCACGATTTGGGCCTTATCTCCCGTCGTTCGTACCGCATGCTGACGCTCAGCGACGGGCACCTGCACGGAGGCCTTGGTGAATAAGCGCGACGCAATCAACCAGATCCGCCAGTTTGGCAGCAAATTCGACCGTTTCCGCAAACCGCATAGCGGAGGTGACGGCAATCGCAATCAACCGAGACGTGCGAAAGCCGCCCCGAAACCAAACTCGCGAAAAACTAACGTCTTTAACGAGCAGGTTCGCTACGCCTTCCAGGGCGCACTGCAGGATCTGAAGAGCAAGCCGCTGGCGACCTTCCTCACGGTGATGGTGATTGCCATCTCCCTGACGCTGCCCAGCGTCTGCTACATGGTCTACAAAAACGTAAACCAGGCGGCGTCGCAGTATTACCCATCGCCGCAAATCACCGTCTACCTTGATAAAGCGCTCGACGACAACGCTGCGGCGCAGGTTGTGGGGCAGATCCAGGCCGAGCAGGGGGTAGAGAAGGTTAACTACCTTTCGCGTGAAGAGGCGCTGGGGGAGTTCCGTAACTGGTCTGGCTTTGGCGGCGCGCTGGATATGCTGGAAGAGAACCCGTTACCCGCCGTGGCGGTGGTGATCCCGAAAATCGATTTCCAGGGCACGGATTCGTTGAACACGCTGCGTGACCGGGTTTCCCGCATTAACGGTATCGATGAAGTGCGCATGGACGATAGCTGGTTCGCGCGCCTGACGGCGCTTACCGGGCTGGTGGGGCGCGTGGCGGCAATGATTGGCGTGCTGATGGTCGCGGCGGTGTTCCTCGTCATTGGTAACAGCGTGCGTCTGAGCATCTTTGCCCGTCGCGATACCATCAACGTGCAAAAGCTGATCGGCGCAACGGATGGCTTTATCCTGCGTCCATTCCTCTACGGCGGGGCGTTGCTCGGTTTTACCGGCGCATTTCTTTCACTGATATTGTCAGAAATTTTGGTGATGCGGCTCTCTTCTGCCGTTACTGAAGTGGCGCAGGTTTTCGGAACTAAGTTTGATATCAGTGGCTTAGGGTTCGATGAGTGCCTGTTATTACTGCTGGTTTGCTCAATGATTGGGTGGGTCGCAGCCTGGCTTGCTACCGTCCAACATTTACGTCGCTTTACTCCGGAATAATAAAAGCGTGATATAATCTTTCCCTGCACCGAGTTGTCGCTCTGCAGGGAAAGAGCTCCCTGTTGTCTCTTCCCCGCAGTATCATCTCCATGTCACAATTTGTGCGTAATTTATTCACCGTTGCACCTGGAACTTGTGGATAAAATCACTGTCTGATACAAGAGTGGATGCTATTCTCGTTGCTCAAACGCTTTGGCATGGTTATTGCCTGATGGGGATAACCTGGACCAGAAGAGATCATATTGAGAGGAATGAATGACCAAAGAAATGCAAACTTTAGCTTTAGCCCCTGTTGGTAACCTGGAGTCTTACATCCGGGCTGCGAACACCTGGCCGATGTTAACGGCCGAGGAAGAAAAGGAGCTTGCTGAAAAGCTGCATTACCAGGGCGATCTGGAAGCAGCTAAGACGCTGATCCTGTCTCACCTGCGCTTTGTTGTTCACGTTGCTCGTAATTACTCGGGCTACGGCCTGCCGCAGGCGGACTTGATTCAGGAAGGTAACATTGGCCTGATGAAGGCTGTACGTCGCTTTAACCCGGAAGTGGGTGTGCGACTGGTCTCCTTCGCCGTGCACTGGATCAAAGCGGAAATTCACGAATACGTACTGCGTAACTGGCGTATCGTGAAGGTCGCCACGACGAAAGCGCAACGCAAACTCTTCTTTAACCTGCGTAAAACCAAGCAGCGTCTGGGCTGGTTTAATCAGGATGAAGTGGAAATGGTGGCGCGCGAGCTGGGTGTAACCAGTAAAGACGTGCGTGAGATGGAATCCCGTATGGCCGCCCAGGACATGACCTTTGACATGTCTTCCGACGACGATGCGTCCGACAGCCAGCCGATGGCACCGGTTCTGTATCTACAGGATAAAACCTCTAACTTTGCTGACGGCATTGAAGAGGACAACTGGGAAGATCAGGCCGCCAACAAGCTGAGCTTTGCGATGGAAGGCCTCGACGAGCGTAGCCAGGATATTATCCGCGCCCGCTGGCTGGACGAAGAGAACAAGTCCACCCTGCAGGAGCTGGCCGACCGCTACGGCGTCTCCGCTGAACGTGTGCGTCAGCTTGAAAAGAACGCCATGAAAAAACTTCGCGCCGCTATTGAAGCGTAATTTCTGCGAAGTCCCCGCTTAGCCGAAATAGTTCAGGCTGCAGGAAGGCGGCAAATGAGTGAATCCCGATGAGCTTACATGAGTAAGTGATTCGGGTGAACGAGAGCAGCCAACGCACCTGCGGCTTGAAATATGAAGGATAAAAGCCCCTGGATGTGAATCCGGGGGCTCTGTTTTTTTAACGCCCGCTCTGGCGAAATTTTACCCCCTGGCAAACACTTACTGATGCGCTACGCATGCGATCCTCAGGGGGATAAGGTGAACAACAAAGAACTGAATGACCGGCGCTTGCAGGCCACGCCGCGCGGCATTGGGGTGATGTGTAACTTCTATGCCGATAAAGCCGAAAACGCCACGGTGTGGGACGTGGAAGGCAACGAATACATCGACTTCGCCGCCGGGATCGCGGTGCTGAACACTGGCCATCGTCATCCAAAAGTCATCGCCGCCATCGAAAAACAGCTTCACGCCTTTACGCATACCGCCTACCAGATTGTCCCGTACGAAGGCTATGTCGCCCTCGCAGAGCGCATTAATGCCCGCGTGCCGATCGACGGGCCGGCCAAAACCGCCTTCTTCTCAACCGGCGCAGAAGCGGTTGAAAATGCGGTGAAGATTGCCCGCGCCTGGACCCGTCGTCCAGGCCTAATCACCTTTGGCGGTGCCTTCCATGGCCGCACCTTTATGACCATGGCCCTCACGGGCAAAGTGGCACCCTATAAACTGGGATTCGGTCCTTTCCCCGGCTCGGTCTACCATGCGCAATTTCCCAACGAACTGCACGGGGTAAGCACCGCTGAGGCGCTGCAAAGCGTGGAACGCCTGTTTAAAACCGACATCGCCCCGGATCAGGTGGCAGCCATCATCATTGAACCGGTGCAGGGCGAAGGCGGGTTCAACGTGGCCCCCGAAGATTTTATGCTGGGGCTGCGCGCCATCTGCGATAACCACGGCATTTTGCTGATTGCCGATGAAGTCCAAACGGGCTTTGCCCGTACCGGCAAACTCTTCTCAATGGAACATCACCGCGTGAAGGCGGATCTCATCACCATGGCGAAAAGCCTGGCGGGCGGGATGCCGCTCTCGGCGGTCTCGGGGCGCGCAGAGGTGATGGACGCCCCCGCGCCGGGCGGGCTGGGCGGCACCTATGCGGGTAATCCGCTGGCGATTGCTGCAGCCCATGCGGTGCTGGACGTGATCGATGAAGAGGATCTCTGCGCTCGTGCGGCGCATCTCGGCCATCATCTGGTGGAAGTGCTGAACAACGCCAAAGAGAGTTGCCCTTATATCGCTGATATCCGTGCTCAGGGCTCAATGGTGGCGGTGGAGTTCAACGACCCGCAAACCGGACAGCCCTCGCCGGAATTTACGCGGCAGGTCCAGGAGCGCGCCCTGAAAGAGGGGCTACTGCTGCTAAGTTGCGG
Source organism: Leclercia pneumoniae (assembly GCF_017348915.1). Classification (NCBI taxonomy): domain Bacteria; kingdom Pseudomonadati; phylum Pseudomonadota; class Gammaproteobacteria; order Enterobacterales; family Enterobacteriaceae; genus Leclercia; species Leclercia pneumoniae. The sequence continues at coordinate 4,028,690 of NZ_CP071383.1, read as the reverse complement.
CGTGTATGGCAACGTGATTCGTTTCCTTTATCCGCTTACCCTTCCCGAAGCTCAGTTCCGTAAAGCGCTGGATATTATTTCTGCGGCGCTGACACGTTAAAGCCTTTTACCCGGCAGAAAAAACTGCCGGGTTTATCATATATTCATTTCAAATTAGCTATTCCATATCCATGAAAATGGGGTATGTTTTAGCAGAGTATGCTGCTTTGGCACCGGCAGCACACCAAAATATAACTATCATATGCTTTTCTTATGCCGATAAGAAAAATAATGTGCCGCACAACAACATCACAACAATTGCAAAAACCATAACAATGGGGATTCTCAGGATGAACATGAAGGGTAAAGCGTTACTGGCAGGATGTATCGCGCTGGCATTCAGCACCATGGCCCAGGCAGATATCAAAGTGGCGGTTGTGGGCGCCATGTCCGGCCCGGTAGCACAGTACGGCGATCAGGAGTTTACGGGCGCAGAGCAGGCGGTTGCAGACATTAATGCCAAAGGCGGCATCAAAGGCGAAAAACTGCAGATCGTAAAATATGATGACGCCTGTGACCCGAAACAAGCGGTCGCGGTAGCGAACAAAGTGGTAAACGATGGGATTAAATACGTTATCGGCCACCTGTGCTCCTCATCCACGCAGCCTGCGTCTGATATCTACGAAGACGAAGGCATTCTGATGATTACCCCGGCAGCTACCGCACCGGAGCTGACTTCACGTGGTTACAAACTGACCCTGCGTACCACCGGTCTGGACTCCGACCAGGGGCCAACCGCGGCGAAATACATTCTGGAAAAAGTGAAGCCACAGCGTATCGCTATCGTTCACGACAAACAGCAGTACGGTGAAGGCCTGGCGCGCGCGGTGCAGGATAACCTGAAAAAAGCCAACGCCAATGTGGTCTTCTTTGACGGTATTACCGCCGGTGAGAAAGACTTCTCTACGCTGGTGGCGCGTCTGAAGAAAGAGAATATCGATTTCGTCTACTACGGTGGTTATCACCCGGAGATGGGCCAGATCCTGCGTCAGGCACGCGCTGCCGGTCTGAAAACCCAGTTTATGGGTCCGGAAGGGGTTGCGAACGTCTCCCTGTCTAACATTGCGGGTGAGTCTGCCGAAGGTCTGCTGGTGACCAAGCCGAAGAACTACGACCAGGTGCCTGCGAACAAACCGATCGTAGATGCGATCAAGGCGAAGAAACAGGATCCAAGCGGCGCGTTCGTCTGGACTACCTACGCGGCGCTGCAGTCTCTGCAGGCGGGTCTGAACCAGTCCGCCGATCCGGCTGAGATTGCTACCTGGCTGAAAGCGAACTCCGTTGAAACCGTGATGGGGCCACTGTCATGGGATGAGAAGGGCGACCTGAAGGGCTTCGAGTTCGGCGTGTTTGACTGGCATGCTAACGGTACGGCGACCGACGCTAAGTAAGACTGGTGCGGTTTGATGCCCTCACCCTAACCCTCTCCCATGGGGAGAGGGGACTGTTTGATGGGGGCTTTTCTCCCGCTCGCTGAGAGGGAGTGCCGGAACCGCCTTTCTCCCTCTCCCTGTGGGAGAGGGCCGGGGTGAGGGCATCAGGCCGCACATACCTAACCGCAAAAATCTAGCGCTTCTCCCACCCATTGGTCTGCGCCGTAAACCCTAAAGCCTGCATAAATGCCGCCATCACGCCGCGGTCCTCCACACCGACATCCGCCATCCACCATGACGTCACGCTCGGGTTATCGCGGATCACCTCTTCAATCAAATACTGCCCCACGCCACGACGGCGGGTCACGTCACGCACGCGCAGCGAGTCCAGCGCGCCCTGCGTACCGCTCAGGGTCACGCGAACGGCGGCCAGCAGACGTTCGTTAAAACGGGCAGCGTAAATACGATGGGTGTCATCAACGTTCAGAGAAGAGGGGGAGTATTCCGGCCAGATTTTGCCCAGGTCGATATGATCCTGGTCGCTAAAGGTCACCAGACGAATGATAGTCAGTTTCATTAGCAGCATGTCCACATTTAAAAAGTAGGGGCAGTGTACTCAATTTATATCCTGACCGGCGTCCTCTTTTTTAATCCATTATCCAGGTGATTACTTTTTTAGCAGTCGCATGGGTAGGGATAAAACGCAGGGATCGAAAAATAAGCAGAATATTACCCTGTAAGGCAGCGTTTTATTCCGTGCTTTGTACCGTTATTTTATGCTGCAAACTCCACTTTTATTTGTTTATCTCCGACTAATTTCAGAATATTATCTTTGCTTAATCGCCTGAAAAATAGAGATTTTAGTCTGGTTTTTGCCAAAAAACTGCGCTAAACCATTAAAGGCACTGGTAAAAATAGCGTTGTTCATTAAAAGTACAGAATGCTTTTTAACCATAATAAAACAAAATATAAACATTACGTCACGAATGGGGATTCACAGATGAAAAGGAACGCGAAAGCATTAATCGCGGGGATGGTTGCACTGGCAATTTCGCAGGCAGCGATAGCGGAAGAGATTAAAGTTGCCGTGGTAGGCGCGCTGTCCGGTCCTGTTGCCCAGTGGGGTGATATGGAGTTTAACGGCGCGCGTCAGGCTATCCAGGATATCAACGCTAAAGGCGGTATCAAAGGCGACAAACTGGTTGCCGTCGAGTATGACGATGCCTGCGACCCTAAACAGGCCGTCGCCGTAGCCAACAAAGTGGTTAACGATGGTATCCAGTACGTGATTGGTCACCTCTGCTCCTCTTCAACTCAGCCGGCGTCTGATATCTACGAAGATGAAGGCATTCTGATGATCACCCCGGGCGCCACCAACCCGGAGCTGACCCAGCGCGGCTATGAGCACATTATGCGTACCGCCGGGCTCGACTCCTCTCAGGGGCCGACCGCCGCCAAATACATTCTCGAGACCGTTAAGCCAAAGCGCATCGCCATCATTCACGATAAGCAGCAGTATGGAGAAGGGCTGGCGCGCTCCGTGCAGGACGGCCTGAAAAAAGGCAATGCGAACGTGGTCTTCTTCGATGGCATTACCGCCGGTGAGAAAGACTTCTCCGCGCTGATTGCCCGCCTGCAAAAAGAGAACATCGACTTCGTCTATTACGGCGGCTACTACCCGGAAATGGGTCAGATGCTGCGCCAGGCGCGCGCTACCGGTCTGAAAACCCAGTTTATGGGGCCAGAGGGGGTGGGCAACGCCTCCCTCTCTAACATCGCGGGCGATGCGGGCGAAGGTATGCTGGTCACGATGCCAAAACGCTATGACCAGGATCCGGCAAACAAAGCTATCGTGGATGCGCTCAAGGCGCAGAAAAAAGATCCAAGTGGTCCGTATGTCTGGATCACCTATGCCGCCGTGCAGTCTCTGGCCACGGCGCTGGAGCGTACCGGCAGCAAAGAGCCGCTGGATCTGGTGAAAGATTTAAAAGCACACGGGGCGAACACCGTGATTGGGCCGCTGAACTGGGATGAGAAAGGCGATCTGAAGGGATTTGAGTTTGGTGTCTTTAAGTGGCACGCCGATGGTTCGTCTTCGGCCGCCAAATAATTATCCCACCGCCCGGCTCTCCGGGCGGGTATAAAAAGGTTTGCATATGTCCGAGCAGTTTCTCTATTTCCTGCAGCAGATGTTTAACGGCGTCACGCTGGGAAGCACCTACGCGCTGATCGCTATCGGCTACACCATGGTTTACGGCATTATCGGCATGATCAACTTCGCCCACGGCGAGGTGTACATGATTGGTAGTTACGTCTCCTTTATGATCATCGCCGCGCTAATGATGATGGGCATCGACAGCAGCTGGCTGCTGGTCGCCGCCGGGTTTGTCGGCGCGATTGTGATCGCCAGCGCCTACGGCTGGAGCATTGAGCGCGTCGCCTACCGGCCGGTGCGCAGCTCCAAACGCCTGATTGCGCTGATCTCCGCCATCGGGATGTCCATTTTCCTGCAAAACTACGTCAGCCTGACCGAAGGTTCGCGCGATGTGGCGTTGCCAAGCCTGTTCAACGGCCAGTGGATTGTGGGGGCCAGCGAGAACTTCTCTGCCTCTATCACCACCATGCAGCTGGTGATCTGGATCGTGACCTTCCTGGCGATGCTCGCCCTGACTATTTTTATCCGCTACTCCCGCATGGGACGCGCCTGCCGCGCCTGCGCGGAAGATTTGAAAATGGCGAGCCTGCTTGGCATCAACACCGACCGCGTCATCGCGCTGACCTTCGTGATCGGCGCGGCGATGGCTGCCGTGGCAGGTGTCCTGCTCGGCCAGTTCTACGGCGTAATCAACCCTTACATCGGCTTTATGGCCGGGATGAAGGCCTTCACCGCAGCGGTACTGGGCGGTATCGGCAGTATCCCGGGCGCGATGATTGGCGGCCTGATCCTCGGCGTGGCGGAAGCGCTCTCTTCGGCGTACCTGAGTACAGAATATAAAGACGTGGTGTCGTTCGCCCTGCTGATTCTGGTGCTGCTGGTGATGCCTACCGGTATTCTGGGCCGTCCGGAGGTAGAGAAAGTATGAAACCGATGCATTTCGCGATGGCGCTGCTCTCTGCCGCCATGTTCTTCGTGCTGGCGGGCGTCTTTATGGGCGTCCAGCTGGAGCTGAGTGGCACCAAACTGGTCGTGGATTCCGCGGCTGACATTCGCTGGCAGTGGGTATTTATCGGCACGGCGGTGGTCTTCTTCTTCCAGCTGCTGCGCCCGATTTTCCAGAAGACGTTGAAAAACGTCTCAGGGCCGAAATTCGTGCTGCCGGCAATCGACGGCTCGACCGTTAAGCAGAAGCTGTTCCTCGTGGCGCTGCTGGTGGCCGCGGTAGCGTGGCCGTTCGTGGTGTCGCGCGGGACGGTGGATATCGCCACCCTGACCATGATTTACGTGATTTTAGGCCTCGGCCTGAACGTGGTGGTAGGTCTGTCGGGCCTGCTGGTGCTGGGCTACGGCGGTTTCTACGCCATCGGCGCCTACACCTTTGCGCTGCTGAACCACTATTACGGCCTCGGCTTCTGGACCTGCCTGCCGCTGGCAGGGCTGGTCTCGGCTGCTGCGGGGTTCCTGCTTGGCTTCCCGGTCTTGCGCCTGCGCGGCGACTATCTGGCGATTGTGACCTTAGGCTTCGGTGAAATCGTCCGTATCCTGCTGCTCAACAACACCGAAGTGACCGGCGGCCCGAACGGCATCAGCCAGATCCCGAAACCGACCTTCTTCGGCCTGGAGTTCAGCCGCACCGCCCGCGAAGGCGGCTGGGACACCTTCAGCAACTTCTTTGGCATTAAGTACGATCCGTCCGACCGTGTGATTTGGCTCTATCTGGTGGCACTGCTGCTGGTGGTCATCACGCTGTTCGTGATTAACCGTCTGCTGCGCATGCCGCTGGGCCGCGCGTGGGAAGCGCTGCGTGAAGATGAGATCGCCTGCCGCTCGCTGGGTCTGAACCCGACCCGCATCAAGCTGACCGCGTTCACCATCAGCGCCGCGTTTGCCGGCTTTGCCGGAACGCTGTTTGCCGCGCGTCAGGGCTTCGTCAGCCCGGAATCCTTCACCTTTGCCGAATCTGCCTTTGTGCTGGCGATTGTGGTGCTGGGCGGGATGGGATCGCAGTTCGCCGTTATTCTTGCAGCCGTCCTGCTGGTGGTCTCCCGCGAGCTGATGCGCGACTTTAACGAATACAGCATGCTGATGCTGGGTGGTTTGATGGTGCTGATGATGATCTGGCGTCCGCAGGGCTTGCTGCCGATGACCCGTCCGCAGTTGAAGCTTAAGCGTGCGGAAGTGAAAGGAGAGCAGGCATGAGTCAGCCATTATTATCCGTTAACGGTCTGATGATGCGTTTTGGCGGCCTGCTGGCCGTCAACAATGTGAATCTGGATCTGCATAAGAAAGAGATCGTCTCCCTGATTGGCCCGAACGGCGCAGGAAAGACCACGGTCTTTAACTGCCTGACCGGCTTCTATAAGCCGACGGGCGGCACCATCATGCTGCGCGAGCAGCACCTGGAAGGGCTGCCGGGCCAGCAGATTGCCCGCATGGGCGTAGTGCGTACCTTCCAGCACGTGCGCCTGTTCCGTGAAATGACGGTGATTGAAAACCTATTGGTGGCGCAACATCAGCAGCTTAAAACCGGCCTCTTCTCCGGCCTGCTGAAAACCCCGGCCTTCCGCCGCGCGCAGGAAGAAGCGCTCGACCGCGCCGCTACCTGGCTGGATCGTATCGGTCTGCTGCAGCACGCTAACCGCCAGGCGAGTAACCTGGCCTACGGGGATCAGCGTCGTCTGGAGATTGTCCGCTGCATGGTGACCCAGCCGGAAATTCTGATGCTCGACGAACCGGCCGCTGGCCTCAACCCGAAAGAGACCAAAGAGCTGGACGAGCTGATTGCTGAGCTGCGCGATCATCACGACACCACCATCCTGCTTATCGAACACGATATGAAGCTGGTGATGGGCATTTCTGACCGTATCTACGTGGTAAATCAGGGCACACCGCTGGCCAACGGCACGCCGGAAGAGATCCGCAACAACCCGGACGTGATCCGCGCATACCTGGGTGAGGCATAAGATGGAAAAAGCGATGTTAACGTTCGACAAGGTCAATGCGCACTACGGTAAGATCCAGGCGCTGCACGATGTCAGCCTGCACATTAATCAGGGCGAAATCGTCACCCTGATTGGGGCCAACGGCGCGGGTAAAACCACGCTGCTCGGCACCCTGTGCGGCGACCCGCGCGCCAGCAGCGGGCAGATTGTGTTCGACGGCAAAGAGATCACCGACTGGCAGACCGCCAAAATCATGCGCGAAGCGGTGGCGATTGTTCCGGAAGGGCGCCGCGTCTTCTCGCGCATGACGGTGGAAGAGAACCTGGCGATGGGCGGTTTCTTCGCCCACCGCGACCAGTTTCAGACCCGCATCAAATGGGTATACGAACTCTTCCCGCGTCTGTGGGAGCGTCGCGTGCAGCGTGCCGGCACCATGTCCGGCGGCGAACAGCAGATGCTGGCGATTGGTCGCGCGCTGATGAGCCAGCCGCGTTTGCTGTTGCTTGACGAACCCTCGCTCGGCCTTGCGCCGATCATTATCCAGCAGATTTTCGACACCATCGAACAGCTGCGCAAAGAGGGGATGACCATCTTCCTCGTCGAGCAGAACGCCAACCAGGCGCTGAAGCTCGCCGACCGCGGCTACGTGCTGGAGAACGGCCGCGTGGTGCTGTCCGATACCGGCGACGCGCTGCTGGCGAACGAAGCCGTGCGGAGTGCGTATTTGGGCGGTTGAGAGATTCATCTTTTAAAAAGGAGCCATCTGGCTCCTTTTTTGTACGCCTTACCTGTACAATAAACCTGTACTTAAAAGGAGGCTCTATGCGTACAATGAACTATAGCGAAGCCCGGCAGAATCTTGCCTCCGCGCTCGAGTCCGCGGCAGCAGGAACGCCAGTCACTATTTCACGTCGTGGTCATAAGTCTGCAGTGATCATCAGTGTGGAAGAGTTTGAGCGTTATCAGACGGCAAAGCTCGACGCAGAGTTTGACGCCATCATGGGTATTCATGGCAGCGAAATCAGGGAGCTGGCTGATAAATGACGCTGCAATTTATCTCAGCGGAAGAGATAGTGCTGTTTCACGACAAGCTGCTTAGCGTGACGCCGGGCGTTGCGGGAATGCCGGATCCAGGCCGGGCGGAAGCCCTGCTGTATCGCGTGCTGAATAAGTACGAATACGAAGGCGTTACCGATGTCTGGATGCTGGCGGCGATGCACCTGCTGGCTATCTCTCGCGGTCACATCTTCAATGACGGCAATAAGCGAACGGCTTTGTTTATTACCCTGCTGTTTCTCAAACGTAATGGTATTTCGTTAAAGGCCAATCCCGATTATGTGGATATGACCGTTGAGGCAGCGGCAGGACGTTTGACGCTTGACGAGGTTGTCCAGCGTCTACGTTGTTAGCCCGAAGCCTTCTCTTCGCGTGGGTAAGTACCAGACCAAGGCAAAAGCAAAAAGGCAACGTACGTTGCCTTTTTTAGTGTTTGCTCCCTCTCCCCGTGGGAGAGGGTCGGGGTGAGGGCATCAGACCGCACAAGATAAAAGCAAAAAGGCAACGTACGTTGCCTTTTTTAGTGTTTGCTCCCTCTCCCCGTGGGAGAGGGCCGGGGTGAGGGCACCAGACCGCACAAGGCAAAAGCAAAAAGGCAACGCACGTTGTCTTTTTTAGTGTTTGCTCCCTCTCCCTGTGGGAGAGGGCTGGGGTGAGGGCATCAAACCGCAACGATCCCCTTCACACAACCATCATCCCCCTGACGTCTTGTTGTAACCTATCTGTAAACAAACAGTTATTTTTCTGTCATTCGAGCATGTCATGTTACCTCGCGAGCACAAAACGCGTGATATCGCGCATCCGGCACAATAAGAGAGATGACAATGACATCGTTACGACACACAGCTTTGGGTCTGGCAATCGGTCTGGCTTTTGCGACGAACGCAATGGCTGTCACTACCATTCCATTCTGGCATTCTATGGAAGGGGAGTTGGGTAAAGAAGTAGACTCCCTGGCGCAGCGTTTCAATGACACCCACCCGGATTACAAAATTGTGCCGGTGTACAAAGGTAACTACGAGCAGAGCCTGAGCGCGGGCATCGCCGCCTTCCGTACCGGCAACGCACCGGCCCTGCTGCAGGTGTATGAAGTGGGCACCGCCACCATGATGGCCTCGAAAGCCATCAAACCGGTCTACGAAGTGTTTAAAGACGCGGGCATCAACTTCGACGAATCCCAGTTCGTGCCGACGGTTTCCGGTTACTACACCGATTCCAAAACCGGCCACCTGCTGTCTCAGCCGTTCAACAGTTCAACCCCGGTGCTGTACTACAACAAAGACGCCTTTAAGAAAGCCGGTTTAGACCCGGAGCAGCCGCCAAAAACCTGGCAGGATCTCGCTGAGTACACTGCGAAGCTGAAAGCCGCAGGGATGAAGTGCGGCTACGCCAGCGGCTGGCAGGGCTGGATCCAGATTGAAAACTTCAGCGCCTGGCACGGCCTGCCGGTGGCGACCAAAAACAACGGCTTCGACGGCACCGACGCAGTGCTGGAGTTCAACAAGCCAGAGCAGGTAAAACACATCGCGCTGCTTGCCGATCTGAACAAGAAGGGCGACTTCAGCTACTTCGGTCGTAAAGACGAATCCACCGAGAAGTTCTACAGCGGTGACTGCGCTATCACTACCGCCTCCTCCGGCTCGCTGGCGGACATCCGTCACTACGCCAAATTCAACTACGGCGTGGGCATGATGCCTTACGACGCCGACGTGAAGGGCGCGCCGCAGAACGCCATCATCGGCGGGGCGAGCCTGTGGGTCATGCAGGGTAAAGATAACGGCACCTACAAGGGTGTGGCCGAGTTCCTCGACTTCCTGGCGAAGCCAGAAAATGCGGCCGAATGGCACCAGAAGACCGGCTACCTGCCGATCACTAAAGCCGCCTACGACCTGACCCGCGAGCAGGGCTTCTATGAGAAGAACCCGGGGGCGGATATCGCCACGCGTCAGATGCTGAACAAGCCGCCGTTGCCGTTCACTAAAGGTCTGCGTCTGGGCAACATGCCGCAGATCCGTACCATCGTGGATGAAGAGCTGGAAAGCGTCTGGACCGGGAAGAAAACGCCACAGCAGGCGCTGGATTCTGCGGTAGAGCGCGGGAACCAGCTGCTGCGCCGCTTTGAACAGTCGACGAAGTCTTAATTAAAACTCATCCCCTCACCCCGGCCCTCTCCCCAAAGGGGAGAGGGTGTCATCGTCCCCTCTCCCCTTTGGGGAGAGGGTTAGGGTGAGGGGTGAAAAACTACCTGAGCTAAACTATGTCCTCATCCCGTCCGGTGTTCCGCTCCCGCTGGCTACCCTATCTGCTGGTCGCGCCGCAGCTGGTTATCACCGTTATCTTCTTTATCTGGCCTGCGGGCGAAGCGCTCTGGTACTCGGTACAAAGCGTCGATCCGTTCGGGCTCTCCAGCCAGTTTGTTGGCCTGGATAATTTCGCTGCCCTCTGGCACGACAGCTATTACCTCGACGCATTCTGGACAACGATGAAATTCAGCGCGCTGGTTACCGTCAGCGGCCTGCTCGTCTCGCTGTTCTTCGCCGCGCTGGTGGATTACGTGGTGCGCGGTAGCCGCCTCTATCAAACCCTGATGCTACTCCCCTACGCCGTGGCGCCTGCTGTGGCCGCCGTGCTGTGGATCTTCCTGTTTAATCCCGGGCGCGGGCTGATTACCCACTTCCTGGCAGAGCTCGGCTATGACTGGAACCATGCGCAGAACAGCGGTCAGGCGATGTTCCTGGTGGTCTTCGCCTCGGTGTGGAAGCAGATCAGCTACAACTTCCTGTTCTTCTTCGCCGCGCTGCAATCTATTCCGCGATCGCTGGTAGAAGCCGCGGCCATTGATGGTGCAGGCCCGGTACGCCGCTTCTTTCGTCTTGCCCTGCCGCTAATCGCGCCGGTGAGTTTCTTCCTGCTGGTGGTCAATCTGGTCTACGCCTTCTTCGACACCTTCCCGGTGATCGACGCCGCCACCGCAGGCGGCCCGGTACAGGCCACCACCACCCTGATTTATAAGATCTATCGCGAAGGCTTCGCCGGCCTGGATCTCTCGGCCTCCGCTGCACAGTCCGTCGTGCTCATGTTCCTCGTCATCCTCCTGACGGTGGTGCAGTTCCGCTATGTTGAAAGTAAGGTGCGCTACCAATGATTGAGAACCGTCGTGGGCTGACGATTTTCAGCCATACCATGTTGATTCTGGGGATCGTCGTTATTCTGTTCCCGCTGTACGTGGCCTTTGTGGCCGCCACGCTGGACACCAAAGCGGTGTTTGATACGCCAATGACGCTGATCCCCGGCACGCATCTGCTAGAAAACATGAAGACTATCTGGACGCAGGGCGTGGGCGTCAACAGTGCGCCGTTCTGGCTGATGATGCTCAACAGCTTCATCATGGCGTTTGGCATTACGGTGGGCAAAATCACCGTCTCGATGCTCTCGGCCTTCGCCATCGTCTGGTTCCGCTTTCCGCTGCGTAACCTCTTCTTCTGGATGATTTTCATCACCCTGATGCTACCGGTAGAAGTGCGTATCTTCCCGACGGTGGAGGTGATCGCTAACCTCGGCATGCTCGACAGCTACGCGGGCTTAACCCTGCCGCTGATGGCCTCGGCCACCGCCACCTTCCTGTTCCGTCAGTTCTTTATGACCCTGCCGGACGAGCTGATTGAAGCGGCGCGTATCGACGGTGCCTCGCCGATGCGCTTTTTCCGCGACATCGTGCTACCGCTCTCACGCACCAACCTCGCGGCGCTGTTTGTGATCACCTTTATCTACGGCTGGAACCAGTACCTGTGGCCGCTGTTGATTATTCAGGACGTCAACCTCGGCACGGCCGTGGCAGGCATCAAAGGCATGATCGCCACCGGCGAAGGCACCACCCTCTGGAACCAGGTGATGGCGGCGATGCTGCTCACCCTTATCCCACCCGTCGTCATAGTTTTAGCCATGCAGCGTGCATTTGTCCGCGGCCTGGTCGATAGCGAGAAATAACATGGCAGGTTTAAAACTTCAGGCAGTAACCAAAAGCTGGGATGGCAAAACCCAGGTCATTCAGCCGCTCACGCTCGACGTAGCGGACGGCGAGTTTATCGTCATGGTCGGCCCGTCCGGCTGCGGCAAATCGACGCTGCTGCGGATGGTGGCGGGGCTGGAGCGCGTGACCTCCGGGGATATCTGGATCGACCGCCAGCGCGTCACCGAGATGGAGCCAAAAGATCGCGGCATTGCGATGGTGTTTCAGAACTACGCCCTCTATCCGCACATGAGCGTGGAAGAGAACATGGCCTGGGGGCTGAAAATCCGGGGCATGGGCAAAGGCCATATTGAGGAGCGCGTTAAAGAGGCGGCGCGCATTCTGGAGCTGGACGGCCTGCTAAAGCGTCGCCCGCGTGAACTCTCCGGCGGCCAGCGTCAGCGCGTAGCGATGGGGCGCGCCATCGTGCGCGATCCGGCGGTGTTCCTGTTCGATGAGCCCCTCTCTAACCTTGACGCCAAGCTGCGTGTGCAGATGCGTCTCGAGCTACAGCAGCTGCATCGCCGCCTGAAAACTACCTCGTTATACGTGACCCACGATCAGGTGGAGGCCATGACCCTCGCCCAGCGGGTCATGGTAATGAACAAAGGGATTGCCGAGCAGATTGGCACGCCAGTGGAAGTGTACGAGAAGCCGGCCACCCGCTTTGTGGCGAGCTTTATCGGCAGCCCGGCGATGAACCTGCTGGAAGGGCGTATCAGCAGCGCGGGCACCCACTTTGAACTGGAAAGCGGGATGGCATTGCCCATCAACTGGTACTATCGTGGTTACGCCGGGCGTAAAATGACGCTCGGTATCCGCCCGGAACATATCGGTTTAACCTCTCAGGCGGACGGGGGTGTGCCGCTGGTGATGGACACGCTCGAGATGCTGGGGGCAGACAACCTGGCGCACGGACGGTGGGGCGAGCAAAAGCTGGTGGTGCGTCTGGCCCATCAGGAACGCCCTAAAGCAGGCAGCACGCTATGGCTGCATCTGCCGGAAAACCACCTGCATCTCTTTGATGGTGAAACAGGACAACGACTATGAGTAACTGGCCTTATCCCTACATCGTCGCCCACCGTGGCGGCGGTAAACTGGCTCCAGAAAACACCCTGGCGGCTATCGACACCGGCGCGCGTTTCGGCCATACGATGATCGAGTTTGACGCCAAGCTGTCGGAAGATGGCGAAATCTTTCTGCTGCACGACGATAACCTGGAGCGCACCAGCAACGGCTGGGGCGTAGCAGGGGAGTTGCCGTGGCGTGACCTGCTGAAAGTGGATGCCGGAAGCTGGTACAGCGGTGAATTCAAAGGCGAACCGCTGCCGCTGTTAGCGGAGGTGGCGGACCGTTGTCGTCAACACGGGATGATGGCCAATATTGAGATCAAACCCACGACCGGCACCGGGCCGCTCACGGGAAAAGTGATTGCCCTCGCCGCACGTCAACTGTGGGAAGGGATGACCGCACCGCTGCTATCGTCGTTTGATATTGACGCGCTCGAGGCGGCCCAGGCCGCCGTTCCGGAACTGCCGCGCGGAGTGCTGCTGGATGAATGGCGTGAAGACTGGCGCGAGTTAACGACCCGCCTGCAATGCGTGTCGATTCACTTAAACCACAAGCTGTTGGATGAAGCACGGGTTAAGGCGTTGAAAGAGGCGGGGCTGCATATCCTGGTGTATACCGTCAACAAACCCCAGCGTGCAGCCGAGCTGCTGCGCTGGGGAGTGGATTGCATCTGCACCGATGCCATTGACCAGATAGGCCCGAACTTTACGGCTGGTTAAGCAGGGTACCATTCTGCTGCTGCGGCAACATATGCTGTTGCTGCATGCCGCTCTGACTGGTGGTGCTGTTGAGCATGCCGCCGTTGGTGTTGGGTAACGCCTGCACACCCGGCTGGCTTTGCTGGATCCTCTGCGTATTGTTATTCATCTGCGTTTGCAGCTGCTGTTGCTGGATGCGCGTCTGCGTCTGCAACTGCTGATTCAGCATCCCTTTCTGTTGCTGCTGTTGGTTCATCATCTGGGTCTGCATCCGTTGCTGGCTCGGATTCTGATAACCCGGCTGATTAGGGTTATTCAGCGTATTAATCGGCTGTGCCAGCACGGCAAAAGGCAATAACGTCGTCAGTAAAAGAAGTCGTTTCATTGTGATTTCCCCCTTCTGAGGTCTCCTCTAAGTTTACCTCTATTCCGTCACTACGATGATTTTTTAGGAGTTGTGAACCAGGCTTAAACGGGAATATGGGTCCCTTCACCTGGAGAACAACAATGATAAAACCAACGTTTTTACGCTGGGTAGCCATTGCTGCCCTGATGGCAGGCGGCACCTTTAGCGTGGCAGCCAATCCCCCCGCGGCGCCTCCCGTCTCTTACGGCGTAGAGGAGGATGTCTTCCATCCGGTGCGCGCGAAGCAGGGAATGGTCGCCTCGGTAGACGCGCTGGCAACGCAGGTGGGGGTCGATATCCTGAAGCAGGGCGGTAACGCCGTGGATGCGGCCGTCGCCGTGGGCTATGCGCTGGCGGTGACCCACCCGCAGGCGGGGAATCTGGGGGGCGGCGGCTTTATGATGCTGCGCACCAAAGACGGGAAAACGACCGCCATCGACTTCCGTGAAATGGCGCCGTCTCAGGCCACGCGCGATATGTTCCTGGACGATCAGGGCAATCCGGACAGTAAAAAATCGCTCACTTCACACCTTGCTACCGGCACGCCAGGCACCGTCGCGGGCTTTTCGCTGGCGCTGGAAAAATATGGCACCTTGCCGCTAAACAAAGTGGTACAGCCTGCCATTAAGCTCGCGCGTGATGGCTTTGTGGTGAATGACGCCCTGGCGGACGATCTCAAAACCTACGGCAGCGAAGTGATTCCGAATCATGAAAACAGCAAGGCCATTTTCTGGAAAGAGGGCGAGCCGCTGAAAAAGGGCGACAAGCTGGTGCAGACGAATCTCGCTAAAAGTCTGGAGTTGATTGCGGAAAACGGCCCGGACGCCTTCTACAAAGGAGCCATTGCCGACCAGATTGCCGACGAGATGCAGAAGCATAACGGGCTTATCACCAAAGCGGATTTAGCGGAGTACAAAGCCGTTGAGCGCGAACCGGTCAGCGGCAATTATCGCGGCTATCAGGTGTTCTCAATGCCGCCGCCTTCGTCCGGGGGGATCCATATCGTGCAGATCCTCAACATTCTCGAAAGTTTCGACATGCACAAATTTGGCTTCGGCAGCGCGGATGCGATGCAGGTAATGGCCGAGGCGGAGAAATACGCCTACGCTGACCGTTCGGAGTATCTCGGCGACCCCGATTTTGTGAAGGTGCCGTGGCAGGCGCTAACCAGTAAAGCCTATGCCAAATCCATTGCGGAGCAGATCGATATCAATAAAGCTAAACCTTCGAGCCAGATCCGCCCCGGCAAGCTCGCCCCTTATGAGAGTAACCAGACCACCCACTTCTCGGTGGTGGATAAAGAGGGCAATGCGGTGGCGGTGACCTACACGCTCAATACCACCTTCGGCACCGGGATCGTAGCGGGCAACAGCGGTATTCTGCTGAATAACGAGATGGATGACTTCTCGGCCAAACCGGGCGTGCCGAACGTCTATGGTCTGGTGGGCGGTGATGCGAATGCGGTGGGGCCGAAGAAACGCCCGCTCTCCTCTATGTCACCGACGATCGTGGTAAAAGACGGTAAGACCTGGCTGGTGACCGGCAGCCCTGGCGGCAGCCGCATTATTACCACCGTGCTGCAGATGGTGGTTAACAGTATCGATTTCGGGATGAACGTTGCCGAAGCGACCAACGCCCCGCGTTTCCATCACCAGTGGCTACCGGACGAGCTGCGCGTGGAGAAGGGCTTTAGCCCGGATACCCTGAAACTGCTGGAGCAGCGCGGGCAGAAAGTGGTGGTGAAAGAGGCGATGGGTAGTACTCAGAGCATCATGGTCGGGCCGGACGGTGAGCTGTATGGGGCATCGGATCCGCGTTCGGTGGATGATTTGACGGCCGGGTATTGATGTTTTCCCCTCACCCTAACCCTCTCCCTAAGGGAGAGGGGATTGCCCGGTGCGGTCTGCACCTATGGGGAGAGTATTTGCCCGGTGCGGTCTTTTCCCCCTCGCCCCTTTGGGGAGAGGGCCGGGGTGAGGGGGGAGGCTTACTTCATCCGCGCCATATAATACGCATCCACATACTCCCCGTTGCGCAGGGCAAATTTCTTGCCGGTCCCTTCGATTTCAAAACCGAAACTTTTATAGAGCGCGACGGCGGCGGGATTATCGGCAAACACCGTCAGTTCAATACGTTCAATGCGTAACCAGTTATCACACAGGTTAACCATCTCGCTCATCAGGCGGCGACCCACACCCCGTCCCTGCATATCCGCGGCGACGCTGATGCCGAAGGTTGCAACATGACTACGGCGTGGATTTTCCATTACATCCAGTGCCATATGCCCCACCACGCGCTCTTCCAGACAGGCGACGAGATGGCGCCTGCCCGGCCTGGCGGCCACGCGTTCTTGCCACATCTCCAGAGAGGGGTGAGGAAGTTGTAGCGTATCTTGATACACCTCCGGATGCGTCATGATCTCGCGTAATGCGGCGGCATCGCTGGCTTCAATGTGGCGTATCACTATCTCACTCATTCCTTCATCCTCTGTAGGTTAATGTCCTCTTTAACATCAGTGACTTTAAAATTTGAGTCAACCCACCTTTTTTGCAAAAAGTATTGGACAAGTGCGAATGAGAATGATTATTATTGCTCTGCATTCAGGAAGACCACTACGGGAACCTGAAAGCACGACATTGCTCACATTGCTTCCAGTATTATTTTAGCCAGCCGCGTGCTGGCTTTTTTTTGCCTGCGATTTTGCCTCGACCGCGTTTTCAGCCACCTCTGGCGTCAATCCCACCACGTTGGTCTTCTCAATCTTCAGGGGCATCACTTCCGCCTGCCCAGAGAAAGTACCGCCTTTTTTCACCGCCAGCGTGCGGTAGGTGAGGGTGCCGGTGACATGGCCATTCTCGCAAATATCTACGATGTCGCAGGTGCACTGGCCATTCACGCTGCCGTCAATGATCAGCTCACGGCAGCTAATATTCCCTTCAATCACACCGCCACGCATCACCTTGATCAGGTTCTCTTTGGCATCAACATTGCCTTTCAGCGTGCCGTGAATATAGACGTGGCCGCCGGCCACGATATTTCCCTCAAAGCAGACGTCGCTGGCGATAACCGTTGTGGCCTGTTTCTCCGTCGCGGTCGGCTCTTTTTCACGAACTTCAACGGGGGCGGGACGGGAGATAACGGGCTGTTCGATCTCTTCGGATTTTTTCTTCTTAAACATACGATTAACCTGATTAGAAAAAGCGTGGATAGTGAAGTGGAGTAAGGAGAGCGCGCCGAATATCTGCGCCGGCAGGGTGGCTGATAAGGTCCAGCAGATCAGTGTGAGAAACCAGAAAACCAGCGCGATATTTAACGCGAAATAATTGCCAGCCATATGCGTAGCTACTCCCTTAGCGACCATGTGGTTTTGGCTAGTATTTATCGGGATTCGCTCTCTTCAGGTCAAGCTGTTGCCCGCATTTTAGGAATGGACAAAGCCTGCTATTAGCCGCTCTGTTAACGCGTTTAAGCGCATGGGATCGTGAAAGGGTGAAGCGGTCTGATTAAATTCACCCGCGGGTTGCGCTATGGTTAAAGCAGTTTTCTGAATCAGGACAACATGATGACATTACATTGCGCCTTTATTGGCTTTGGTAAAAGCACCACCCGGTATCATCTGCCTTACGTTCTTAACCGGAAAGAGAGTTGGCATGTCGCCCATATCTTTCGCCGCAGCGCAAAGCCCGAAGAGCAGGCCCCGCAATATTCTCATATCCACTTCACCAGCGATCTCGATGAAGTGCTAACGGATCCGCAGGTCAAACTGGTGATTGTCTGCACCCATGCGGATAGCCACTTTGATTACGCGAAGCGTGCGCTGGAAGCGGGTAAAAACGTGCTGGTGGAAAAACCCTTCACCCCGACCATTGCGGAAGCAAAAGAGCTGTTCGCGCTGGCAAACAGCAAAGGGCTGACCGTCACGCCGTATCAGAACCGCCGCTTCGACAGCTGCTTCCTGACCGCGAAGAAGGCGATTGAGAGCGGCAAGCTGGGTGACATTGTCGAAATTGAAAGCCACTTCGATTACTACCGCCCGGTCGTAGAGACCAAACCGGGCCTGCCGCAGGACGGCTCGTTTTACGGTCTGGGCGTACACACCATGGACCAGATTATCTCCCTGTTTGGCCGCCCGGATCATGTGGCCTATGACATCCGCAGCCTGCGCAACAAAGCCAACCCGGATGACACCTTCGAGGCTCAGCTGTTCTACGGTGACCTGAAAGCCATCGTCAAAACCAGCCATCTGGTGAAAATCGACTACCCGAAATTTATCGTGCACGGCACCCGGGGCTCGTTTATCAAATATGGCATCGACCAACAGGAGACCAGCCTGAAGGCCAATATCATGCCGGGCGAAGCGGGCTTCGCGGCGGATGACTCCGTAGGGGTGCTGGAGTATGTCAACGAGGCGGGCGAGACGGTAAAAGAGACGCTTGCGCCGGAAATCGGGGACTACGGTCGGGTCTACGATGCGCTGTATGACACCCTCAGCAATGGCGTGCCGAATTACGTCAAGGAAACTGAAGTTCTCACCAATCTTGAAATCCTGGAACGGGCCTTCGAACAGGCATCACCCTCCACGGTAACCCTCGCCAAATAAGCAGTTCTGGCTCCTTTGTTCTTGTTCAATGATTTTGAACAGAGGAGTCAATTTTCACCCTCTATGATCCCAGGTCGATTGCGTCCACACTTACTCCATCGAAACGAACTGGGGTAAAAACAGATGATCTTCTTACGCAAAGCTAACGAACGTGGTCACGCAAATCATGGCTGGCTGGACTCATGGCACACCTTCTCGTTTGCCGATTATTATGACCCGAACTTTATGGGCTTCTCGGCACTGCGGGTGATTAACGATGACGTGATTGATGCAGGCCAGGGCTTCGGTACCCACCCGCATAAAGACATGGAGATCCTGACCTATGTGCTGGAAGGGGCGGTAGAGCACCAGGACAGCATGGGCAACAAAGAGCAGGTTCCGGCAGGTGAGTTCCAGATTATGAGCGCGGGTACCGGCGTGCGTCATTCGGAGTACAACCCGAGCAAAACAGACAAACTGCACCTGTATCAAATCTGGATCATTCCAGAGACAACCGGCATCACGCCACGCTATGAACAGCGCCGCTTTGATGCAGAGCAGGGCAAACAGCTGGTGCTCTCTCCGGATGCGCGTGATGGGTCTTTGAAAGTGCATCAGGATATGGAGCTGTACCGCTGGGCGCTGGCGAAAGACGAACAGTCTGTTCATCAGATTGCCGCTAACCGCCGCGTCTGGATCCAGGTGGTGAAAGGCGAAGTGTCTATCAACGGCACCAAAGCGACCACGGCCGATGGCCTGGCTATCTGGGATGAGCAGGCACTCTCTGTGCATGCCGACAGCGAAAGTGAAATCTTGCTGTTCGATCTGCCACCGGTATAAATAATTACTCAACCTTCCCTTTAAACGGGGAAGGTTGAGCTTTGTCCGTGATAAACTGAAGGAATCTTTCCCTACCGATTTCTCAGGACGATGAAAAAGAAACGCCCCGTACTTCAGGATGTCGCCGATCGCGTCGGTGTGACCAAAATGACGGTCAGCCGCTTTTTACGTAACCCGGAACAGGTTTCCGTGGCGTTGCGTGGCAAGATTGCCGCTGCTCTGGATGAACTGGGCTATATCCCCAATCGCGCACCCGATATTCTGTCGAATGCCACCAGCCGCGCGGTGGGTGTCCTGTTACCTTCCTTAACTAACCAGGTATTTGCCGAAGTCCTACGCGGTATTGAAAGCGTGACGGATGCCTTTGGTTATCAGACCATGCTTGCGCACTATGGGTATAAACCGGAACTGGAAGAAGAGCGTCTTGAATCCATGCTTTCCTGGAACATCGACGGCCTGATTTTAACGGAACGTACTCACACTCCGCGTACCCTTAAAATGATTGAAGTAGCGGGTATCCCGGTGGTGGAGCTGATGGACAGCCAGTCGCCGTGTCTCGACATTGCCGTTGGCTTCGATAACTTTGAAGCGGCCCGGCAGATGACCGCAGCCATTATTGCCCGTGGTCATCGTCACGTCGCCTATCTTGGCGCACGTCTTGATGAACGTACTATCATCAAACAGAAGGGATATGAGCAGGCGATGCTCGATGCCGGTTTAACGCCCTACAGCGTGATGGTGGAACAATCTTCCTCATACACTTCCGGTATTGAACTGATGCGTCAGGCACGTCGCGAGTATCCGCAGCTCGACGGTATCTTCTGCACTAACGATGACCTTGCGGTTGGCGCGGCCTTCGAATGCCAGCGCCTGGGGTTAAAAATTCCGCAAGATATGGCCATTGCCGGTTTCCACGGCCACGACATCGGCCAGGTGATGGAGCCGCGTCTGGCGAGCGTGTTAACACCGCGCGAGCGTATGGGCCGCATCGGTGCAGAACGTCTGCTGGCGCGTATTCGTGGGGAAGCGGTGACGCCGAAAATGTTAGATTTAGGTTTCACCTTGTCACCGGGTGGATCCATTTAGTGTGACAAATTTGAAGTAGCTCACACTTATTCATTTCTCGCACCTTTGGATATTGCTTCTCCATAGCCCCGGCAGGACAATGTTACCGATAACAGTTACCCGTAACAATTGACCGAGGGACTCCCTTTGAGCACGACTAACCACGATCACCACGTATACGTCCTGATGGGCGTTTCCGGTAGCGGTAAATCTGCGGTGGCCAGCGAAGTGGCGCATCAACTCCATGCTGCGTTTCTTGATGGTGACTTCCTCCATCCGCGCAGCAATATCACGAAAATGGCCGCCGGCGAGCCGCTGAACGACGACGATCGTAAGCCCTGGCTGCAGGCGCTGAATGACGCCGCCTTTGCCATGCAGCGCACCAATAAAGTGTCGCTGATTGTCTGCTCTGCGCTGAAAAAAACCTACCGCGACCTGCTGCGTGACGGTAACCCGAATCTCTCTTTCATCTATCTGAAGGGCAATTTTGCGGTGATTGAAAGCCGTCTGAAGGCGCGTAAAGGTCACTTCTTCAAAACCCAGATGCTGGTCACCCAGTTTGAAGCTCTGCAAGAGCCGGGTGCGGACGAGCAAGATGTATTAGTGGTTGATATCGATCAGCCGCTGGACGGTGTGGTAGCAAGCACCATCGAGGTTATTAATAAAAGGCAGTAAGTTTTGAGTACTTTAACGCTTGTTTTGACAGCAGTGGGCTCCGTTTTACTGCTGCTGTTTTTGGTCATGAAAGCGCGTATGCACGCTTTCGTGGCATTGATGGTGGTGTCTATTGGTGCAGGTCTCTTTTCCGGTATGCCGCTCGACAAGATCGCAGCGACAATGGAAAAAGGGATGGGCGGCACGCTGGGCTTTCTGGCGATAGTGGTCGCACTGGGCGCGATGTTTGGCAAGATTCTGCATGAAACGGGTGCGGTCGATCAGATTGCCGTCAAGATGCTGAAATCGTTCGGCCATAGCCGCGCACATTATGCCATTGGCCTGGCCGGTCTGATTTGCGCCCTGCCGCTGTTCTTTGAAGTGGCCGTTGTGCTACTGATAAGCGTGGCATTCTCCATGGCGCGCCATACCGGTACCAATCTTGTGAAGCTGGTCATTCCGCTGTTTGCGGGGGTGGCGGCAGCGGCGGCATTCCTGCTGCCTGGGCCCGCGCCGATGCTGTTGGCCTCGCAGATGCACGCTGACTTTGGCTGGATGATCCTGATTGGCCTCTGCGCCGCTATCCCGGGAATGATTATTGCTGGCCCGCTGTGGGGCAACTTCATTAGCCGCTACGTTGAACTTCATATTCCTGACGACATCACCGAGCCGCACCTGGGCGAAGGCAAAATGCCCTCCTTCGGCTTCAGCCTGGCGCTGATCCTGCTGCCGCTGGTGCTGGTGGGCCTGAAGACCATCGCCGCACGCTTTGTGCCGGTCGGTTCCAGCGCCTACGAGTGGTTTGAGTTTATCGGCCACCCGTTCACGGCGATCCTGGTAGCCTGTCTGGTAGCGATTTATGGTCTGGCGATGCGTCAGGGCATGCCGAAAGACAGAGTGATGGAGATCTGCGGCGCGGCGCTGCAACCTGCGGGGATTATCCTGCTGGTGATCGGTGCCGGTGGGGTGTTCAAGCAGGTGCTGGTGGATTCCGGCGTCGGCCCGGCGCTCGGTGAAGCGTTAACCGGCATGGGGCTGCCGATTGCGGTGACTTGCTTCGTGCTGGCGGCAGCGGTACGTATCATTCAGGGCTCTGCTACCGTGGCGTGTTTAACTGCCGTGGGGCTGGTGATGCCGGTCATTGAACAGCTGAACTACTCCGGTGCGCAGATGGCGGCGCTCTCTATCTGTATCGCGGGTGGGTCAATTGTGGTTTCACACGTGAATGATGCCGGCTTCTGGCTGTTCGGTAAATTTACCGGCGCCACCGAAGCGCAAACCCTGAAGACCTGGACGCTGATGGAGACGATTCTCGGCACCACAGGCGCGATTGTCGGGATGATTGCGTTTTCACTGCTGAGCTGACCCTTGTTTTCCCCCTCTCCCTCTGGGAGAGGGCCGGGGTGAGGGTATCCAACCGCCGGGTTGACCCTTGTTTTCCCCCTTTCCCTATGGGAGAGGGTCGGGGTGAGGGCATCCAACCGTCGGGCTGACCCTGGGTTTCCCCCTCTCCCTGTGGGAGAGGGTCGGGGTGAGGGTATTCAACCGCCAGGCTGACTCTGGTTTTCCCCCTCTCCCTGTGGGAGAGGGCCGGGGTGAGGGCATCAGGCCGCAGAGGTGCTATTTTGTCAGGCGGCAGCTTCGCCATACCCGACCCGACCCCCCCCAAAAACCGCAGCCCCGGTAGCGCAAGCTTCTACAGCAGTACGGCACCGTTCTCCGTGCGCAGCCAGCGCGGCGCCTCCAGCGGCAGGTCATCCACCGACAGACTTGCTTTCAAATGTTCCGGCACAGGATCAAGCAGCATGGGCTGGAGCAGAGCAAGGCAGGCTGCGAGCCGCCCACACAGCGCCATCTTTTGTGCCGGGTCTTCACATTCAACCAGCACATCTACGAATCGCTCGCAGTTGTCTGCCAGGTCGGTGAAATCGGCGGTGTGATCGAGCGCAGTTGTGAATAAAGCGTGAGAAAAGCCTGGGGTAGTAGTCATAAGACAGCCTCTGATGAGTTGAATGGGCCGCCAAAGGAGGGACCAACCTCACTGGTGGCGGACTGAACGGCGTTGGTCCTACCGGCCTCATCAGCTACCGGCGCGCCTTACGGCGCCACCGTCCAGCCCACCATTGAGGTGTAACTGGCCACGCGATAAAAACGTTATTTATCACGGATGAGGATAACAGGGGACCAACCCTGACGCCTGATTTTGCAGGCGTGGCGAGACGATACTGCTTTGCTGAACAGGTGGCAAGAGAGGCTCTGGAAGGCGGCTCGCAAAACGCAGGATTATTTTTGATGGTGCGGTCTGTTGCCCTCACCCCAGCCCTCTCCCACGGGGAGAGGGAGCAAATACTAAAAACGACAACCAGGGGTTGTCGTTTTGCTTTTACCTAGCCCTTCATCCACGCCCGGATCCCGTCGAGGAACATCTGGGTCGCCATCATTACCAGGATCAACCCCATCAGGCGCTCCAGAGCATTCACCCCTTTCTCGCCCAGCAGACGCAAAAACAGCGACGACTGTAAAAGAATAATAAAGGTGCCGCCCCAGGCAATCAGCAGGGCAATCACCAGGTGGCTCATCTGATTTGGGTATTGATGCGACAGCAGCATCAGCGTGGCCAGAATGGTCGGGCCGGCCACCAGCGGGATGGCCAGCGGTACGATAAACGGCTCTTCACCGGCAGGCAGACCACTGCTGCTGCCTTCCGCGCTCGGGAAAATCATCTTGATAGCAATTAGGAACAGAATAATCCCGCCGGAAATGGAGACGGTCTCCGCGCGCAAGTTAAGGAAGGCGAGGATCTTTTCCCCGGCAAACAGGAAGATAAACATCACCAGCAGCGCGATGAGCAGCTCGCGGATCATGATCGCCCGCCGGCGCTTCGGCTCGGTGTGTTTCAGCACCGACATAAAGATGGGCAAGTTCCCCAGGGGGTCCATAATCAGGATTAAAAGAACCGCCGCGGAAATTATTTCAGTCATTATTATTTATCCCCTGAATACTTATGGTTATTATCGTAATAAGTGGTATTACTGATTGCGGCGCAATCATCGATTAATTTCGCTTGCGACTTTGGCTGCATTTTGTAATGTGAAGGCTGGAGCCAGTTGGAATCTGGTTCGGCACACTCAGCACACACCTCTGCAGGAAAAATACGCTATGAAAAACGTTGGTTTCATCGGCTGGCGCGGTATGGTCGGCTCTGTACTCATGCAACGCATGGTTGAAGAGCGCGACTTTGACGCCATCCGCCCGGTCTTCTTCTCAACTTCCCAGCTCGGCCAGGCTGCGCCTTCTTTCGGCGGTAGCACTGGTACGTTGCAGGATGCTTTCGATCTGGAAGCGCTGAAGGCACTCGACATTATAGTCACCTGCCAGGGCGGCGATTATACCAACGAAATCTATCCAAAGCTGCGTGAAAGCGGCTGGCAGGGCTACTGGATTGATGCAGCCTCTTCACTGCGCATGAAAGACGACGCCATCATCATTCTCGACCCGGTCAACCAGGATGTTATCACCGACGGCCTGAACAAAGGGGTGAAAACCTTTGTTGGCGGGAACTGCACCGTTAGCCTGATGCTGATGTCGCTGGGCGGCCTGTTCGCACAGGACCTGGTGGAGTGGGTTTCCGTGGCAACTTATCAGGCAGCCTCCGGCGGCGGGGCGCGTCACATGCGTGAACTGCTGGCGCAGATGGGCCAGCTACATCATCACGTGGCAGACGAGCTGGCGAACCCGGCATCGGCCATTCTGGATATCGAACGTAAAGTGACTCAGCTCTCCCGCAATGGCGAGCTGCCGGTTGATAACTTCGGCGTACCGCTGGCGGGTAGCCTGATTCCGTGGATCGACAAACAGCTCGACAACGGCCAGAGCCGTGAAGAGTGGAAAGGCCAGGCTGAGACCAACAAAATTCTCAATACCGCTTCCGCGATCCCGGTCGATGGCCTCTGCGTGCGCGTTGGCGCGCTGCGCTGCCACAGCCAGGCATTCACCCTTAAACTGAAAAAAGATGTGTCTATTCCGACCGTGGAAGAGCTGCTGGCTGCGCACAATCCGTGGGCAAAAGTGGTACCAAACGATCGCGACATCACGATGCGCGAACTGACCCCGGCGGCGGTCACCGGCACGCTTTCTACCCCGGTAGGGCGCCTGCGTAAACTCAATATGGGGCCGGAGTATCTCTCCGCCTTCACCGTTGGCGACCAACTGCTGTGGGGGGCCGCCGAGCCGCTTCGCAGGATGCTTCGCCAGCTGGCGTAATAATTTGTTAAATCTCAGGGGTGCTTAGACACCCCTTTTTTTGCGTAATACACGGAGTAAAACGCAGATGAGTCATTATTTATCGGGAGTCATATAAAGCGTTGGCTATGCTTTAAGTTGGATGCGTGGCATCCAGCCTGGAGGATGGGTGGAACAGAGAGGATGCACAATGTGCTGTTCCATTCAGGTCACAATAAGGTCGAACCCTTAGCACGCCAGGGCCGACAACAAAAAAAACAGGATGAACACCATGTCCGTTCGTATTGATAGAGACGTGATTAATGCGCTTATTACGGGTCATTTTGCGGACCCCTTTTCTGTACTTGGCATGCACCGTACAGAGGCCGGACTGGAAGTCCGCGCGCTGTTACCTGACGCGACGGAAGTCTGGGTCATCGAACCCAAAACGGGCCGCAAAGTGGGCAAACTGGAGTGCCTTGACTCACGTGGTTTCTTCTCGGGCATTATGCCCCGTCGTAAAAATCCCTTCCGCTACCAGCTTGCCGTACTCTGGCATGGTCAGCAAAACCTGATTGACGATCCTTACAGCTTCGGCCCGCTTCTGCAGGAGATGGATGCCTGGCTCCTCTCTGAAGGTACGCACCTGCGTCCTTACGAAACCCTGGGTGCCCATGCCGATACGATGGATGGCATCACCGGTACCCGATTCAGCGTCTGGGCGCCTAATGCGCGTCGTGTTTCGGTCGTGGGTCAGTTCAACTACTGGGATGGCCGCCGCCACCCGATGCGCCTGCGCCGTGAAACCGGTATTTGGGAGCTGTTTATCCCCGGCGCGCACACCGGACAACTGTATAAATTTGAGCTGGTCGATGCCCACGGACAGCTGCGCATTAAAGCGGACCCCTATGCCTTTGAGGCGCAGATGCGTCCGGATACGGCCTCAATGATCTGCGGCCTGCCAGAGAAGATCGCCATGAGCGAGGCGCGCGTTAAGGCCAACCAGTTCGATCAGCCCATTTCCATTTATGAAGTGCATCTCGGCTCCTGGCGCCGTCATACGGACAACAATTTTTGGCTGAGCTATCGTGAGCTGGCTGACCAACTGGTTCCCTACGCGAAGTGGATGGGCTTTACCCATCTGGAACTGCTCCCGATTAACGAGCATCCCTTCGATGGAAGCTGGGGTTATCAGCCCACGGGACTCTACGCTCCGACCCGCCGCTTCGGGACCCGTGACGACTTCCGCTACTTCATCGACGCCGCGCATGCGGCCGGTCTGAACGTGATTCTGGACTGGGTGCCAGGCCACTTCCCGTCGGATGACTTTAGTCTCTCTGAGTTCGACGGCACCAACCTGTATGAGCACAGCGATCCGCGCGAAGGTTATCATCAGGACTGGAATACCCTGATTTACAACTATGGCCGTCGTGAAGTGACCAACTATCTGGTGGGTAACGCCCTTTACTGGATTGAACGCTTTGGCATCGACGCTCTGCGCGTGGATGCGGTGGCATCCATGATCTATCGCGACTATAGCCGTAAAGAAGGAGAGTGGATCCCGAATGAGTTCGGCGGGCGCGAAAACCTGGAGGCCATTGACTTCCTGCGCAGCACGAACCGTATTCTCGGCGAGCAGGTGCCTGGCGCGGTAACCATGGCCGAGGAGTCTACCGATTTCCCTGGCGTCTCTCGTCCACCGTCGATGGGGGGGCTGGGCTTCTGGTATAAGTGGAACCTTGGCTGGATGCACGACACGCTGGATTATATGAAACTGGATCCGGTGCATCGTCAGTATCACCACGACAAACTCACCTTT
Source organism: Leclercia pneumoniae (assembly GCF_017348915.1). Classification (NCBI taxonomy): domain Bacteria; kingdom Pseudomonadati; phylum Pseudomonadota; class Gammaproteobacteria; order Enterobacterales; family Enterobacteriaceae; genus Leclercia; species Leclercia pneumoniae. Next base: position 4,001,760 of record NZ_CP071383.1, on the reverse strand, counting down.
GGCATGCTCTATAACGGCACCGAGAACTTCGTTCTGCCGCTCTCACACGATGAAGTCGTGCATGGCAAAAAATCGATCCTTGATCGGATGCCGGGCGATGCGTGGCAGAAGTTCGCCAATCTGCGCGCCTACTACGGCTGGATGTTCGCCTTCCCGGGTAAAAAGCTGCTGTTCATGGGGAATGAATTCGCCCAGGGACGAGAGTGGAACCACGACGCCAGCCTTGACTGGCATCTGCTGGAAGGGGGCGACAACTGGCACCACGGCGTACAGCGCCTCGTGCGCGATCTCAACCTGACCTACCGTTACCACAAAGCACTGCATGAACTGGATTTCGACACATACGGCTTCGAGTGGCTGGTGGTGGACGATCACGAACGCTCAATCTTTGTCTTTGTGCGTCGTGATAAAGCCGGGAATGAGATTATCGTTGCCAGTAACTTCACCCCGGTTCCGCGCCATAATTATCGGTTTGGCATCAACCAGCCGGGCAAGTGGCGTGAAATACTCAACACCGACTCTGTGCACTACCACGGCAGCAATGCCGGAAACGGTGGGCTGGTGCAAAGCGATGAGCACGAAAGCCACGGTCGTCCTCACTCCCTCAGCGTGACGCTGCCGCCATTGTCTACCATCTGGCTGGTCAGGGAGGGTGAATGACCCAGCTCAGCGCAGGCCAGGCCGAACCGCTCGGTGCAAGCTTTGACGGTAAGGGGGTAAATTTTACCCTCTTCTCCGCTCATGCGGAGCGGGTCGAACTCTGCGTGTTTGATGCCCACGGGAATGAGCAACGATTCGATCTCCCTGGCCGTACCGGTGAGGTCTGGCACGGCTACCTCGACGGCGTCAAACCGGGTCTGCGTTACGGCTATCGGGTGCATGGCCCCTGGGATCCGGCTAACGGACACCGCTTTAACCCGGCGAAACTGTTGCTCGACCCTTATGCCCTTCAGGTGGAGGGCGGGCTGCGGGATACCGCTCTGCTGTGCGGCGGTCTGGATCAACCCGATAGCCGCGACAGTGCGCCCGCCGCACCCAAAGGGGTAGTGATCGCCGACCGTTACGACTGGGAAGACGATTCACCTCCCGCGACGCCCTGGGGCAATACGGTCATTTATGAAGCCCACGTCAAAGGGCTTACCTTCAAACATCCGGCCATTCCAGCGGAGATGCGCGGCACCTATAAAGCGCTCGGCCATCCGGCCATGATTCGCTATTTCAAACATCTGGGCATTACGGCGCTGGAACTATTGCCTGTCGCCCATTACGCCTGCGAGCCGCGTCTGCAACGGCTGGGGTTAAGCAACTACTGGGGCTACAACCCCATGGCAATGTTTGCCCTCAGCCCGCGCTATGCCGCGCATCCTGTTAAAGCCCGGGATGAGTTTCGCGATGCGGTTAAAGTGCTACATGCGGCGGGAATCGAGGTCATCCTCGACGTGGTGTTGAACCACAGCGCGGAGCTGGATTATGAGGGACCGACGTTCTCCCTGCGCGGAATTGATAACCGTAGCTATTATTGGATCAGAGAGGATGGCGATTATCACAACTGGACCGGATGCGGTAACACGCTGAATCTTAGCCACCCGGCAGTCATGCAGTATGCGTATGAGTGCCTGAAATACTGGGTCGAGACCTTCCATGTGGACGGTTTTCGTTTTGATTTAGCCTCCGTTATCGGACGTACGCCGACGTTTAGCCAGCAGGCGCCGTTGTTTGAGGCTATAAAAAATTGTCCGCTGCTCTCTCGCGTCAAGCTGATAGCCGAGCCATGGGACATTGGTGAAGGGGGTTATCAGGTGGGAAATTTCCCGCCCCCCTTTGCCGAGTGGAATGACCACTTTCGCGATGCAGCCCGCAGGTTCTGGCTCACGCGTAACCTGTCGCTCGGTGACGTAGCCGGACGATTTGCCGCCTCCAGCGATCTGTTTAAACGCAGCGGGCGGTTGCCGTCGGCCTCGATCAACCTGGTCACGGCGCATGACGGTTTTACCCTGCGTGATTGCGTCTGTTATGACCGAAAACATAACGAGGCCAACGGCGAAGAGAATCGCGACGGAACCAACAATAACCATAGCTTTAATCATGGTATAGAAGGTTTAGGGGGCAGTCAGGATGTGATTGAGCGTCGGCGGGCCAGCGTGCATGCGCTACTGACCACGCTACTGCTTTCGCAAGGTACACCGATGCTGCTGGCCGGAGATGAACACGGCCACAGCCAGCATGGCAACAACAATGCATATTGCCAGGATAACGAACTCACCTGGCTTGCCTGGGACGAGGCAAATACCGGGCTAACAAACTTCGCTGCTGCGCTGATTCACCTGCGCCAGCAAATCCCGGCACTCACGGCCGATCGGTGGTGGGAAGAGGGTGACGGCAACGTTCGTTGGCTCAATAGCAAAGCGCAACCTTTAAGTGCGCAAGAGTGGCAGTGGGGCGTTCCACGTCTGCAGATCCTGCTTTCAGAGCGATGGCTGATTACACTAAACGCGACCACTGAAGTAGCAGAAATGGTTTTACCTGATGGGGAGTGGCGAGCTATTCCCCCCTTTGCCGGTGAGGACAACCCGGTGGTGATGGCCGTCTGGCATGGGCCTGCGCACGGAGTGTGCGTATTCCAGAAATGATAAAAAAGGAGTTAGTCATGGTTAGGTTAGATAAGAACGATCCATTAATGCTAGCGCGTCAACTGCCATTAAAATCTGTAGCCCTGATTCTTGCTGGTGGTCGCGGTACCCGTTTAAAAGATTTAACAATCACGCGTGCCAAACCCGCCGTCCACTTTGGCGGCAAGTTCCGTATTATCGACTTTGCACTTTCAAACTGCCTTAACTCAGGTATTCGCCGCATTGGCGTGATCACCCAGTACCAGTCCCACACGCTGGTGCAACATATTCAGCGCGGCTGGTCGTTCTTCAGTGAGGAGATGAACGAGTTTGTCGATCTGTTGCCTGCCCAGCAACGTGTGCATGGTGAGAACTGGTACCGCGGTACAGCGGATGCGGTCACCCAGAACCTGGATATCATTCGTCGCTACGATGCGGAGTATGTGGTGATCCTCGCCGGGGACCACATCTACAAGCAAGACTACTCGCGCATGCTCATCGATCACGTTGAAAAGGGTGCACGTTGCACCGTGGCGTGCTTGCCGGTGCCCATTGCCGAGGCAACCGCCTTTGGCGTTATGGCCGTGGATGAACACGACAAAGTGATTGATTTTGTCGAGAAACCTGCCAATCCGCCCGCCATGCCCGGTAACCCCGATCGTTCCCTGGCCAGTATGGGCATCTACGTCTTTGACGCCGACTACCTCTACCAGCTGCTGGAAGAGGACGACAATGACGAGCAGTCCAGCCACGATTTCGGGAAGGACATTATTCCGAAGGTCACGAAATCTGGCATGGCCTATGCACATCCTTTCCCGCTCTCCTGCGTTCAGTCCGATCCGGCTTCAGAGCCTTACTGGCGCGATGTGGGAACGCTGGAAGCCTACTGGAAGGCGAACCTGGATCTGGCCTCCGTTACGCCGGAGCTGGATATGTACGACCAGAACTGGCCGATCCGCACCCATATGGAGTCGCTGCCGCCCGCGAAGTTTGTGCAGGACCGTTCCGGTAGCCACGGTATGACGCTGAACTCGCTGGTTTCTGGCGGCTGTATTATTTCCGGCTCCGTGGTGGTGCAGTCCGTGCTCTTCCCGCGAGTACGGGTGAACTCATTCTGTAATATCGATTCGGCGGTACTGCTGCCGGATGTGTGGGTAGGGCGCTCATGCCGTTTGCGCCGCTGTGTTATAGACCGTGCCTGCGTCATTCCGGAAGGGATGGTGATTGGTGAGAACGCGGAAGAGGACGCGCGTCGTTTCTACCGCTCAGAAGAAGGCATTGTATTGGTTACGCGTGAAATGCTGCGCAAACTGCAGGTCAAACAGGAGCGATAATGCAGGTCTTACATGTATGTTCGGAGATGTTCCCATTATTGAAAACGGGCGGGCTGGCGGATGTTATTGGTGCTTTACCGGCTGCGCAAATTGCCGGTGGTGTTGATACGCGCGTGCTGCTGCCCGCTTTTCCAGACATCCGTCGCGGCATACCTGATGCACAGGTGGTGAGCCGCCGGGAGACGTTTGCCGGGCGCATCACACTGCTGTTCGGGCATTACAACGGCGTGGGTATCTATCTGATTGATGCGCCGCACCTGTATGACCGGCCTGGAAGCCCGTATCACGACACTAACTTATTTGCCTATACCGACAACGTGCTGCGTTTTGCGCTGCTGGGTTGGGTAGGCTGTGAAATGGCCTGCGGCCTGGATCCTTTCTGGCATCCCGATGTGGTTCATGCGCACGACTGGCATGCCGGGTTAGCGCCTGCCTATCTGGCGGCGCGAGGGCGTCCGGCAAAGTCGGTGTTTACGGTACACAACCTGGCTTATCAGGGCATGTTTTATGCGCAGCACATGGATGACATCGAACTGCCATGGTCATTCTTTAACATGCACGGGCTGGAGTTCAACGGCCAGATCTCTTTCCTGAAGGCCGGCCTCTACTACGCCGATCACATTACGGCGGTGAGTCCGACCTACGCGCGGGAAATTACCGAAGCGCAGTTTGGCTACGGTATGGAAGGATTGCTGACCCAGCGCCACCGTGAAGGGCGCTTATCGGGCATTCTTAACGGCGTGGATGAGAAGATCTGGAGTCCGGAAACAGACCTGCTGCTGGCCTCGCGCTACAACCGGGATTCGGTTGAAGATAAGGCCGAAAACAAGCGCCAGCTGCAGATAGCAATGGGGCTGAAGGTTAACGACAAAGTCCCGCTGTTCGCGGTCGTCAGCCGTCTGACCAGCCAGAAAGGGTTGGATCTGGTGCTGGAAGCCTTGCCAGGCCTGCTGGAGCAAGGCGGGCAACTGGCGCTACTGGGGGCGGGCGATCCGGTGTTGCAGGAGGGCTTCCTGGCCGCTGCGGCAGAGCATCCGGGGCAGGTAGGGGTTCAGATTGGTTATCACGAAGCCTTCTCGCATCGCATTATGGGCGGTGCGGACGTGATTCTGGTGCCGAGTCGTTTCGAGCCCTGCGGCCTGACTCAGCTGTATGGTCTGAAATACGGCACCTTGCCGCTGGTGCGTCGCACCGGGGGGCTGGCGGATACGGTATCCGACACCTCGCTGGAGAACCTGGCGGACGGCATCGCCACCGGTTTTGCGTTTGAAGGCAGTAATGCCTGGTCGCTGTTGCGTGCGATCCGCCGTGCTTTCGTGTTGTGGTCTCGTCCTTCTCTCTGGCGTTTTGTGCAGCGTCAGGCGATGGCGATGGATTTTAGCTGGCAAGTTGCGGCGCAGTCTTACCGCGATCTTTATCAACGCTTGATATAACAACGCTGGAATCATAGATATGAATGCACCTTTTTCTTATGCATCACCCACCCTCAGCGTAGAGGCTTTAAAGCACTCCATTGCCTATAAGCTGATGTTCACCATTGGGAAAGATCCGGTCATCGCCAATAAACACGAGTGGCTTAACGCCACCTTGTTCGCGGTGCGCGACCGTCTGGTAGAACGCTGGCTGCGCTCCAACCGTGCCCAGCTGTCGCAAGAGACACGCCAGGTTTACTACCTGTCGATGGAGTTTTTGATTGGCCGCACCCTCTCCAACGCCTTGTTGTCGCTAGGGATTTATGACGACGTAAAAAACGCTCTGGAAGAGATGGGGTTAGATTTAGAAGAGTTGATCGACGAAGAGAACGACCCGGGTCTCGGCAACGGGGGGCTGGGGCGCCTGGCGGCCTGTTTCCTCGACTCGCTGGCGACTCTGGCGTTGCCGGGGCGCGGCTACGGTATTCGCTATGATTACGGCATGTTCAAGCAGAACATCGTCGACGGGCGGCAGAAAGAGTCGCCGGACTATTGGCTCGAATACGGTAACCCCTGGGAGTTCAAGCGCCACAATACCCGCTATAAAGTGCGCTTTGGCGGCCGCGTTCAGCTGGAAGGGAAAAAATCCCGCTGGGTTGAAACCGAAGAGATCCTTGCCGTCGCCTATGACCAGATTATCCCGGGTTACGACACCGATGCCACCAACACCCTACGCCTGTGGAACGCGCAGGCCAGTAGTGAAATCAACCTGGGTAAATTTAACCAGGGCGACTACTTTGCCGCGGTGGAAGATAAAAACCACTCGGAGAATGTGTCACGCGTGCTCTACCCGGACGACTCCACCTATTCGGGCCGTGAGCTGCGTCTGCGTCAGGAGTACTTCCTGGTGTCGGCGACGGTGCAGGACATTCTGAACCGCCACTACCAGCTGCATAAAACCTATAACAATCTGGCGGAGAAGACCGCCATCCACCTTAATGACACCCACCCGGTACTCTCAATTCCGGAGCTGATGCGCCTGCTGATCGACGAACATAAGTTCAGCTGGAACGATGCCTTTGAGGTAACCTGCCAGGTCTTCTCCTACACCAACCACACGCTGATGAGCGAAGCGCTGGAAACCTGGCCGGTGGACATGCTTGGCAAAATTCTGCCGCGCCATCTGCAAATTATCTTCGAGATCAATGACTACTTCCTGAAAACGCTTCAGGAACAGTACCCGAACGACACCGGGCTGCTGAGCCGCACCTCTATTATCGATGAGTCTAATGGCCGTCGCGTGCGCATGGCATGGCTGGCGGTGGTGATTAGCCATAAGGTCAACGGTGTGTCGGAACTGCACTCCAACCTGATGGTGCAGTCGCTGTTTGCTGACTTTGCCAAAATATTCCCGATGCGTTTCTGTAACGTCACCAACGGTGTTACCCCGCGTCGCTGGCTGGCGCTGGCCAATAAGCCGCTCTCTGAGGTGCTGGATGCGAACATTGGCCGCAACTGGCGTACCGATCTGAGCCAGCTTAGCGAGCTGGAGCAGCATGCCGACTTCCCGACCGTGAACAAAGCGGTGCGTGACGCCAAATTGCTGAATAAAAAACGGCTGTCGGTATGGATGGCGCTGCATCTGAACGTGGTCGCGAACCCGAAAGCGCTCTACGATGTGCAGATTAAACGTATCCACGAGTACAAACGCCAGCTCATGAACGTGCTGCACGTGATCACCCGTTACAACCGCATCAAGGCCGATCCGGACGCCAACTGGGTGCCGCGGGTCAACATCTTTGCCGGTAAAGCGGCCTCGGCCTACTACATGGCGAAGCACATCATTCACCTGATCAACGATGTAGCGAAAGTGATCAACAACGATCCGCAGATTGGCGATAAGCTGAAGGTGGTCTTTATTCCTAACTACAGCGTGAGCCTGGCGCAGTTGATCATTCCGGCGGCGGATCTCTCTGAGCAGATCTCCACTGCAGGGACGGAAGCGTCCGGCACCAGTAACATGAAATTTGCCCTTAATGGTGCGCTGACTATCGGCACGCTGGATGGGGCCAACGTCGAGATGCTGGAGCACGTGGGTGAAGAGAATATCTTTATCTTCGGCAATACCACCGAAGAAGTTGAGGCGTTAAGAGCGAAGGGCTATTCACCGCGTGACTACTACGAGCAGGATGAAGAGCTTCGTCAGGTGCTGACGCAGATCGCCACCGGGGTCTTTAATCCGGACGAGCCTGGCCGCTACCGCGACCTGGTGGATTCGCTGATTAACTTTGGTGATCACTATCAGGTGCTCGCCGACTACCGGAGCTATGTGGATTGTCAGGATAAGGTTGACGAGCTTTATCGCCGTCCCGAAGAGTGGACCACCAAAGCGATGCACAATATCGCCAATATGGGGTATTTCTCTTCAGACAGGACGATTAAAGAGTATGCCGAGACTATATGGCATATCGACCCGGTAAGGTTGTAAAAGCAAAACGGCAACGTCGGTTGCCGTTTTCATTTTTTCACCCTCATCCTATGGGTGAGGGCATCAGCCCGCTCTGTCCCATCAGGACGCAAGCGATAATTCACGCTTTGGGGCGTTTCTGACCAGCCACTGCGCCACGCGCGATTGCTGTTCGGCATCCAGCCACATCCCCTCTTTCGTACGACGCCACAGCGCATCATCTACACGGCGCACCCACTCGTGCTCAACCAGGTAGCGCAGCTCCGCTTCGTAAAACTCATGTCCGAAGTGCTCGCCCAAATCGGCTATCTCTTTGGCATCGCCGAGGAGCTGGACGCTGTTGCTGCCATAAGTACGGGCATAATGGCGGGCCAGCGATTCGCTGATAAACGGATAACGGCGACGCAGTTTTGCCGCGTAGTCATCCCGGTTTCCGTCGATATCACCCCCCGGCAGGGTAGCGCCTTTGGTCCATGCCGGGCCAATGCCGGTGTAATACGGAGTCAATTTCTCCAGCGCGTGTTCCGCCAGCTTACGGTAGGTGGTGAGCTTACCGCCAAACACGGAGAGCAGCGGCGCCTTACCGTCTTGATCGTGAATATCCAGCGTGTAATCACGGGTGATGGCCTGCGGCGAATCGGATTCGTCATCGCACAGCGGACGCACGCCGGAGTAAGTCCAGACCACATCTTCGCGACCCAGCTGCTTTTTGAAGTGCGCGTTATATACCTTCAGCAAGTAGCTGATTTCGCTCTCGTCGATTTCGACATTTTTGGCGTCGCCTTTGTACTCCACGTCGGTGGTGCCAATAATGGAGAACTCATCCATCCATGGGATCACAAACACGATGCGCTTGTCTTCGTTCTGCAGAATGTAAGCCTGCTTCTGGGTATGCACGCGAGGCACGACGATATGGCTGCCCTTGATAAGGCGAATACCGTACGGCGAAGGCAGCTTCATGCCGTCGTCAAAGAACTGTTTCACCCATGGACCGGTCGCATTAACCAGCCCGCGCGCTTGCCAGCTGAACTTCTCGCCGGTATCGATATCTTCTGCTTCAACAATCCACAGACCATTCTCGCGGCGTGCGGAGGTCGCGCGGGTGCGGGTTTTCACCTCACCGTTTTTGCGAACCACCATTTGCGCGTTTGCGAGCACCAGACGGGCATCATCGACCCAGCAGTCTGAATATTCGAATCCGCGCACGATTTCTGGCTTAAGGACCGATTCTGCGCCAAAACGCACACCGGTAGAGCCGGGCAGACTGGTGCGTTTACCCAGATGATCGTACATAAAGAGACCGATACGAATCATCCACGCCGGGCGCAAGTGCGGGCGGTGAGGCAGACGGAAGCGCATCGGGATGGCGAGATGCGGGGCCATTTTCAGTAACACTTCGCGCTCAGCCAGCGCTTCGCTCACGAGGCGAAACTCGTAGTGTTCAAGGTAGCGCAGGCCGCCGTGAATCAGCTTGGAGCTGGCGGAGGAGGTTGCGCAAGCGAGATCCTGCGCTTCCAGCATTAATACCGACAGACCACGGCCAGCGGCATCGGCCGCAATCCCGGCACCGTTGATGCCGCCACCTATCACAATCAGATCTTTGGTTTCCATCGTATCCTCACGCACTTTCGCTTACGTTCAAAAATGTTCGATATCGCTCATAATAGCAAAGGAACGCGCCTTTGGTAACATTAAAAAAACAATTTAGAGTGATACAGCTAACATAATGGCGTTTACCCGCCGCCAGGACGTACACTAGAAGGTAAAATAGTGGGGTCCTTACCTCACTTCGCACCACCCTGAATAACCGAAAGAGAGCCGCATGGATCAGTTTGAATGTATTAATGTCGAAGAAGCCCACCAGAAGATGCACCAGGGAACCGCTGTACTGGTAGATATTCGCGACCCGCAAAGCTTTGCCATGGGTCACACCCCGGGTGCGTTTCACCTCACTAACGCCTCCCTTAGTGATTTCATGCGTGACAACGACTTCGATACCCCGGTGATGGTGATGTGCTATCACGGCAACAGTAGCAAAGGTGCAGCACAATACTTGCTGCAACAGGGTTATGACGCGGTCTACAGCGTGGATGGCGGTTTCGACGCCTGGCACCGTCATTTCCCGGCGGAAGTCGAGCACACTGGGTTTTAAGGTATATACTGTCCCCCTTTGTGTGGAATAAGCGACCGCTGCCAATGCTGATGATTACCTCTTTTACCAACCCGCGCGTCGCTCAGGCGTTTGTCGATTACATGGCGACGCAGGGTGTGATCCTGACTATCCAACAACATACGCAAACGGACGTCTGGCTGGCAGATGAGAGCCAGGCCGAACGCGTGCATGCCGAGCTGGCGCGCTTTCTGGAAAACCCGGGCGACCCGCGCTATCTGGCGGCCAGCTGGCAATCCGGCCACACCGGTAGCGGGCTGCACTACCGCCGTTTTCCGTTTTTAGCCACGGTGCGTGAGCGTGCCGGCCCGTTCACGCTGCTGCTGATGGCGGCCTGTATCCTGACGTTTATCATCATGAACGTCGTAGGTGACCAAAGTGTGATGGTGCTGCTGGCCTGGCCCTATGATCCGTCGGTGCAGTTCGATGTCTGGCGCTACTTCAGCCATGCGCTGATGCACTTCTCCTTCCTGCACATTCTCTTTAACCTGCTGTGGTGGTGGTATCTCGGCGGTGCCGTAGAGAAACGGCTCGGCAGCGGTAAACTCATTGTTATCACCCTTATCAGCGCCTTGCTGAGCGGCTATGTGCAGCATAAATTCAGCGGCCCGTGGTTCGGTGGGCTCTCGGGCGTCGTTTACGCCTTGATGGGCTACGTCTGGCTGCGCGGCGAGCGTGATCCTGAAAGCGGCATCTTTCTTCAGCGCGGCTTAATTGCCTTTGCGTTAATATGGTTAATTGCCGGATGGTTTGATCTGTTCGGAATGGCGATAGCTAACGGTGCACACGTGGCCGGTCTGGCCGTTGGGCTGGCGATGGCGTTTGCCGATACGCTACATGCGCGAAAACGAACATAATTCTGGCAGGGATATTTGATGAAACAGACACAACGTCATGATGCCATTATCGAGCTGGTGAAAAAGCAGGGGTATGTCAGTACGGAAGAGCTGGTTGAACAGTTCGCCGTCAGCCCGCAAACCATTCGCCGTGACCTGAACGACCTGGCCGATCAGAACCGAATTTTACGCCACCACGGCGGTGCGGCGCTTCCCTCCAGCTCGGTCAATACCTCCTGGCATGATCGTAAAGCGACCCAGACGTCAGAAAAAGAGCGTATCGCCCGTAAGGTCGCGAGCCAGATCCCAAACGGCGCCACCTTATTTATCGATATCGGTACCACACCGGAGGCGGTGGCCCACGCGCTGCTGGACCATGAGAATCTGCGCGTGGTGACGAACAACCTGAACGTGGCCAATACGCTGATGCAGAAAGAGGATTTCCGCATCATCCTCGCCGGGGGAGAGTTGCGCAGCCGCGACGGCGGGATCATTGGCGAAGCGACACTCGATTTTATCTCCCAGTTCCGCCTCGACTTCGGCATTCTTGGTATTAGCGGCATTGACACCGACGGCTCGCTGCTGGAATTCGATTACCATGAAGTGCGTACCAAGCGCGCCATTATTGAGAACTCCCGCCACGTCATGCTGGTGGTCGATCACTCGAAATTCGGGCGTAACGCGATGGTGAATATGGGCAGTATCAGCATGGTGGATGCGGTCTATACCGATGAGGTGCCGCCTGAAGGGGTGCTGAAGGTGATTAACGACCATAAAATGCAGCTTGAGCTGTGCTGAGGTAAAAGCAACACGAAAACTTCGGTTGTCATGCCGATCGGTTAAACAGGGTGGAATTGTTCCGTTCACCTCATGTTCAGCGGAATATGGCATGACAACCCGAGGTTGCCATTTTCATTTCTGTACGCGCATAACTACACGCCATACCCCATCATCTTCAGCAGCTGCTGGGCATGCTGTACTGCATCCTGGCGATGCGCCACGCCAAGTTTCTGGTACAGATTACGGATATGGGTTTTGATAGTGGTTGCGGCTACCGCCAGCTCCCCGGCGATCTGCTCATTGCTATATCCCGAGTAAATTAACCCCAGCACCTGCCATTCACGCTGGGTGAGCGGGCTGGTGCGGATAAGCTCAGGCACTTCCGGATGGGTCAGCAGACGCTCGACAAAGGTCTCATCGAAATGGGCGAATTTGTGCCGATGGTGCTGGTTGATTTCACGCAGAATACGCTGCGCACGGTGCTGATCCAGCTCGGGCAGGGTATTCAGTTGAATCAGCTGACGTAACTGTTGCGCCATGGTTTCGCCCTCAATCACAAAGTGACTGATAAAACCGGTGCGGTTAGCCAGCTGCAGCGCTTCCAGTAAGACGCGCTGGGCATCAGTTTTACGACCTGCCTGCCAGTAGAGCTGGTTTTGCAACAGCAGGTTACGGTTCAGGTCGCTCATCAGACGCAGGCTGCGTGCGTTTTCGTTCAGCTCTTCCAGCACGATCTCTGCCGGTTCGAAATCACCCAGTAAAATTTGCACCCGGGCGATGTTGCGCCACTGGCTCTGCAGGAAGTGATTATTGGCAAATTCTGGCATCGGCGTCTGGCGTAACCAGTTGGCGGCCAACTTTTTATCACCCACCATCTGCCAGTAAATCACCCGCACTTTATCCGCATTAGAGACCCAGTCGCTATGGTACTGGCCGTTGCCAAGCAGGTTTTCCAGGCGATTAAGGTGGTTACGGGCGTTATCCAGATCGCCGCGCGCCAGTGAACACTGCACCAGCAGCGCCAGGCACTGCAGCTGTTGTTGCGGCTGGAATGCCGAAAGCACTTCCACGCCGTGGCGGGCGGTGCTTTCTGCTTCATCCAGACGGGCCCAGGCCCACAGCAGCTGTGCGCGAATACGCAGCAGGAATTCGTGCATCGGTAATTGTTCAAGATGCTGCTCGCGGATCAACTGGAATGCCTTCTCCTGCGACTCCCAGGCGGCCTGTAAAAAGCCCTGGGCAAACAGAATCTCGCTTTGTTGAATCAGGCTCCACAGCGCGTAGTGCCAGACATCGTGCCGACGTGCCATCTGTTCGGTCTGCTGCATCAGCGCCAGCGAGCGGGCGAGATCGCCTTTACAGTGCAGCACTTCGCCATGCACCGAGGTGGCAACGATACGGCTATAGAAGTTCGCCAGCGGCAGCTCATCGAGAGCAACCATCGCCAGGCGTTGAGCCTCTTCCTGATCGCCATCGTTAATGGCGACCTGGGCGCGCAGGGCGTTAAACTCGCCGTGCAGCGAGCTATCCATATCGCCTTTCATCTCTTGCTCGGCGCGGGCAAGCAGGGTATTCACTTCGCTGTAGCGGTGCTGGCTCTGCATCAGCCATGCCTGCAGCAGCACCAGACGCGGGTTCTCCAGCAGGCTCTCCCACGGCAGGGCACGCAACGACTCTTCCAGCAGCGTCAGTTCGCTATGGTTGAACAGGCTCCAGGCGTGATTGAGCAGGATATCGCGCAGCATATGGGCATCACCCGCCGCCAGCGCATGGTGGATGGCCTCGCTCGGGAAGCCTTGCGCCATCCAGCTTTCCGCTGCGGCGCGGTGGATCTCCGGCAGCTCGGTGGCCAGCTCCCACTGACAACGCTGGCGCAGGAAGCTACCAAACAGCGGGTGGTAACTAAACCATTCGCCTGAGTCGTCCATGCGTTGCAGGAACAGCCCCTGGCGTTCAATCTCCTCCAGCCGCATCTGGCCATTGTCTTCACCGGTGACGCGGACGATCAGCGCATCGTTCATCGAACGCAGCAGCGAGCTTTTCAGCAGGAACTGCCGCGTGGAGGTGTCAACACTGTCGAGCACTTCGTCGACCAGATAATCTGACAAGTGGCTGGCGTTAATGCCTGCCAGACGCCGTGCGGATTGATGTGTGGGGCTATTGTTCTGCCGCGCGGAGAGGGCGATAAGCTGTAAAGCGGTGGCCCAGCCGGCAACATCGTCACACAGACGGCTGCTCTCGGCGGCTTCAATCGGGGACGTCAGGCGGCAGTCGAAGAACTGTTTCGCCTCCTGATGGGTAAAGGAGAGCTGCTGACTGCCCAGCTCAAGCAGTTGATCGCGAACGCGCAGGTTGGCAATGCCCAACTGCGGAAGGTTACGCGACAGCACCACCAGGGTAAGGTTTTCTGGCTGATGGCGCAGGAAGAAGCGCATCGATTCATGGATCACCGCATTGGTGATCAGATGATAATCGTCAATGACCAGGAATAGCGGACGGTGCCACTCGGCCAGCTCAATAAACAGCTGCGAGAAGAGTGAAGAGAGGCTGGCATACTGGCGCTTTTGCACCATGACTTCGCTGGTGACGCAGTGGCCGTTTGTGGCTTGCTGAATGGCAGCGATCAGATAGCTGGCAAAGCGCTCCTGCTGGTTATCGCCCTCATCAAGGGAGAACCAGCCAAGATCGCTTTTACCTGACGCCCACTGTGAAATGAGCGTTGTTTTGCCATAGCCCGCAGGGCTCGTTACCAGCGCCAGTCGGAAATTGTTCGCGCCGGAAAGTTTCGCCAGTAACCGTTCGCGAACCACGGTATGGTCAAGACGAACGGGGCGACTTAATTTGGACGGAATCAACATGGTATTCACTTCACTGTGTGGAAAACGAGAATTTTGATTTTTTTTGCGCTTCGTAATTAATGCTTATAAGTTCGGCCAGAAACACTTTTATTGCAAGTTATGACCGTTTTTAATGCGCCTGAATTTGCACTCTGTCACAAAAATATTACCGCATAGCAGGGAACTTTTATATTGGCCTTGAGAGCGCATGGATACTGGGTTGCACCGAAGCTGCTGCTTTAACAAGCCAAACCGTAAACGAAGGTTAACAATCACCTGAGTTAATAAAGTTTCGCGACTGTCATCCCTATAAAATAAAACGTTGGTTTAACGTTAATGTCGAAAAATATTATTTCACGTGAGTAATTATTTCTTGCCTGCGCTATTTCTGACGGCCTTATAAAACATATTGTCACAAGGATGACCTTATTGTGTTGATGACATTTCGTTCATCCTCTTCTGAGACAGGCGGCGATTCGGACTGTTTTCTTGAGCGCTGAAGGGCGAAACCGGGTGGATAAAGTGGCCACGATCACACTTTGATGCTCATCCCCGGTACTCCTCCCTGGCTAATCCCTGGCAGGAGGAGGAAGAGCGTTTATGAGCCAGGCACACTAGCACCAACGTGTTTATTTTTTTCTACAGGATGCCGTTTCCCTATGTCACAGCCTACCTTCAACAAAGCGCAATTTCAGGCCGCACTGACGCGTCAGTGGCAACGTTTTGGTTTAGTCGCCGCAGAGGAGATGACGTCTCGCCAGTGGTGGCAAGCCGTTAGCGGTGCGCTCGCCGAGTTACTGAACGCCCAACCTGCGGCAAAGCCGGTTAAAGGGCAGCGTCACGTCAACTATATCTCCATGGAGTTTTTGATTGGCCGCCTTACCGGTAACAACCTGCTGAACCTGGGCTGGTACCAGGAGGTGAGCGATGTGCTGAAAGGCCACAATATTCACCTTACCGATCTGCTCGAAGAGGAGACCGATCCGGCGCTGGGTAACGGTGGGCTGGGGCGTCTGGCTGCCTGTTTCCTGGACTCAATGGCGACGGTTGGCCAGTCGGCCACCGGCTATGGTCTGAATTACCAGTACGGCCTGTTCCGTCAATCCTTTGCGGATGGTCAGCAGAAGGAGGCGCCGGACGACTGGCATCGCGGCAGCTATCCCTGGTTCCGCCACAACGAGGCGCTGGATGTGCAGGTGGGCATCGGCGGTAAAGTGACAAAAGCGGGGCATTGGGAGCCAGGCTTTACCATTACCGGCCAGGCCTGGGATCTGCCAGTGCTGGGCTACCGTAACGGCGTGGCTCAGCCGCTGCGTCTGTGGCAAGCGACACACGCTCACCCGTTCAACCTGACCAAATTCAACGACGGTGATTTCCTGCGCGCAGAGCAGCAGGGTATCGACGCCGACAAACTGACAAAAGTGCTCTACCCGAACGACAACCATCTGGCGGGTAAAAAACTGCGTCTGATGCAGCAATATTTCCAGTGCGCCTGTTCAGTGGCCGATATTCTGCGTCGCCACCACCTGGCGGGCCGTAACGTGGCCGATCTGGCTGATTTCGAAGTTATCCAGTTGAACGACACTCACCCGACGATCGCTATCCCGGAACTGCTGCGTGTGCTGATCGATGAGCACCAGATGAGCTGGGACGATGCCTGGGCCATCACCAGTAAGACCTTTGCTTACACCAACCACACCCTGATGCCAGAAGCGCTGGAGTGCTGGGATGAGAAGCTGATTAAAACCCTGCTGCCACGCCATATGCAGCTGATTAACGAGATCAACAACCGCTTCAAAAAACAGGTCGAGCAAACCTGGCCAGGCGACAAAGCAATCTGGGCGAAGCTGGCGGTCGTCTATGACAAACAGGTGCGGATGGCGAATCTCTGCGTGGTGAGTGGCTTTGCGGTGAACGGCGTGGCTGCGTTGCACTCCGATCTGGTGGTGAAAGATCTGTTCCCGGAATATCACCAGCTGTGGCCAAACAAATTCCACAACGTGACCAACGGCATTACGCCGCGTCGCTGGATCAAGCAGTGCAACCCGGCGCTCTCTGCACTGCTCGACAGCACTTTGCAGAAAGAGTGGGCTAACGATCTTGATCAGCTCATCAACCTGGAAAAGTATGCCGATGACGCGAAATTCCGCGAGCAGTATCGGGCCATCAAGCAGGAGAACAAAGTGCGTCTGGCAGAGTTTGTCAAAGCGCGCACCGGCATTGAGATCAACCCGCACGCGCTGTTCGATATCCAGATTAAACGCCTGCACGAATACAAACGTCAGCACCTGAATTTGCTGCATATTCTGGCGCTGTACAAAGAGATCCGCGAGAACCCGCAGGCCGATCGCGTACCGCGCGTATTCCTGTTCGGTGCCAAGGCGGCGCCGGGTTATTACCTGGCGAAAAACATTATCTTTGCTATCAATAAGGTGGCAGAAGCGGTTAATAACGACCCGAAAGTGGGCGATAAGCTGAAAGTGGTCTTCCTGCCGGATTACTGCGTTTCAGCGGCAGAGCTGCTGATCCCGGCGGCGGATGTCTCAGAGCAGATCTCCACGGCCGGTAAAGAGGCCTCGGGCACCGGTAACATGAAGCTGGCACTCAACGGCGCGTTGACCGTAGGTACCCTGGACGGCGCGAACGTGGAAATTGCCGAACAGGTGGGCGACGAAAACATCTTTATCTTTGGTCATACCGTGGAAGAGGTGAAGGCCCTGAAAGCCAAAGGCTACGACCCGGTGAAATGGCGTAAGAAAGATAAAGTGCTGGATGCCGTACTGAAAGAGCTGGAAAGCGGTAAATACAGCGACGGGGATAAGCACGCCTTCGACCAGATGCTGCACAGCATAGGTAAACAGGGCGGCGATCCTTATCTGCTGATGGCCGACTTTACGGCGTATGTGGATGCGCAAAAACAGGTGGACGTGCTGTACCGTGACCAGGATGCCTGGACCCGCGCCTGTATTCTGAATACCGCGCGCTGCGGCATGTTCAGCTCTGACCGCTCAATCCGTGACTACCAGGCTCGTATCTGGCAGGCAAAACGCTAAGGAAGCGCGATGGAAAGCAAACGTCTCGATAATGCCGCCCTGGCGGCGGGGATCAGCCCCAGCTACATCAATGCTCATGGTAAACCGCAGTCTATTGGTGCTGAGACCAAAAGGCGTTTGCTGGATGCTATGCACAAAGCCACACCCGGCGCAAAAGCAGCGGTCACCCCTGTACCGAATGTGAAAGTGTTCACTGCCGGTAAAAAAATGCCGCTGCCGATCGAAGGCCACGGTGAGTTTGCCTGGCTGCTGACCACTGAAACGGGGCAACAGCATAAAGGCCATGCCACTGGCGGCAAAAACCTGAACCTTCCGGCAAAGTTGCCGGAGGGCTACCACACTCTGACGCTAACCCAGGACGACCATCGCTGGCACTGCCGCGTGATTGTGGCGCCCAAACGCTGCTATGAACCCCAGGCCTTGCTGGAAGGGAAAAAGTTGTGGGGGGCTTGCGTACAGCTCTACACCCTGCGTTCAGAAGCCAACTGGGGGATCGGTGATTTTGGCGATCTCAAATCGATGCTCGCCGAAGTGGGTGAGCGCGGCGGCGCCTTTATTGGCCTGAACCCGATTCATGCGCTTTACCCGGCGAACCCGGAGAGCGCCAGCCCGTACAGCCCGTCGTCTCGTCGCTGGCTGAACGTGATTTATATCGACGTTAATGCCTTAGATGACTTTAAAAACAGTGCTGAGGCGCAAGCATGGTGGGCGTTAGATACCACGCAACAGGCGCTGAGGCAGGCGCGTGAGGCTGAATGGGTGGATTACGCCACCGTGACGGCGCTGAAAATGGCCGCCCTGCGTATGGCGTGGAAAGGTTTTTCTCAGCGTGACGATGCCGATATGCTGGCCTTCCGGCAGTTTATCGCCGCCGAAGGCGAAAGCCTGTACTGGCAGGCGGCGTTCGATGCGCTGCATGCGCAGCAGGTTAAAGAGGACGAAATGCGCTGGGGGTGGCCGGTCTGGCCGGAGGCCTATCAGTCCGTTGACTCCCCTCAGGTTCGCGCCTTTTGCGAACAGCATGCTGACGAAGTGGAGTTCTACCTCTGGCTGCAGTGGCTGGCGTATACCCAGTTCGCCGCCTGCTGGCAGGTAAGCCAGGGTTACAACATGCCGATTGGTCTTTATCGCGACCTGGCGGTGGGGGTGGCAGAAGGGGGAGCGGAGACCTGGTGCGACCGTGAACTCTACTGTCTGAAAGCCTCGGTAGGCGCACCGCCGGACATTCTCGGCCCCCTGGGCCAGAACTGGGGACTGCCGCCGATGGATCCGCACGTTATCGTGTCTCGTGCCTACGAGCCCTTCATCGAACTGCTGCGTGCCAACATGCAGAACTGCGGCGCGCTGCGTATCGATCATGTGATGTCGGTGCTGCGTCTGTGGTGGATCCCCTACGGTGAAACCGCGGATCACGGCGCTTACGTTCATTACCCGGTAGACGATCTGCTCGCGATCCTGGCGCTGGAAAGCAAGCGCCACAACTGCATGGTGATTGGCGAAGACCTTGGCACCGTGCCGGTCGAGATCGTCAGTAAACTGCGCGACAGCGGCGTTTACTCCTACAAGGTGCTCTATTTTGAAAACGACCATGAGAAGAATTTCCGTGCGCCGCAAGCGTATCCTCAGCAGTCAATGGCAGTCGCGACGACGCATGACCTTCCTACGCTCAGAGGCTACTGGGAGAGTGGCGATCTCACGCTCGGTAAAACCTTAGGGCTGTATCCCGATGAGGTAGTGCTGCGCGGGCTGTATCAGGACAGAGAGCTGTCGAAGCAGGGGCTGCTGGATGCGTTACATAAACATGGCTGTCTGCCGAAACGTACCGGTCACAAAGCGTCGCTGATGGCGATGACCCCAACCCTGAATCGCGGTATGCAGCGTTACATTGCCGATAGCAACAGTGCGCTGTTAGGGTTGCAGCCAGAAGACTGGCTCGATATGGCCGGGCCGGTGAACATTCCTGGCACCAGTTATCAGTACAAGAACTGGCGCCGGAAGTTATCCACCTCGCTGGAGGCGATGTTTGCCGATGACGGGGTCAACAAGCTGATTAAGGATCTGGATAAGCGGCGAAAAGCGCTGTCAAAACGCCAGAAATAACAAAAACCCGCCGGATGGCGGGTTTCGTTTTTTATACCACCGTTGCCAGCAGCAGACAGCCCACCAGGCCGCAGACCGAAATAATGGTTTCCAGCATCGACCAGGACTTAATGGTCTCGCCGATAGTCAGGTTGAAGTACTCTTTGAACAGCCAGAAGCCCGGATCGTTCACGTGCGAGAAAATCACGCTACCTGAACCGACGGCAATCACCATCAGCTCCGGGCTGACGCCGGTAGTGGCGATCAACGGGGCAACAATCCCCCCGGCAGTAATGGCTGCCACGGTTGCAGAACCGAGGGCGATACGCAGTACTGCGGCGATAGACCAGGCCATCAGGATCGGCGAGATATTGGTTTCGTGCATCATAGAGGCAATGTATTTATCCACGCCGCTATCAACCAGAACCTGTTTAAACGCACCGCCGCCGCCGATAATCAGCAGCATCATGGCGATGATTTTGATCGAAGAGCTCAGGGTATCGTTAATCTGATCCATGCTACGGCCACGGTTCAGGCCGAAGGTGAAGAGGGCAATCAGCACCGCAATCAGGGTAGCCATAACCGGGTCGCCGAGGAATTCAGCCACGCCCAGGAAAGCATGACCTTTTGGCAGAACCATCTCCGCCACGGCGCGCATCGCCATCAGCACAACCGGTACCAGAGAGGTCCAGACGCTGACGCCAAAGCTTGGCATCTCGTCTTCCGTAAAGGTTTTAGCGTTGTACAGACCTTCCGGAATAGGCTTGTCGATCCCTTTCAGGCAGCGTGCAAACACCGGGCCTGCGAGGATAACGGTCGGGATAGCCAAAATAGTACCGAACAGCAGGGTTTTACCCATATCGGCATGGAAGATGGTCGCGATTGCGGTCGGGCCCGGGTGCGGTGGCAGGAAGCCGTGCGTGACGGAGAGCGCCGCCGCCATCGGAACGCCAACGAACAGCAGAGGGATATTCGCCGCGGCGGCAATGGTGAACACCAGCGGTAGCATCAGTACGAAACCGACTTCATAGAAGAGGGCGAAACCCACGGTAAAGCCGGTTAACACCACCGCCCACTGGATATGCTGCTTACCAAATTTGGCAATCAACGTGGTTGCAATGCGCTGTGCGCCACCGCAGTCCGCCAGCATTTTACCGAGCATGGCACCGAAGCCCATGATCAGCGCCAGGCTACCCAGCGTACCGCCGACACCGGCTTTAATAGAGCTGATAACTTTTACCAGCGGCATACCCTGCATCAAACCGACTGCAAGCGCCACCAGAACCAGAGCGATGAAGCCGTTCACTTTGAAACGGATCATCAAGAGCAGTAATAACACAACACCGATAGCTACGATGACTAATGGCATGATTGACCTGGCCTTTGAATTGTTATGGGTAACGTCGTTGTTTCAACGACTATTGTCCAATTGCCCCAACTGGGAACAGAGTTGTAATGGCACTAACACTGATACCGTCCAGACTACCTAGTTTAGTCGGCTGTTATTGGGGGGGTTAGTGCCCACGCGAATGATACGGGTAACATTGGTGATTTGAGAATCACCCGGCCGGTCAAAATTTGAATTATGAGACGCAGGTCAACTTATGGTGCAGGAGAGGGCAAAAGAAAAGCCGGGCCAGCGTAAACGCATGGCCCGGCCTGGAGTCGGGTTCTATGGCCCGGTTAGCGACGCCGCCACCGGGCAAAACAGACGGGAACTTAGTAGTAAGAGTGCTCGCCGCGCTGGTGCTCGGTGAGATCGCGCACGCCTTTCAGCTCCGGGAACTCATTCAGCAGCTGCTTTTCAATCCCTTCTTTCAGGGTGACGTCGACCATGGAACAGCCGTTACAGCCACCGCCGAACTGCAGAATCGCCAGGCCATCTTCGGTGATCTCCATCAGGGAGACGCGACCGCCGTGCCCGGCCAGCTGCGGGTTAATTTGCGACTGCAGCAGGTACTCAACGCGTTCCATCAGCGGAGCGTCATCGCTCACTTTGCGCATTTTGGCATTTGGCGCTTTCAGCGTTAACTGCGAACCCAACTGGTCGGTCACAAAATCAATCTCCGCATCTTCCAGATACGGTGAGCTCAGCTCATCGACATAGGCAGTCAGTTGCTCAAATTTCAGGGCGGTGTCAGTTGCTTCCACAGCGTCCGGTGGGCAATAAGAGACGCCGCATTCTGCGTTCGGGGTACCCGGATTGATGACAAAAACGCGAATCTGGGTCCCTTCTTCCTGATTTGCCAGCAGTTTGGCAAAGTGCGCTTGTGCAGCATCGGAAATACGGATCATAGCATTGGCCTAATAGTTGACTAAAATACCTGGTTATAATACGCCCAACCTGGGGGCGCTACAAGGTTCGACACAGACACCATACCTGAACCGAGGCCACGCCGCTTCGCAAAAGCAGGCGGGATAGTTCAGCCACGGTCGTACCTGTTGTCACGACATCATCCACAATAGCGATATGGCGACCCGCCACCGGGAATTCAAGCTGAAACGCCTGCTTCAGGTTCTGCTTTCGCAATCTGGCGCTAAGCTGGTGCTGGGTAGCGGTGGGCCGGGTGCGTCGAAGGGCGGCGGGGTTGTAGTCACACTTGAGCCAGCGCGCCAGCGGACGGCAGAGCAGGTCGCTCTGGTTAAACCCGCGCCGCCAGTGACGCCGAGACCAGAGCGGCACGCTGACAATCATCTCCACCGGAGGCAGTGCCCGGGTGCGTCTGGCCCGCAATATTGCTAACAGCAACAGCCTTGCCAGCGGTTGCGCCAGCTGGCTGCGACGAGAAAATTTAAACTGATGCACCAGCCTGCTGACCGGGGGGATATAGGGACAGACTGCCACCAGTGCCTGCCAGGGCGGTGGCCTGCGCAGACAGCGTCCGCACGGCAGAAAAAGGCTGGATGCCGATAAGCCACACTGCGGACAGCATCCACGCGGTGGCGTAATGGCTTTCTCACAGACTGAGCAGATGCCCCAATGGCTCAGCATTAAGGGCATCCGACATAGCCAGCACAAGCCAGGCACTGTTAGCATAGCTCTCCTCCTTGTAGATAAAAGAGAACAGTAAGCGATGAAGAGTCTTTGGTGGCAGACCGTAGGCACAGGAAATTGTCATCTTGTGCTGCTGCACGGATGGGGGCTGAATGCCGAAGTATGGAATACAATTCGCGAGGAACTCGCCTCGCACTTTACCCTGCACCTGGTGGATCTGCCCGGTTTCGGCCGCAGCCGCGGCTATCAGGCCCTGACGCTGGAGGCGATGGCCGAAGAGGTTCTGGAACGGGCGCCGCAAAACGCGATCTGGCTCGGCTGGAGTCTGGGCGGGCTGGTGGCGAGCCAGATCGCACTGACGCACCCGACGCGTGTTCAGGCGCTGGTGACGGTGGCATCCTCGCCTTGCTTTAGTGCGCGTGAGGGGTGGCCGGGTATCAAATCCGAGGTGTTAGCCGGGTTCCAGCAACAGCTGAGTGACGATTTTCAGCGCACGGTAGAGCGTTTTCTGGCGCTACAAACCATGGGCACCGACACTGCTCGCCAGGATGCGCGCCTGCTCAAAAGCATCGTGCTGTCTTTGCCAATGCCCGACGTCAGCGTGCTGAACGGTGGACTGGAGATACTAAAAACGGTCGATCTGCGCGCGCCGCTGGCTGCGCTGGCGATGCCGCATCTGCGGATCTACGGCTACCTGGATGGGCTGGTACCGCGCAAGATCGTCCCCTTGCTGGATGCGCTATGGCCTGATAGCGAATCGCTGGTAATTCCCAAAGCGGCACATGCGCCGTTTGTCTCTCATCCCGCCGAATTTTGCGCCGCGCTGATTGCGCTACGTCAACGCATCGAATGATTGTTTTTTAATCCGCCTGGCAAAAGTCACGTGCCGCAACAATACTCAAGAAGTCGTTGCGGTTGTTCTGCCTACGGCTATCAAAACAACAATTTCTTTGGGAGTTATGACTATGAAACTTGTTACAGGTATTGTTACATCTCTGGTTATCGGGTCACTTTCTTTTGGCGTCTTTGCGGCACAGGAGCTGGAAAAAGACAAAGCGAAAGAGATGAATTTGACCAAAGTCGGTGAGATTTCAACGTCTGACACCACGGCGCCAATGGACGCTAAAAAAGAGCTTTCACAGAAAGCGGACGAAATGGGCGGAAAATATTTTGTGGTTACCAGCGCCAATAAAGATACGAAAAACGTACGCGCAACCGCAGAAGTCTTTAAGTAAGCGAGGCGAGCCGGGCAGTGATGCCCGGCTTCCTGATTAACGCAGTGCCCACCACTCTCTGAGGCAGGCTTTCCCTTCGGGGCAACTTTTACAGCTGCCGGAGAGGCAATTTTCGCGCTCCTCCTGAATACGTACTGCTTTACCCATCGCCTCAAGACGGTGCAGCATGGCATCCACCAGCGCCTGCGGGGTATGCAGACGAAGACCGATCTGTTTCGCCTCCATTCTTCCCTGGAGCGCCAGTAAATCCCGAACGTCAATCATCGATGCCATATTGCGCTCCTTAGTGGCAACTTTCTGCCGGGCTGTCGCAGCAGTGAGCCGGCGTTTTACGTGTCGCCAGTAGGTTAATATCCACACGACTGCGCGCCCGGCGCAGCATGCCAAGCAGTACCACGTTGAACAACACCACCGCCAGAATAGAGACCAGGCTGAACTGCGGATGCTGGCTGAAATTGACCGTCTGATAGAAGAGCGTAGAGAGCGAATACGCGATGTTCAGCCCCCACAGTACGGAGAAGCCCATCCAGCCGCGGCTGGACTCGCGGGCAATCGCCCCCATAACCGAGATGCACGGAATATAGAGCAGAACGAAGATCAGATAGCTGTAGGCGGCCGAGGCGCTGCCAAATTTCTCGCTCATCACGCCCATGGCGCCGGTCGCCATTTCACCGTCGCCTTTGCTGGCTTCGATGGGGTTGGCCAGCACGCTCAGGCTGAAGGTCTCTTTCAGGCTCTGCCAGGTTTCATCCACGGCGCTGTACAGCTCGTCACCGAGGTGAAATTCCGCCGGGTTAAAGGCCTCTTCCTGAATGTTTTCGGCAGTGTAGAGCGTGTTCAGTGTTCCGACGACCACCTCTTTAGCCATCGCACCGGTAAACAGCCCAACGGTGGCCTGCCAGTTATCCTCATGCACACCGATGGGTTTGAACAGCGGCGTGATGACGCGGCTGACGGAGGCCAGCGCGGAGTCGTTGATGTTATCGGCCGCTTTTCCGCTGAGGGTGAAGCTATTCAGGGCGCTAAGGAAAATACTGACCACCACGATCACTTTACCGGCGCGCACCACGAAGCCTTTAAGACGCTGCCAGGTTTGAATCAACAGGCTTTTCAGGTGCGGGACGTGGTAGACCGGCAACTCCATCACGAAGGGCGACGCTTCGCCACGCATAATGGTGTGCTTCAGCATCAGGCCGGTAAGAATAGCCATCACAATCCCGAGCACGTACAGCGAGAAGACCACCAGCGCTCCCTGCTGGCCGAAGAACGCCGCCGCAAAGACGGCGAAAATCGCCAGACGCGCGCCGCAGGACATAAAGGGTGCCATCATGATGGTCATCAGACGTTCACGTGGCGCATCCAGGGTTCGCGCCCCCATCACCGACGGGACGTTACAGCCGAAGCCGACAATCAGCGGCACGAAGGATTTGCCCGGCAGACCCAGCGCCTGCATCAGACGGTCCATCACAAAAGCCGCGCGGGCCATGTAGCCAGAGTCCTCCAGGAAGGAGAGGAACAGATACATCATGCCAATCTGGGGAACCAGCGGCAGAACGGTGTTGATCCCGCCGCCAATCCCCTGGGCGAGGAAAATGGTCAGCCATTCGGGGAAGTGCAGGGTGTAGCCGAGCCATTGCAAACCGTGAATGAAGATTGCCACCGAGCCGACGTCAAACAGCGGTTGCAGCGCCCCGCCAATGTTGATTGCCAGCAAGAACATCAAATACATCACCAGCAGGAAGACGGGCAGACCGAGGAAGCGGTTGAGGATAATGCGATCTACCGCAGCGGTGAAGCGGCTGGGCTCAGCGGTCAGGGTATTGCTAACCACTTCGCAGACGGCGGCGATACTCTGATAGCGGGCATCGGCGATATGCAGGGCCGGGTCATCCAGCTCTTCGCTGAGATGGGCCAGCGACGCCTCCAGTTTTTGGGCGGCATTGCCGGCAAAGGCGCGGCTGTAGATATCTCCTTCCAGCATCTGCAGACCAAGCCAGCGGCGCTGTTTTTGCGGCATCGTCGGGTCCATGAATTGCGCCAGCCGATCGGCTTCGCGCAGTAGCGGGCGAGGGTAATGCACCAGCTCAAGGTCACTGTTTTTCTGGTGACGGTCAATGGCCAGCTTCAGGGCATCGATACCACGACCACGGGTAGAGATAAGCGGCACCACCGGGCAGCCGAGGCGCGCGGCCAGCGCGTCGATATCGATGCGGACTTTCTGTTTCTCCGCAATATCGAGCATGTTCAGCGCCACCACGCAGGGTATCCCAAGCTCCAGCAGCTGTAATGTCAGATAGAGATTGCGCTCGAGGTTAGAGGCATCCACCACGTTAATCAGTAAATCCGCATCGCCGCTCAAAATATAGTGACAAGCTATTTGTTCATCGAGCGAGGTTTGCGACGAGATAGTGGTAAGAGAATAGGTACCCGGCAGGTCAACCAGAGTGACATTATTATCCGTCGTCGAAAATTGTCCCTCTTTTCGTTCAACCGTAACGCCCGCCCAGTTTCCCACGCGCTGACGTGCGCCAGTTAATTGATTAAATAATGTGGTTTTGCCGGAATTTGGATTGCCAATTAAGCCAATGGTTAATTTATTCATTTTTCAAAACTCGTGGTGACGGCTGGCGGATTATTGAGGCATGGCTTCGACTTCAATGAATGCGAGATCTTTTTTGCGCAGCACCAGGTTCACCCGGCGCGTCTCGATATGTATGGGATCGCCCAGAGGTGCTACCCGCACGACCTGGAACGAGGACCCCGGCAACATGCCCAATGACAGGAGTTTCTGTCGATAAGCCGGGCTGATTTCACGCGTGAATCCGGTGATCTTCCATGCACTGTCTGGAGTGAATTGCATAGTGCCTACTTACACTGAGGTGAAATAATAAACAGATGCAATGATAATGAGAATGGTTACTACCAGCAATATTCAAACTGTGACGAAATGTGCATAGCGCTATTAATTTGCGGGCTGTTTGACCTTGCTCAATATTTAATGAATATTCGATTCGTGGGAAAAATGACTTATTTGTTAATGGAGTGATAAATTACAGTTTAATAACGGATGTGCAATCGGTTTCAGAATGAAATAAAGGGTGAGGAATAAAGCAATACTATTACAGGATTAAATACCCTCTCCGGCTGGAGAGGGTAGAGAGGTTTAGCGTTTTTTACCCAGGGCTGCCGCCAGGGCATCCATCATCGCGCTATTACCCGCCGGCTGTGCGTCACGCCCGCGCGGTTTCGCCGCTTTGGCTGCCGGACGCTGCTGATCGCGAGCGCCGCCGTTGCCACGGCGCGCGTTGGTCTCGCCCGGCTGCTCATCCAGACGCATGGTCAGGGCAATACGCTTGCGCTGCAGATCCACTTCCAGCACCTTCACTTTCACGATGTCGCCTGCTTTGACTACGGTGTGCGGGTCTTCCACGAACTTATCCGCCAGCGAAGAGATGTGAACCAGGCCATCCTGATGGACGCCAATATCTACAAACGCGCCAAAGTTGGTGACGTTGGTTACCGCGCCTTCCAGCACCATGCCCGGCAGCAGGTCGTTCATGGTCTCGACGCCGTCGGCAAAGGTGGCGGTTTTAAATTCAGGACGCGGGTCACGGCCCGGTTTTTCCAGCTCTTTGATGATGTCGGTGACCGTCGGCACGCCGAACTGCTCGTCGGTGAAATCGACGGCCTTCAGGTTGCGCAGCGCGCTGTTGTCGCCCATCAGATCTTTCAGCGCCTGCTGGGTGGCGGCCAGAATACGCTCCACAACCGGGTAGGCTTCCGGGTGAACGGTGGAGGCATCGAGCGGGTTGTCGCCGTGGTTAATACGCAGGAAGCCCGCGCACTGCTCAAAAGCTTTAGGCCCCAGGCGGCTGACCTTCAGTAACTGCTGACGATTCTGGAACTGGCCGTTCTCGTCACGCCAGGCGACGATGTTTTGCGCCATCATGCGGGTTAAGCCTGCCACGCGGGTCAGGAGAGGAACCGAGGCGGTGTTCAGGTCTACGCCAACGGCGTTTACGCAGTCTTCCACCACCGCATCCAGCTTACGCGCCAGCTGCGTCTGGCTGACGTCGTGTTGATACTGGCCCACGCCGATGGATTTCGGGTCAATCTTCACCAGCTCCGCCAGCGGATCCTGCAGACGACGGGCGATAGAGACCGCACCGCGCAGAGAAACGTCCAGATCCGGGAACTCCTGGGCCGCCAGTTCAGATGCGGAATAGACGGAGGCGCCCGCCTCGCTGACGATCACTTTCTGCGCCGTCACTTTCGGGAACTGCTTCTGCACGTCAAGGTAGAAACGCTCGGTTTCACGCGACGCCGTGCCGTTGCCAATCGCCACCAGCTCGACGTTATATTTCTCGCACAGGGCGGCCACCGCAACGGCGGCTTTCGCGGCCTGGCCGGTATGTGGATAGATGGTATCGGTGGCAACCAGCTTGCCGGTGCCGTCAACCACGGCCACTTTCACGCCGGTACGCAGACCCGGATCGAGACCCATGGTCGCGCGCAGGCCAGCAGGCGCAGCCATCAGCAGGTCGTGCAGGTTACGGGCGAAGACGTTGATCGCCTCGTCTTCCGCGCGTTCGCGCACGGTGCCCATCAGTTCGGTTTCGAGGTGCATTAAGATCTTGATGCGCCAGGTCCAGCTCACCACGTTTTTGCGCCAGCTGTCCGCCGGGGCGTTGTTCAGGCGAAGATTGAGGTGATCGGCAATGATCTGCTCGCAATGGCTCTCTTTTGGCGGCTCGTCAAACTGCGGGTCAGCATTCAGGGAGAGTTGCAGCACACCTTCGTTGCGGCCGCGGAACATCGCCAGCGCACGGTGAGAAGGGGCGGTAGCAATCGGCTCATGGTGATCGAAGTAGTCGCGGAATTTCGCGCCTTCTTCCTCTTTCCCTGCCACCACGGTGGCAACAATGTGGGCATTCTTCCAGAGATAATCACGCACCCTGGCGAGCAGGGCGGCATCTTCGGCAAAACGCTCCATCAGAATGTAGCGTGCTCCGTCGAGCGCGGCCTTGGTATCCGCCACCCCTTTGTCGGCGTCGATAAATTTGGCGGCTTCTGTTTCCGGGTCATGCGAGGGGTCGTTCCACAGCAGATCGGCCAGCGGCTCAAGGCCCGCTTCGATCGCAATCTGCCCACGCGTGCGGCGCTTCGGTTTGTAGGGCAGATAGAGATCTTCTAATTCCGTTTTGCTCAGGGTGCCATTGATGGCTTTTTCCAGATCGCTGGTCAGCTTTCCCTGTTCGCCGATGGATTTCAGGATCGCCTGACGTCGGTCTTCCAGTTCGCGAAGGTAGCCCAGACGGGTCTCCAGGTTACGCAACTGGGTATCATCCAGGCCGCCGGTGACTTCCTTACGATAACGTGCAATAAACGGCACGGTGTTCCCTTCGTCAAGCAGGCGAACGGCAGCTTCTACCTGTTCGGCTCTGGCCTGAATATCACCCGCAATAATGCGGCAGAGCGACTCTTTCATCATGATTGGTTCATCTTGTGGATCAAAAATCAGGGGGATAGTTATACGGGCTGGCACCGCAAAATGCCAGCCGGGGAGGGTGCTCTCGGACTATTTAACGTACTGGATCTCATTCACGTACCAGCTCGCTTCACCCGCAGGGGTGTGGACGATGGCGATATCCCCTACCTCTTTTTTCAACAGCGCGCGGGCCATGGGGGAGTCGATGGAGATGTAATCCTTACGACCAAAAATTTCATCGTAGCCGACAATGCGAAAACGCTTGAGATCGCCGTCGTCGTTTTCAATTTCAACCCAGGCGCCAAAGAAGACTTTGCCCTCCTGCTGGGGGGAGTAATCGACGATTTTCAGGTTCTCCAGGCATTTGGTCAGGTAACGCACCCGGCGGTCGATTTCGCGTAACCGCTTTTTGTTGTACTGGTAGTCCGCATTTTCACTGCGATCGCCCAGGCTAGCCGCCCAGGTCACTTTTTTAGTCACTTCCGGGCGCTCTTCGCGCCACAGGGTATCCAGCTCTTTCTTGAGGTTCTCATACCCTTCGCGGGTGATCAGGGGCGTTTTCATCATCTTGCCTTACTACCTGGCCTGTCTCATTTACGCACATTAGGTATCACTGAGCGTAACAGACAGGATTAATAATGATTTATGTGATGGATTATGCAGATAAGCTGCTGTTAAATATGCTTTGTAACAATTTCGACTAGAATTTATACCAGAATTAGCTGGTCGTAGACGCGCACTTTTTTAGAATACGTTCTTCAAGAGTATCCGAACCTTTGGGAGTACACACAATGCAAGAGAATTATAAGATTCTGGTGGTAGATGACGACATGCGCCTGCGCGCGCTGCTTGAGCGTTATCTGACCGAGCAGGGCTTCCAGGTTCGTAGCGTAGCCAACGCCGAACAGATGGACCGCCTGTTGACCCGTGAATCCTTCCACCTGATGGTACTGGATCTGATGTTACCGGGCGAAGATGGCCTGTCTATTTGCCGCCGTCTGCGCAGTCAAAGCAACCCGATGCCAATCATTATGGTGACGGCGAAAGGGGAAGAAGTTGACCGTATCGTAGGGCTGGAGATCGGCGCCGACGACTACATTCCAAAACCGTTTAACCCGCGCGAACTGCTGGCGCGTATCCGCGCTGTGCTGCGCCGCCAGGCGAACGAACTGCCGGGCGCGCCTTCTCAGGAAGAGGCGGTTATCGCTTTCGGTAAGTTCAAGCTTAACCTCGGCACCCGCGAGATGTTCCGCGAAGATGAGCCAATGCCGCTCACCAGCGGTGAGTTTGCGGTTCTGAAAGCGCTGGTCAGCCACCCGCGTGAGCCGCTCTCGCGCGATAAGCTGATGAACCTGGCGCGTGGCCGCGAATATTCCGCCATGGAGCGCTCCATCGACGTGCAGATCTCTCGCCTGCGTCGCATGGTGGAAGAAGATCCCGCGCATCCGCGCTATATCCAGACCGTCTGGGGCCTGGGCTACGTATTTGTGCCGGACGGCTCTAAAGCATGAGGCGAATGCGTTTCTCGCCGCGAAGCTCGTTTGCCCGCACCCTGTTATTGATCGTCACCTTGCTGTTCGTCAGCCTGGTGACGACCTATCTGGTGGTGCTGAACTTTGCGATTCTGCCTAGTCTTCAACAGTTTAATAAGGTTCTGGCGTACGAAGTCCGTATGCTGATGACCGATAAACTGCAGCTGGAAGATGGCACCCAGCTGGTGGTTCCGCCGGCGTTCCGCCGTGAAATTTACCGGGAGCTGGGGATATCGCTCTATTCAAACGAAGCGGCGGAAGACGCAGGCCTGCGCTGGGCCCAGCACTATGAATTTCTCAGCCAGCAGATGGCGCAGCAGTTGGGTGGCCCGACGGAAGTGCGCGTCGAGGTTAACAAAAGCTCGCCAGTCGTCTGGCTGAAAACCTGGCTGTCACCCAATATCTGGGTGCGCGTACCGCTCACCGAAATCCACCAGGGCGACTTCTCGCCGCTGTTCCGTTACACCCTGGCCATTATGCTGCTGGCGATAGGCGGCGCATGGCTATTCATCCGTATACAAAACCGACCCCTGGTCGACCTGGAGCATGCTGCGCTGCAGGTCGGTAGAGGGATTATTCCGCCGCCGCTGCGTGAATATGGCGCATCGGAAGTGCGGTCGGTAACCCGTGCCTTTAACCATATGGCGGCAGGGGTGAAGCAACTGGCGGATGACCGAACGCTATTGATGGCGGGTGTCAGCCATGATCTGCGAACGCCGCTTACGCGCATCCGTCTGGCGACAGAGATGATGGGCGAAGAGGACGGGTATCTCGCCGAGTCGATTAATAAAGACATCGAAGAGTGCAATGCCATTATTGAGCAGTTCATCGACTACCTGCGTACCGGGCAGGAGATGCCCATGGAGATGGCCGATCTGAACGCGGTGCTTGGTGAAGTGGTGGCAGCAGAGAGTGGTTATGAACGCGAAATCGAAACCGCGATGCAGCCAGGCGAAATTCAGGTGCGTATGCACCCGCTCTCCATCAAACGCGCTATCGCCAATATGGTGGTGAACGCTGCCCGCTATGGTAATGGCTGGATTAGAGTGAGCAGCGGTTCTGAACTGAACCGCGCCTGGTTCCAGGTGGAGGATGATGGCCCGGGCATTAAACCTGAGCAGCGTAAGCACCTGTTTCAGCCGTTTGTGCGTGGCGACAGTGCCCGTAGCACGAGCGGGACCGGTCTTGGCCTGGCGATTGTGCAGCGTATTGTTGATAACCATAACGGCCTGCTGGAGATTGGTACCAGTGAGCGGGGCGGGTTGAGCATTCGTGCCTGGTTACCGGTGCCGGTTACGCGAGGGCAGGTGAAAGAGAGTTAGATCGTGAAGGTGCGGTCTGATGCCCTCACCCCGGCCCTCTCCCACAGGGAGAGAAAGAAAACATGAAAAAAGGCAACGTTCGTTGCCTTTTTACTTTTACCTTTACCTTGGTCCCGCACTCACCAGCGCAGCGCCCGCCGGGGTATCGGTATACTTCTCGAAGTTCTCAATAAACAGCTTCGCCAGCGATTGCGCTTTTTCTTGCCACTGCTCCGGTGAGCCGTAGGTATTACGCGGATCGAGAATGCGCGTCTCTACGCCCGGCAGCGCCGTTGGGATGGCCAGATCAAACATCGGCAACGTAAAGGTTTCCGCATCATCCAGCGAACCATTCAGAATGGCGTCGATAATGGCGCGGGTATCTTTAATCGAGATACGCTTGCCGGTGCCGTTCCAGCCGGTATTTACCAGGTAGGCCTGCGCACCGGCTGCCTGCATGCGCTTCACCAGCACTTCGGCATACTGCGTTGGGTGCAGAGAGAGAAACGCTGCGCCAAAACAGGCCGAGAAGGTCGGGGTCGGCTCGGTGACGCCACGTTCGGTACCTGCCAGCTTGGCGGTAAAGCCCGAAAGGAAGTGATACTGAGTCTGGCTCGCGGTCAGACGAGATACCGGCGGCAGCACGCCAAACGCATCGGCGGTAAGGAAGATGACCTTCGTGGCATGACCCGCTTTCGATACCGGCTTCACAATATTGTCGATATGGTAAATCGGGTAACTCACGCGGGTGTTTTCGGTTTTTGACGCATCGTCAAAATCGACGCTACCGTCGGCACGGACGGTAACGTTCTCCAGCAGCGCGTCGCGACGGATGGCCTGATAGATATCCGGTTCCGCTTCGGGTGAGAGACGAATGGTCTTGGCATAGCACCCGCCTTCGAAGTTAAACACGCCGTCATCATCCCAGCCATGTTCATCATCGCCAATCAGACGGCGCTTCGGATCGGTGGAGAGAGTCGTCTTTCCAGTGCCGGAAAGGCCGAAGAAGACCGCTACGTCACCCTTCTCGCCCACGTTAGCCGAGCAGTGCATAGAGGCAATGCCTTTCAGCGGCAGCAGGTAGTTCATGACCGAGAACATCCCTTTTTTCATTTCGCCGCCGTACCATGTTCCGCCAATCAGCTGAATACGCTCCGTGAGGTTGAATGCCACAAAGTTCTCGGAATTCAGCCCCTGCTCTTTCCACTGCGGGTTGGTGCACTTCGCGCCGTTCATCACGATAAAGTCAGGTTCGAAATCCTGTAATTCTT
Organism: Leclercia pneumoniae; assembly: GCF_017348915.1. Classification (NCBI taxonomy): domain Bacteria; kingdom Pseudomonadati; phylum Pseudomonadota; class Gammaproteobacteria; order Enterobacterales; family Enterobacteriaceae; genus Leclercia; species Leclercia pneumoniae. The sequence goes on along the minus strand of NZ_CP071383.1, from coordinate 3,968,361 downwards.
CATCGGTCGGGCGGATAAACATATTTTTGACGAAATGTGCCTGCCAGGCCACCTCAGTGATAAAGCGCACCGAGAGACGGGTATCGGCATTGGCACCACAGAAAGCGTCGATAATAAACAGACGCTTGCCAGAAAGTTGATGGGTGACCAGCGATTTCAGGTGCTGCCATGTTTCAGGGGAAAGCGGTTTGTTGTCGTTTTTCCCTTTACCATTATCTGCCCACCACAGGGTGTCACGGGTCGTGTCGTCACGGACAATATACTTATCTTTTGGCGAACGGCCGGTAAAGATACCGGTATCAACGGCGATAGCGCCGGTATTCGTTAATATCCCGCGTTCGTAGCCTTCCAGTGCCGGATTAAGCTCTTCCTGATACAGCGTATCGTAATCGGGGTTATAAACGATTTCCTGGACGTCGTGAATACCATAAGCCTTGAGATCTTGCGGGGTTAAACTTTTAACGCGCATGTCACTGCTCCTTAGCCAATATGTACTGCCTAAAATTGTAGGGTTTTTCTGAGTTTGTTGACCGCGACGGGGCTCATAGATTTACGTATCCGGACAAAACCCTTTTAACGGAAAACGCTGTAACTCCTGTCACTCCGCGGCACAGATTATGGCAGGATTCATTTTTTGGTTGGAGAAAATGTTCCTAAAAGGTTAAGAGGTGGTGATTTAATCCAAAAGAATGTGAATGTAATCGCATACATGAAAGTAAATTACGTAATACTTACAGAATGGAAAGTGATTCGCATAACGTAAACGGAGAGAAAAAGATGAGTCAGGCTGGGAGGCGCGGGAAAAAGGAAGCGAGAAGAAGATGAACTGCCCTGCAGAGAGGGCAGTTCATAACAGGATTAGTGAACCTGCGGATCCGCCGGAGAGGCGTTATTACGAATTTCTGCTATATCCATGGCGTTAAAGACATAGTGTGAACCGCAGTAATCGCAGTTCATGTCGATCTCACCGTCTTCCGCCAGAATGCTGTCGATCTCTTCATCCGGCAGCGTTTTCAGTGCGCCTGCACAGCGTTCACGGGAACAGGTGCACTTGAACTCTACATCCTGTGGATCGTAAAGCGTGACCTCTTCTTCGTGATACAAACGCCACAGTACATCATTCGCGGGTAGCGTCAGCAGCTCTTCCGCTTTGATGGTTTCGGTAAGCGTAGCCAGGTGTTCGAAATCATCGCCCTGCGCATTCTGCGCTGGCAGTACCTGCAGCAGCATACCGCCCGCGGCGGGTTTACCTTCTACTTCGCCGGTACGGATAAACAGACGAGTAGGTAACTGCTCGGAGCGCATAAAGTAATCTTCCAGGCAGGCGGCCAGGGTATCGCCTTCCAGACCTACCACGCCCTGATAGCGTTCGCCCTCTTCCGGGGTGATGGTGATCACCAGGAAGCCGTTGCCGACCAGCGTTTTCAGGTCTGCACCTTCCGGGATGTCGCCCTGCACGCGCGCAACGCCGCGCATTTGCTGCTGGTTATTACCGTTAATCACGGCCAGGTTCATTGGCCCGTCACCCTGCAACTGCACGGTAATGTCGCCCGCGAACTTCAGCGTGGCGGTGAGCAGGCTGGTGGCAACCAGCAGCTCGCCAAGGAGGGTTTTCACCGGCAGCGGATAGTTGTGGTTTTCCAGAATCTGCTGCCAGGTTTCAGATACAGTCACCAGCTCGCCGCGAACAGCAAATTGCTCAAACAGATAGCGGTGTAATTGGTCGTGTTGGGCCATAGTTTTCTCTCGTTTAACGACGATCACTCATTTTCGCCGTATTTAAATTTTATCAGGTTGCGGCGCTCTTTCTTGTCCGGTCGCCTGTCGGGATGCGGCATGGTCAGGGCATTCAGCTTGCGCGCCTGCGCCGTTTTTTCGCGTTTCTCGATGCTTTCTGCGGTCTCTTCATAGAGCAACACGGCTTCGGTCGCGGGTCGACGTTGTTCAGTGATGGCTTTGATCACCACCGTACGCTCGTCATTTCCCTGACGCAGCGTCAGGGTGGCATTCAGTTCAACAATCTTGCTGGGCTTAGCGCGCTGCCCGTTGTAGTGCACTTTGCCGCCGTCAACCATCTCGCGGGCCAGGGCGCGCGTTTTATAAAAACGGGCAGCCCACAGCCATTTATCCAGTCTTACCCCATCAGAGGGTTTTTCTTTCATGGCGTCTCCTTCACGCTGAGTGAGGGGATCATCCGGCGATAATCGTTCAGTCCCGGATGGCGCAGGTAGCTTTTTTCTGCCAGACCAGAATCAGGATTGGTCACACCCAGACAATAACGGATACCAAATTGCGCGGCGGCATCCAGAATCGGCTCACTGTCGTCAATGAACAGCGTTCTTTCAGGCTGCAATCCGGTTTGCTCAGCCACCGCCTGCCACAAACGCTGATCCTCTTTCGGATAACCAAATGTGTGGGTGGAAAGTAATAAATCAAGGTGTGAGGCCAGTCCGGTATGTTCCAGCTTCACGGCCAGGTTATGAGGATGCGCATTCGTCAGCAAGATGCGTCGCTTGCCGCACGCTTTCAACGCCTCCAGGAAAGGAACCGTGTCTTCACGAAGTACCGCGCGTGCCCCCTGGGCGGTGGTCATCGCGCAGATATCCAGACCGAGGCGCTCGCTCCAGTAATCCAGGCAGTACCAGTTTAGCGTATGCTGCACGGCATGATACTGCTGACGAATATAATCCTGGGCTTCTGCCGGAGTGATGCCCTGCTGCGCGCCGTAAGTTTCGGGCACCAGCTTTTGCCAGAAATAGTTATCAAACGCGAGGTCGAGCAGCGTGCCGTCCATATCCAGCAGGACGGTATCAACGTCCTGCCAGGTGATATCAAGGTGCATGAGGGGGGACTCTCCAGCCAGAAGAAAGATGCGCGACAGGGTAGCACATCTTGTCGCGCAGCAGCGTTATCCGATCAGGCTTTCAGGAGAGGGAATGAGCTTCGGATTAAGGCAATTATCATAGTACTGCTGGATTTCATCCAGACGAGTGCGCGAGCGCTGATAGCGGCGCAGCGCCAGGAAACCATTCCAGATAATACAGACAGCCAGCGCCAACATCAGCAGGGTGGTGGAGATATAGCGCCAGAGCCCTGCGCTATCCGGCATACGATGCAGATCAACATGGCGGGTACCGTTGGCATCGGTAAAGATACCGGTGACAATCCCCTCCGCGCTGAACGGCGTTTGCATCAGCATCTGCGCCAGGCGCTGGAACTCGCCCCACTGTTCCTGAGGCGGATAGTCATACAACGCCACCGGTGGATAGGGTTGATCGACCAGATCGGTGCCTTCATCGCTGATAATGATAAAGCCACCGGGAGCCGGGCTGTTCAGCGCCTGCGCTGCACGGGAGGTTTCACGTATCACGAACGGCGCGGTGGAGGTCGCTACCAGATTATCGAGAGACTCCGCACTGACCGGGCGCAATAGTACGTTCACGCCATCCAGTCGGCCGGCGCTGGCACGTTTGACCAGCGTCTCCCAGTCTTTACTGTTACCCAGATTCACCAGCGCATTTTTCAGCCTCACGCACTCATCCTGCGCTGAACAGAGATCCTGCGTTTTCATCACGATGTCGCCGAAGTCATCCAACAGCACCATGCCTGATTTCTGAATGGCCGAGCGGAGCGCCGGGCTAACGCGAGAGTTCGTGTCTGGTTTCGGGTGGAGCTGGTTACTCAGCGCCTCGGTTAACGCAACGGCTTTGTTAACGGTGTCGGACTCCGGCAGCGGCAGCGGCGGGGCGTCATTCCAGATAAGTTGTGAGCAGTCAAACGGCGAGAACGGCGAGTTCTGTCGGGTCGTCCAAGTGCCAGGCGCGTGGATGTTACACATTCCTGTTCCTTTCAGACGCAGGGTGTCACCCACGCGGATACCTGCTTCTTCAAGCTGTTTGACGCTGGTGGCCTCAACGGTTTGCGCCCCTTTAATCCATGACAGGGTGAATTTGAGCGGCATATCCAGCGGCACCAGGAAGAACAGCATCGCCAGCACAATGGCTGCGCCGCCCGCAATGACGGTACTACGCAGCCAGTGCTGGAGGGGGAAGTTTTTTACTTCATCGTGCAGGGATAAATAGCGCCCCTGGCGCACGACGTGCCTGTCGAGATAGATATCAATATCGGTTTTTTGTCCGATGTCCTGGGCAATCCACTGCTGCCAGTGACGGGGATAAATCAGGTCGATAATACCGAGCGAAATATTGATATGGTCCTGATCGGTCTCGCCAAACAGACCCCAGCGTTTTGGCGTACCGCGCAGGCAGTGAATTTCACGCAGGGTATTTTTCGCTGGCGGGGCAAAAAGCCCCCATAAACCGGCAGCCAGCAGCAGAACACCGCCGCCAGCCAGCCAGGGAGCAAACACGTCTGGCGTAACCAGGCAGAAGAAGAACAGCAGGAAAGAGGCCACAATCAGTACCGCTTCGCGGATCCCGTCCGGGCGGCTTAAGGCATACTCTTCGTGCGTCTCCTGTCGGATATTAAGCAACTCGATTTGCTCGGTCTCTTCACCGCGGATAGAGGCCTGGGTAGCGCTGACATGTTCCAGCGCAAAGCGAGGCGCTTCCTGCACATACTCACCAATGGTGTGGCCGTTAAGGGCAATCACCAGTGGAATGGAGTCGGTCTGAATCAGTTCAACGCTGTTTTCATCATTGATGTACTGCTCCCAGAACGGCGGCAGGTGGACTTCGGCAGAGTCCAGGTAATAACGCCACTTGTTGGGATCGTCAGTGGTAATGCCGTAGCGGGTAATAGAACGTGTTACGCAAAGCACGGTATTGCTCTGCGCATTCAGAGTAAGGGAAACCGGTGCCGCGCTGGCGCCTGTAGGACCTGGCGTTAGCTGAATGCGGTTAAAGGCGTCAAGATATTGCTCAACGGCACTGCGCTCTTCGGCAGTGAGTTTACGCGTGCCTGCGCCAGCAAACGCATTTAAAAAGGGCAGTCGATACTGACGTTTTGCCCGACGCCTGTACACCCACCCTGCAATCATTGCGCAGGCCAGCATAGCAGCGATAAAAAACAAAATGGTGCTCATGCTTTCCCCATCTTACTTATTTTACAGGTGTAATCAGTTGCACCTTTTACAATGAATGAGAATCTGTGTTCGGCTATCGGCATGTGTGGAGTCAAACTTGAGCAATTTGAAACGCGTCCCAGTGATCCGTCATGATAGCAAAGGCAATCTATGGCGGATATCAGCAAATTCCTGGACATATTTCAACCTCTTGACTTTCAGTTTGAAATAGGGGATGAATCCCTATAAGTTGCATAAATGTAAATACAGAGCGATGAACATTGCCGAACCCGTGCGGCATATCGCACAATGACGTGAGTCCACTCAGCAAAGACCCCCCAATATGAGCAAACCATTACAAAAGCCCACGATTCTGAATGTTGAAACTGTCGCCAGGTCGCGTCTGTTTAATGTCGAAAGCGTGGATCTGGAATTCAGCAACGGCGTGCGTCGCGTCTATGAACGTATGCGGCCGTCCACGCGCGAAGCGGTAATGATTGTTCCGATTATTGACGATCATCTGATTCTGATCCGCGAATATGCGGTAGGTACAGAGTCTTATGAACTGGGGTTCTCGAAAGGGCTTATCGACCCGGGTGAATCTGTCTTTGAGGCAGCAAACCGTGAGTTGAAAGAAGAGGTGGGTTTTGGTGCGAAGGATCTCACGTTCCTGAAAAAACTGAGCATGGCGCCGTCCTACTTCTCAAGCAAAATGAATATTGTTCTGGCAGAAGATCTCTACCCGGAGTGGCTGGAGGGCGACGAGCCCGAGCCGCTGCCGCAGGTACGCTGGCCGCTGGCGCATCTGATGGATCTGCTGGAAGAACCTGATTTCAATGAAGCGCGCAACGTCAGTGCGTTGTTCCTGGTGAGGGAATGGCTAAAAGGACAGGGGCGGTTGTAATCGCTTATAAAAAAATAGCCCGGCGAGCCGGGCTATTTTTATGGCTGTCAGAACAGCTCGTGCGTTTCGCCGTTATCAATTAGCGTTGTACCTACCTCGTGCACAGCCTGCTGCGTTGGCTGGGTGCCCTCGATAAAGAACTCTTCACGACTGTTGCCGCCGTTCGCTAACTGACCGGTGCTGCGGTCGATATTCACCGTGATCACGCCTGGCGGCGGGGTCAGAGGTTGTTCCGGTACGCCGTCCAGGGCCACCTTCATATAGGCATCCCATGCTGGCTGAGCACTCTTCGCTCCGCCTTCGTAGCCCGAGATCTGATCCTTAATGGCGCCAGAGGCAGTGGTACGGCCCAAATCACGGCGGTGATCGTCAAAGCCGATCCAGACGGAGGTCACCACCCCCGGGCCGTAGCCGGAGAACCACGCATCTTTCGAGCTGTTGGTGGTACCGGTTTTTCCGCCGATATCTCGACGCTGTAAATCACGTCCTGCGCGCCAGCCTGTGCCCTGCCAGCCCGGCTCACCAAAGATATTGGTGTTGAGCGCGCTTTTAATCAGGAAGGAGAGCGGGGTGTTGATGACGTGCGGAGCGTACTCCTGCGCACCCACCTGCGACACCAGCGCCTGGTTAGCCTGCTCGAGCTTCGGCATTGGCACGGTGGCGTTTTGCTGCTCCTGCGACACGGCAACATCTTCCATATCTTTGCCTTCCAGCACGTCAGACTTCGGCGTGTTGCCATAAATCACCGGAATATCACACTCCGGGCAGGCAATTTTAGGCTTCGCTTCAAAAATCACGCCGCCCTGATCGTTCTCGATTTTGCTGATGAAGTACGGATCGACAAGGAAACCGCCGTTCGCCATCACCGCATAACCGCGCGCCACCTGCAGCGGCGTAAAGGAGGCGGAACCCAGCGCCAGCGATTCGGTATGGACAATGTTCTGTGCCGGGAAACCGAAACGCTGAAGGTACTCAGCGGCATAATCCACGCCCATGGCACGCATCGCACGTACCATCACCACGTTCTTCGACTGACCCAGCCCCTGACGCAGGCGGATAGGCCCGGAATACTCCGCCGGGGAGTTTTTCGGACGCCAGTCGGAACCGGCCCCGGCATCCCAGCGAGAAATCGGCACGTCGTTCAGAATACTGGCGAGCGTCAACCCTTTATCCATCGCCGCGGTATAGAGGAATGGCTTGATATTCGAGCCGACCTGGCGCAGCGCCTGGGTTGCACGGTTGAATTTGCTCTGGTTGAAATCGAAGCCACCTACCAGCGCCAGCACGGCACCGTTGTGGGGATCGATTGAGACCAGCGCAGAGTTGACGTCCGGAACCTGTGCCAGCCACCAGCTGTCTCCGACCTGGCGGATCCAGATCTGCTGGCCCGCCTGGACGGCATCGGTCACTTTACGTGGCGTTGGGCCCTGTGCGGTATCAGAGCGGTACGGACGCGCCCAGCGGATCCCTTCCATACGCAGTGACACTGAGGTGCCGTCGGCCATCATCGCCGTGGCCTCTTGCGGGTTGGCGCTGGTCACGACTGCGGCGATAAGCGGGCCATACGTCGGCAGCGTTTTCAGGGAATCCGTGATTTTTTTGCTATCCCAGGCCGCTTCACCCACCTTCCACAGGACGTTCGACGGGCCACGGTAACCGTGGCGCATATCGTAATCCATGACGTTATTACGCACGGCCTGCTGCGCACCCTGCTGCACTTTGCGGGTGATGGTGGTGTAAATACGATAGCCATCTTCGTACGCCTGCTCGCCGTAGCGGGAAACCATCTCCTGACGCACCATCTCGGTGAGATAAGGGGCCGAGAAGGCGATTTCCGGGGCGTGATAGTTGGCGTTAATCACCTCGTTACGCGCCTGCTCGTACTGCGTCTGGCTGATATAGCCTTCGCTCAACATACGCGACAGCACCACGTTACGACGGGCAGTTGCGCGCTCCAGCGAGTAGAGCGGGTTAAAGGTTGACGGCGCCTTCGGCAGGCCGGCAATGGTCGCCATTTCGCTTAACGTCAATTGATCGATCGACTTACCAAAATAGACCTGAGCCGCAGCCCCCACGCCATAGGCGCGATAGCCGAGATAGATCTTGTTGAGGTAAAGCTCAAGGATCTCGTCCTTGTTCAGCAGTTGTTCGATGCGGATCGCCAGGAACACTTCTTTGATCTTTCGAATCAGCGTCTTTTCAGGGCTGAGGAAGAAGTTACGCGCAAGCTGCTGGGTAATGGTACTTGCACCCTGAGACGCATGGCCTGAGAACATCGCGACGCTGGCGGCACGGAAAATCCCCACCGGGTCAACGCCATGATGCTCATAAAAACGGCTGTCTTCCGTTGCGATGAACGCTTTCACCATCACCGGCGGAATCTGATCTAAAGTCAGCGGGATACGGCGCTTCTCACCGTATTGAGCAATGAGCTCGCCATCAGCGCTATAGACCTGCATGGGGATTTGGAGTCGCACATCGCGCAGCGTGGCAACATCAGGTAGCTGGGGCTCTACATATTTGTACAAACCAATAATCGAGCCTGCTCCAAGCAGAATGCAACAGACTGCAAGGATCAATAAATACTTTACGAACTTCACCGGAGATTTTCCATTTAGTTGGACCTGGGCAGTTTCTAAACAATCGCGCGGTAGTATAAAGGCAAGCCTGGATCATTGATATAGCCGTCATCCCCGGCGGTGATAAGGAGATCGTGAAACATGGCGTTCAAAACATGGCGAACAGGCCTGCATATTCAACAGGATAAGGTGCTTGCCGTCGCACTGGTCAAGGAGAAGGCGGGCTGGGGTTTACGCCGCTGGTGGCAGATCCCGCTGGTGCCTGGCATCATCCGCGACGGGCAAATTTTGCAACCCCAACAGCTGGTAACCGCGCTGGGGGAGTGGCGTAGGCTGCTGCCACAGCAGCATCAGATTTTCCTCGCGTTCCCTGCTTCCCGTACCCTGCAGCGCACCCTGCCGCGCCCGGAAATGACCCTGCGTGAAAACGAGCAGGTGGCCTGGATTCACACAGCCATCAGTCGTGAACTGGAGATGGCTCCTGATGCGCTACGCTTCGACTACACCGAAGACACCTTCAGCCACGCTTTTCACGTCACTGCGGCGCAAAACAGAGAGATTGCGACGCTACTTGATCTGGCAGTGGCGTTACGGCTGCGGCTGACAACCATTACCCCCGATGCGGGTGCGCTGGCGCATTTTCTTCCCTGGCTCAGCTTGCCGGCCCAGTGCATCGCCTGGCGCGACAAGGATCAATGGCTATGGGCGATGCGCCACCAGTGGGGGCGGCGAACGCTGGTCGAGGCGGAGACGCCAGATCGGCTGGCGGCCCTGCTGGCGCTGCAGCCAGAGGAGATCGTCTGCTGTGGTAGCGATAGCTTCGACCCCTGGGCAACGCTCTCTTATTGCCAGCCTCCGCTCCCGGAAAATGGTGGAGAATTTAGCGTAGCGCTGGCGCTGGCCATGGGGGAGGGCGCCCAGTGAGAACCGCCAATTTACTGCCCTGGCGCCAGAGCCGCCAGCGCCTCTGTGTGCGCTTCTGGGGACTGCTGTTTACCGGCTCACTGTTTCTAGTCCTGTCGCTGTACCTGAGCGGACGGGCCAGCCATTTCGCTTCTTTGCCAGTATCTCAGCAGTGGCGCGACAGCAACCTGACGCTAAAGCAGGCGCTCGAACAGCGCAAAAAACAGTGGCTGGCGATGCAGAATCAGCGCCAGCAGCGGCAACGCTGGGAGCAGAAAAAAGCCGCCACTCGCGACTGGCAGCCGGTGCTAACCACCCTTTCAGACACTCTGCCCGCGCAGGCATGGCTTACCCGTCTGCGCTTTCAGCAATCCACACTCTACCTGACCGGTTTCACCTCCACGCCAGGCGCCCTGAATCGGCTGGAGCGCGCGCTTGAGGGATTCCCCGGTTTCCTGCTCAAGCCCGCAGGCGAGATGCGACAGGATGCGCAGGGACGCTGGCAGTTTAGCTACGCCCTGAGTAAGCGGGAGGAGAATGATGCCGGTCCCCTTTGAGCGCTGGTACGCGCTTACGCCGCGCGGGCGATGCGCCGTCTGGCTGGCCAGTTCCCTGTTGTTGCTATTGGGTTGGTGGCTCTCGTTTTACCGCCCAGCTCAACAACAGCTCATTTCGCTGGAGGCGCAGCGACAACGTGAAGCGGCTTCTCATCGCGCTATGTGGTCTGCGGCGAGAAAACTCTTTCCGCCCCCGGCTGAGGCAATAACTTCTCCCGCTCAGCCTTTTACGCCGCTGGCGTTCAACGCCAATGGCCTGCGTCTGGTGCGCTGGCAACCGGCTGCGGCAGGTGGGGAACTGGTCCTGGATGCCACCTGGGCAGTAATCCCTGCGCTCTTCAGCTTGCTGGCCCAGCGTGATGTGGCGGTGACGAGCTTTAGCGTTGCGCCAGAGCAGCAAAGTTTACAGGTGGTTTTACAACTGGAGCGCCAGAATGCGGGGTAGGAGGATAGGGTGGCTGCTTATCAGCCTGCCCCTGTTGCTGGGCATGCGCGACCCGTTTCAGCCGCCGCCGTCGAACTGCCCCAACGGCAAAACAGGCGAGTGGCGCTATTCAGGGGTAGTGAGTGGAAAGAGGCCGCTCGGGATTGTACGGGATGCGAATGGCCGCTGGCTTCGCGTGCGGGACGGTGAAACGCTGCCCACCGGCTGGCGAGTGCTGGCATTTAATGAGAAGGAACTCGTCATCGATACCTTAGCTGCGTGTGAACCGCAGCACTGGCGATGGCCACGAGAAGGAACAACAAAAAATGAGAACAGGGATCGTCGCGCTATTACTGATCTGCACGCCGCCGCTGATGGCTAAGCCCACAACCATCAGCCTGGTGGTGGACGAGGTACCCGTCGCGCAGGTCCTGCAAGCGCTGGCCGAGCAGGAAAACCGCAATCTGATCATCTCTCCCGAGGTGGCGGGCAAGGTATCCCTACGGCTGACGGACGTGCCGTGGCGCCAGGCAATCCAGACGGTGGTGAACAGCGCCGGGCTGGTACTGCGGGAAGAGAACGGCATTTATTTCGTTCATACCGCTGTATGGCAGCAACAACAGCAGGCGGGCAAGGAGGCTGAGCGCAATAAAAGGGCCCAGAACGCTCCGCTGGAAGCGCGTAGCATCCCCCTCTCCTATGCGGATGCCAGCGATCTGCAGGCTGTGGCGGAGAAACTGCTCAGTGCCAGGGGGACGCTGGCGGTGGACAAACGCACCAACCGGCTGCTGGTTCGTGATAGCCGGGCAGTCCTGGAGTCAATATCGCGCTGGGTTGAGCAGATGGATCTGCCCGTGGCACAGGTTGAACTGGCCGCGCATATTGTCACCATCAGCGAAAAGAGCCTGCGTGAGCTGGGGGTAAAGTGGAACCTGGCGGAAGCGCAGCAGGCGGGTAAACCCGGGCAGCTCACCACGCTGAACAGCGAGCTGGCGGTCGCCAATGCTACCGGGCGGCTGGGGTTCAATATCGGGCGGATTAACGGTCGGCTGCTGGATATTGAGCTCTCTGCGCTGGAGCAGAAACAGCAGCTGGAGATCATTGCCAGCCCGCGGCTATTGGCCTCGCATATGCAGCCTGCCAGCATCAAACAGGGCAGTGAGATCCCGTATCAGGTCTCCAGCGGAGAGAGCGGTGCCACCTCGGTAGAATTTAAAGAGGCGGTGCTGGGGATGGAGGTGACGCCCGTGGTACTGGCCAACGGACGCGTGCGCTTAAAGCTGCGGATCAGCGAAAATACCCCAGGCCAGGTATTGCAGCAGGCGGAGGGGGAAACGCTGGCGATCGATAAGCAAGAGATTGAAACCCAGGTCGAAGTCAAAAGCGGTGAAACGCTGGCGCTAGGCGGCATTTTTTCGCAGAAGCATAAAACCGGCAGTCAACGGGTTCCGGGGCTGGGAGGGCTTCCGTTGTTAGGGCAGCTATTTCGCCATGACGGAAAAGAGAGAGAGCGCCGGGAGCTGGTGGTTTTTATTACGCCTCGTCTGGTGACGACGCGCTAACAGGTAACGATCCCCGTAGTGATTTTGCATTCAGTTTGTTGCAGATGTTTGACGTGGGGCATGAATTAGCATACAAGGAGTACCGATTTGAGTGTCAGCTTGTCTGGTCATGCGCCTTTACGCCTTAAGCTTCTGGTCCGGTGATTTATTCTGTTGCCAAACAACCGGGAGTACTGAGATAATTTTTAGTCTGACTCTCGCTCTATCGCATATGAGGTTTCAGTTCATGCCCTGTTACGCCAGGTGTCGGCGAAGCGGGTTTACCATTAACGAATAGTCTTAGTAGTACCGAAAAAATGGCAGAGAAACGCAATATCTTTCTGGTTGGGCCTATGGGTGCCGGCAAAAGCACTATTGGGCGCCAGTTAGCTCAACAACTCAATATGGAATTTTACGATTCTGATCAAGAGATTGAGAAACGAACCGGAGCTGATGTGGGCTGGGTCTTCGATGTAGAAGGCGAAGAAGGTTTCCGTGACCGTGAAGAAAAAGTTATTAATGAACTTACGGAAAAACAGGGCATCGTGCTGGCAACCGGCGGCGGCTCTGTAAAATCACGCGAGACCCGTAACCGTCTCTCCGCCCGTGGTGTCGTGGTTTATCTCGAGACGACCATCGAAAAACAGCTGGCACGTACGCAGCGCGATAAAAAGCGCCCATTACTGCAGGTTGAAACGCCTCCGCGCGAAGTTCTGGAAGCCCTTGCAGGTGAACGCAATCCGCTGTACGAAGAGATTGCTGACGTCACCATTCGCACGGACGATCAGAGCGCTAAAGTGGTCGCAAACCAGATTATTCATATGCTGGAAAGCAACTGATTCTGGCTTAATACACACTCGCCTGCGGGTATAAGCATTTAAGGTGGATGTCGCGTCATGGAGAGGATTACCGTCACTCTCGGGGAACGTAGTTACCCCATCACCATCGCGGCTGGCTTGTTTAACGATCCAGCTTCCTTTTTGCCACTGAAAGCGGGCGATCAGGTGATGCTGGTCACCAATGAGACGCTGGCGCCGCTTTATCTCGAAAAAATCCGCCTTCTTCTTGAAAAGGCGGGTGTGAAAGTCGACAGCGTCATCCTGCCGGATGGCGAACAATTTAAAAGCCTGGCGGTTCTTGATACCGTCTTCACCGCGCTGCTGCAAAAACCGCACGGTCGCGATACGACGCTGGTTGCCCTTGGGGGCGGCGTTGTTGGCGATCTAACCGGTTTCGCTGCGGCAAGCTATCAGCGCGGTGTGCGCTTTATTCAAGTTCCTACCACACTGCTTTCGCAGGTGGACTCCTCCGTGGGCGGCAAAACGGCCGTTAACCACCCGCTTGGCAAAAACATGATTGGCGCGTTCTACCAGCCCGCTTCGGTGGTGGTGGATCTCGACTGTCTGCAAACCTTGCCTGCGCGTGAGTTAGCCTCTGGCCTGGCGGAAGTGATCAAATACGGCATTATTCTCGACGGTGAGTTCTTTAGCTGGCTGGAAGAGAATATGGATGCGCTGTTGCGTCTGGATGGTCAGGCGATGGCGTACTGCATTCGTCGGTGCTGTGAGCTGAAAGCAGAAGTCGTTGCCGCAGACGAGCGCGAATCCGGCTTACGTGCTTTACTGAATCTGGGGCACACTTACGGTCACGCTATTGAGGCCGAAATGGGCTACGGCAACTGGCTGCACGGCGAGGCGGTTGCTGCGGGCATGGTTATGGCGGCCCGCACTTCTGAACGCCTGGGACAGTTTACCCCCGACGAGACGCAACGCATCATTACCCTGCTCAAGCGCGCTGGCTTGCCAGTAAGCGGCCCGCAGGAGATGTCGGCGCAGGCTTACCTGCCTCATATGATGCGCGACAAAAAAGTATTGGCTGGCGAGATGCGTCTGGTGCTCCCGCTGGCAATAGGAAAGAGTGAAGTACGCGGCGGAGTGCCGCACGATGTCGTTCTTGGCGCTATTGCTGATTGCCAGCAAGCGTAACAACTAGAAAGGTCCGGCTACCGTAAAACGTAGCCATTTTGCTTCAGGTGATATGCAGCGTTGTAAGCATGAGCCGTTGAGTGGGGTGTTAAATGGATGAATTCAAACCAGAAGACGATCTGAAACCCGATCCCAGCGATCGTCGTACTGGTCGTACTCGTCAATCTTCAGAACGTGATAACGAGCCGCAGATTAATTTTGATGACGTTGATCTTGATGGTGACGACCGCCGTCCGTCGCGAGCCCGCACGGCACGCGATGAGCGTGAAGAAGAGTATGAGTCCGAAGATGATTCAATGGACGAAGCGCCCGTAGAGCGTCGCCCGCGTAAACGTAAAAAAGCCGCCGCTAAGCCCGCCTCCCGCCAGTATGTGATGATGGGGCTGGGTGTGCTGGTTCTGCTGCTGTTGATTATTGGCGTCGGTTCCGCACTCAAAGCACCTTCTACCCCGTCGGCTAACCAAAGCGCAAATACGGAAAAGAGTATCGATCTTTCCGGTAACGCCGCCGATCAAGCTAATGGCACTCAGCCAGCCCCGGGCACGACCTCTGCAGAGCAGACTGCTGGCAATACTCAGCAAGAGATTTCTCTGCCGCCAGTCTCTTCCACACCGACTCAGGGTGAGGCAGCTGCCGCGCCTGAGGGCCAGCAGCGTGTAGAAGTTCAGGGCGATCTGAATAATGCGCTGACTCAGCCGCAGGGTCAGACGCAGGTTAACAACGTTGTCAGCTCTACGCTGCCGGCGGAACCGGCTACCGTTGCGCCAATTCGTGGTGCGAATGGCCAGCAAACCGCCGCGACCGAATCAACGCCTCGCCAGACCCAGACTGCACCGCGTCAGGAACGCAAGCAGGCGGTTATCGAGCCGAAGCGTGAAACCAAACCACAGCCCGTAGCCAAAGCCGCAGAGCCAAAACCAGCCGCGCAGCCTAAGCACAGCGAAACCGTGACCAGCGCACCGGTAAAAGCGCCGACCACAGCAGCGCCGTCTGCGCCGAAGGCGACCGCAACGGCACCTGCCGCTCCTGCAGCGACAGCCACTGCAACCAGCAGCGCGGGTAAAACCACTGGCAACGTCAGTTCGCTGAAATCTGCACCCTCCAGCAACTATACGTTGCAGCTGAGCAGCTCATCGAACTATGACAACCTGAACGGTTGGGCTAAAAAGTCGAACCTGAAAAACTATGTGGTCTATCAAACCACGCGTAACGGTCAGCCATGGTACGTGCTGGTAAGCGGTGTTTATGCTTCTAAAGATGAGGCGAAACGCGCTGTTTCCTCGCTGCCAGCGGACGTTCAGGCGAAAAACCCATGGGCTAAACCTATCCGTCAGGTTCAGTCCGATTTGAAATAATCTGTGAAGCGCAGGATGCTGTCGGAGCTTTCTCCACAGCCGGAGAAGGTGTAATCAGTTAGTCAGCATGAAAAAAAATCGCGCTTTTCTGAAATGGGCAGGGGGGAAATACCCCCTGCTTGATGATATTAAAAAACACCTGCCGAAAGGCGAGTGCCTTATCGAGCCCTTTGTCGGGGCCGGGTCGGTATTTCTCAATACCGATTTTTCTCGTTACATCCTGGCGGATATCAACAGCGACCTGATCAGCCTCTATAACATCGTTAAAGAGCGAACAGACGAGTTCGTTGATGAGGCCCGTAAGCTTTTTACGCCTGAGCATAATCATCCGGACGTTTACTACCAGTTCCGCACTGAATTTAATCAGAGCCAGGAGCCTTTCCGCCGTGCGCTGTTGTTCCTCTATCTCAACCGCCATGGCTACAACGGCCTGTGCCGCTATAACCTGCGCGGCGAATTTAACGTGCCATTTGGCCGTTATAAGCGCCCCTATTTCCCGCAGGCCGAGTTGTATCACTTCGCCGAAAAAGCGCAGAATGCAGAGTTCCACTGCCTCTCGTATGAGGAGTGTATGGATCGTGCTGATGCAAACTCGGTGGTCTACTGTGACCCCCCTTACGCCCCCCTGTCTGCCACAGCGAATTTTACCGCCTATCACACCAACAGCTTCAGCCCTGCCGAGCAGGCGCGTCTGGCGGAGATGGCGGAAAAGCTGGTCAGCAAAAGAATACCGGTGTTAATTTCGAATCATGACACGCCTGATACGCGCGAATGGTACAAAGCCGCGAAGCATTATCAGGTGAAGGTGCGCCGTAGCATCAGCAGCAACGGCGGCACACGTAAAAAGGTGGACGAACTGCTGGCTCTCTATCGACCCTGAGCCGTTTCGCCCGCCGCTATAAACTTTTCAAGGAGATGCGGATGAAACAGTATTTGATTGCTCCCTCAATTCTGTCGGCCGATTTCGCCCGCCTGGGTGAAGATACCGCGAAGGCGCTGGCTGCCGGCGCGGATGTGGTTCATTTCGACGTGATGGATAACCACTATGTGCCGAATCTTACCATCGGCCCGATGGTACTGAAGGCGCTGCGCAGTTACGGTATCACCGCGCCGATTGACGTACATCTGATGGTCAAGCCGGTTGATCGCATCGTGCCGGATTTTGCCGCCGCAGGTGCCAGCATCATTACTTTCCATCCGGAAGCCTCCGAGCACGTAGACCGCACCCTACAGCTGATTAAAGAGCACGGTTGTAAAGCCGGACTGGTGTTCAACCCGGCCACGCCGCTGAGCTACCTGGATTACGTGATGGATAAGCTGGATGTCATTCTGCTGATGTCCGTCAACCCGGGCTTTGGTGGTCAATCCTTTATTCCTCAAACGCTGGATAAGCTGCGTGAAGTCCGCCGCCGTATCGACGAATCTGGCTACGACATTCGTCTTGAAGTGGATGGGGGAGTGAAGGTCAATAATATTGGTGAAATCGCAGCGGCAGGTGCGGATATGTTTGTCGCCGGTTCTGCCATCTTCGATCAGCCGGACTACCGCAAAGTGATTGATGAAATGCGCAGCGAACTGGCAAAGGTAAGTCATGAATAAATTGCAGGCAATTCGGGGTGTAGCCTTTGACCTCGACGGTACGCTGGTGGACAGCGCACCGGGTTTAACCAGCGCCGTCGACCAGGCGTTATACGCACTGGAGCTGCCCGTTGCGGGCGAAGAGCGGGTCATTACCTGGATCGGCAACGGTGCCGATGTGCTAATGGAGCGCGCATTAAGCTGGGCGCGCCAGGAGCGCGCCATTCAGCGCGCCGCACAGGGCAAACCGGGCGTTGACCATGCGGATATCCCTCAGGAAGAGCAGGTACGTATCCTGCGCAAACTGTTTGACCGTTTCTATGAAGAGACGGTTGAAGAGGGCAGCTTCCTGTTCCCGGACGTTGAGGCCACGCTGAGTGCGCTGCATGCCAAAGGCTTGCCGCTGGGGCTGGTGACCAATAAGCCGACCCCCTTTGTTGCCCCACTGCTGGAAGCGCTGAATATCGCCCACTATTTCTCAGTGATTGTTGGCGGCGACGACGTACAGAACAAAAAACCACACCCGGAGCCGCTGTTGCTGGTGGCGGGAAAATTATCCTTATCGCCGGAAGCGCTGCTCTTTGTGGGTGATTCCCGCAATGATATTCTGGCTGCGAAAGCTGCGGGGAGCCCCTCCGTTGGCCTGACCTATGGCTACAACTACGGTGAAGCCATTACCCTCAGTGAGCCGGATTACGTCTTCGACCACTTTAAAGATTTACTGCCCGCACTCGGGCTCCCGCACAGTGAAAATCAGGAATTGAAAAATGACTAAGCCCATCGTTTTTAGTGGCGCACAGCCCTCAGGTGAACTGACCATTGGCAACTACATGGGTGCGCTGCGTCAGTGGGTAAACATGCAGGATGACTATCACTGCATTTACTGCATCGTTGACCAGCACGCGATCACCGTGCGTCAGGATCCACAGCAGCTGCGTAAAGCCACGCTGGATACGCTTGCCCTCTATCTGGCCTGCGGTATCGATCCTGAGAAAAGCACCATTTTCGTTCAGTCTCACGTGCCGGAGCATGCGCAGTTGGGTTGGGCGTTGAACTGCTACACCTATTTCGGTGAGCTGAGCCGTATGACTCAGTTCAAAGATAAATCTTCCCGCTATGCCGAAAACATTAACGCCGGTCTGTTCGATTACCCGGTGCTGATGGCTGCAGATATTCTGCTGTATCAGACCAATCAGGTTCCGGTTGGCGAAGACCAGAAACAGCACCTGGAGCTGAGCCGCGATATCGCCCAGCGCTTTAACGCCATCTACGGCGAGATCTTCAAAGTTCCGGAGCCGTTCATTCCGAAATCCGGCGCGCGCGTAATGTCTCTGCTGGAGCCGACCAAAAAGATGTCCAAGTCGGACGATAACCGCAACAACGTTATCGGCCTGCTCGAAGATCCGAAAGCGGTGGTGAAAAAACTGAAACGCGCCGTGACCGACTCTGATGAGCCGCCAGTGGTACGTTACGACGTGCAGAACAAAGCGGGTGTCTCTAACCTGCTGGATATCCTCTCCGGCGTGACCGGCCAGAGCATTCCGGAGCTGGAGCAGCACTTCGAAGGTAAGATGTATGGCCACCTGAAAGGCGAAGTTGCTGATGCGGTGTCCGGTATGCTGATTGACCTGCAGGAGCGTTATCACCGTTTCCGTAACGACGAAGCTTTCCTGCAGAAGGTGATGAAAGACGGGGCGGAAAAAGCCAGTGCCCGTGCGTCTGAAACCCTGAAGGCGGTCTACGAAGCGATTGGCTTTGTGGCAAAACCGTAAATACAGCGAAGTCTCAGTTAAAAAAACCGGGGATGGCCCCGGTTTTTTTATGCTTGTCCGTTAGTGATTTGAGAACCAGTTGAGCTTGTTGCGAAGTTCCACCACCCGGCCAACCACAATCAACGCCGGGCTTTCAACCTGTTGTGCCAGTTCACCCAGCTGCGTCAGAACGCCGTTCACCACCCGCTGCGTAACGGCGGTGCCGTTTTCCACCAGCGCGACGGGCATCTCTGCATCCATACCCTGCTCCAGCAGTTTCGCCTGAATCGTGGCGGCCTGGTTCAGCCCCATATAGAACACCAGCGTCTGTTTTTCAGCAGCCAGGTTGTGCCAGTCCAGTTCGCTGCCGGTTTTCAGGTGCCCCGTTACCAGACGTACGCTCTGGGCGTAATCACGGTGGGTCAGCGGAATACCGGAGTAAGCCGAACAGCCAGAAGCTGCCGTAATACCGGGCACCACGGAGAAGGGAATGCCCGCTTCGCAGAGAGTTTCCAGCTCTTCGCCACCGCGGCCAAAGATAAAAGGATCGCCCCCCTTGAGACGCACCACGCGTTTGCCTTTCTGCGCCTCGCGCAGCAGGATCTGATTAATCTCCTCCTGCGGTACGCAGTGGTAACCTGCGCGTTTACCCACGAACACGCGATCCGCATCGCGTCGCACCAGATTCATGATGTCGTCCGATACGAGGCGATCGTAAACCACGATATCTGCCTGCTGGATCTGCTGCAGCCCCTTCAACGTCAGCAAGCCTGCATCACCCGGGCCTGCGCCAACCAGCACCACTTCACCGCGATGATCCAGCGGCTCGCTCAACAGTTGCGCTGTCGTCTCTTCAATGGCCTTCTGATCCTGATTCGCCAGCGACTGCGCCAGCCTGTCGTTAACAAAGAATTTTTCCCAGAAGCGGCGGCGCTCCCCAACGGTCTGGAAGGTTTGCTTCACGCGGGAGCGAAGTTGCCCGGCGTAGTGTGCAATCTGCCCGAGGTGCTGGGGCAGCAGGGCCTCCAGCTTTTCCCGTAACAGGCGAGCCAGAACGGGCGAACGTCCCCCGGATGACACCGCAATCATCAGCGGCGAACGGTCGATGATTGAAGGCATGATAAAGCTCGCCTCTTTCGGCGCATCCACCACGTTGCAGAAGATGCGGCGAACTTCGCAGGCATCGCTGACGCGCTGGTTCACGTCATCATTGTCCGTGGCTGCGATGGTCAGCCAGCAGGTATCAAGCAGGGATTCGTCAAACTCGCCAGGCGCAAGGGTGAGCATCCCTTCCTTCGCCCAGACCTCAAACTGTGGCGCGAACGCGAGGGCGTTAACGGTCAGTCGTGCACCTGCCTCTAACAGCAGACGTGCTTTGCGTTCGGCGACATCACCACCGCCCACCAGCAGGCAGTCGCGGTTGCGTAATTGACAAAATATTGGCAGGTGATCCACGACATTACCTCTTAAGAATGGGCTTTCGCCGGTGCTGTTGCGATGTTGGCCGGAGTCGGACGCTCCGCTTTAGGGGTAGCATACCAGTAACCTAAGCCCATAAATACTGCACCCGAAAGGGTATTGCCCAGGGTTACCCACAACAGGTTATGGCCGATACCCGAAAGGGTGAAAGCTTCGCTATGGTGTCCAAACCAGGAGAGGGCGAAGAGGGTCATGTTTGCCACGGAGTGCTCGTAGCCGGAGGCGATGAACGCCAGCAGGCACCACCAGATAGCGATAAACCTGGCCGCGCCTTCGGTACGGATTGCCATCCATATTGCCAGGCATACCAGCCAGTTACAGAGCGCGCCCTTGAAGAACAGAGCCATAGCTGGCTGAGTCGTCTTCGCCAGCGCTACGGAGTGAACGATGCTGGTATCCACAGGCAGCAGGCTTCCGCCACCCCAGCTATACAGCAGCGCGACGAAGACCGAGCCCAGCAGGTTACCCATCCAGGTTTGCGGCAGGATGGCCCACATCTGGCCCTGAGTAATGGTGCCCGCTTTAACGCCCAGCGTCAGGAACATGGTATGGCCCGTGAAGAGCTCCGATCCGGCGATGATGACCAGGGTTAACGCGATACCAAAGGTTGCACCCATTACCAGCGGACGAACAGAGGGCTCCAGCAGATTGCCAAGGGTGAAGATCAAGATGATGCCCAGACCAACGTAGGCGCCCGCCATCGCTGAGCTGACCCAAAAGCCGAGGGGGTTATTCTTGCTGAGCCGTGCGATGCGCGCAGCGTTAGCCGCACACTTGTTGATAGTGTCTGTGAACATGGTTTGATTATCCTGAAAATGAAAAGAAAAATGTAAAAAAGGGAGGCATTGCGCCTCCCAATAAGTGTTTAACCGCGCAGTTGCACCTGCCCATCCTTCACCCGGACGTCATAGTGCTTCACGGAGTGGCCTTCATCTTCCATACAGAGCCCGTCGCTCAGACGGAAACGCTGTTTTTTCAGCGGACTGGCAACCCACAGTTCACCCTGGTGTTCAGCAATCAGGCCGCGGGAGAGCACGCTGGACTCGAAGAACGGGTCGATATTGCTGATGGCAAAAACCTGTTCATCGTGACGTGGACGGAAAATGGCGACCTGCTCGTTACCTAAAAGCGCACATACGCCGGTTGCAGGCAGAATAGCGTCAATGCTGCAGATGTTTACCCACTGGCTCATACGTTTTCCTCCACCAGAGTGACGGGAATGCGTTCATACGGTGTTGCAGGACGGTGCTGCTCGCGCTCAGGCACAACCTGCACGTTCGGATCGCGCTGGGTGCTGTTGATGAAGTGTTTGAAGCGAACCTGAGCGGCCGGGGTGTTCACGGTTTCTGTCCACTCGCAAATCACCGCGTCGCGCAGGCGGGCCATCTCTTCTTCCAGGTGTGCGTTCAGACCCAGTTTGTCGTCAATAATGACCGACTTCAGGTAGTCGATGCCGCCTTCCAGATTATCTAACCACGGGGCGGTACGGGTCAGTTTGTCCGCAGTGCGGATGTAGAACATCATGAAGCGGTCGAGGTATTTGATCAGCGTTTCGCGATCAATGTCCGCCGCCAGCAGATCCGCATGGCGTGGTTTCATCCCGCCGTTACCGCAGACGTACAGGTTCCAGCCCTTCTCGGTAGCAATGATACCCACGTCTTTACCCTGTGCTTCCGCACATTCACGGGTACAGCCGGAGACGCCAAACTTCATTTTGTGCGGCGTACGGATGCCTTTGTAGCGGTTTTCCAGCTCTACGCCGAAGCCCACGCTATCGCCCACGCCGTAGCGGCACCAGGTGCTGCCTACGCAGGTTTTCGCCATACGCAGCGCTTTAGCATACGCGTGACCGGTTTCGAAACCGGCTTCAATCAGCTGACGCCAGATTTCCGGCAGGTCATCTTTCTGCGCACCAAACAGGCCGATACGCTGAGAACCGGTGATTTTGGTATAGAGGTTAAACTCGCGTGCAATGCGACCAACCGCGACCAGCCCTTCCGGCGTGATTTCACCGCCGGCAGAGCGTGGGATCACCGAGTAGGTACCATCTTTCTGGATGTTGGCCAGGAAGTTGTCGTTGGTATCCTGCAGCGGCGTATGCTGCGGTTTAAGGATGTAGTCGTTCCAGCACGAGGCCAGCAGTGAGCCCACTGTCGGTTTACACACTTCACAGCCATAACCCTGGCCGTGTTTTTCCAGTAATTCGTCGAAGGATTTGATGCCTTCAACACGAATCAGGTGATACAGCTCCTGGCGAGAGTAAGCGAAATGCTCGCACAGGTTGTTATTCACTTCGATGCCCTGTTTGGCCAGCTCGGCGTTCAGCACTTGAGTTACCAGCGGGATACAACCCCCGCAGCCGGTACCGGCTTTGGTTTCGGCTTTCAGCGCCGCAACGGTGTGACAGCCTTTGTTGATGGCCGCAACCAGCATGCCTTTGGTGACGTCGAAGCAGGAGCAGATCTGCGCGCTATCCGGCAGTTTATCTACCCCAATGGAGGGCTTACCGCTGGAGGCGTGAGCCGGGAGGATCAGGGCGTCCGGATTCTCCGGCAGCTCAATCCCGTTCAGAACCAGTTGCAGCAGGTTACCGTAGTCGCTGGTGTCGCCCACCAGCACCGCACCGAGCAGGGTTTTGTTATCCGGGCTAACGATAAGGCGTTTATAGACCTCTTTGCTTTCGTCGAGATAAACGTAGCTGCGAGAGTTCGGAGTGCGACCATGCGCATCACCGATGCCGCCCACGTCCACGCCCAGCAGTTTCAGCTTGGCGCTCATGTCGGCGCCCGCGAAGGCATTTTCATTACCCAGGATATGGTCTGCCACGACCTGCGCCATTTTGTAACCAGGGGCGACCAGACCGTAGACGTGGTTCTCCCAACTGGCACACTCACCGATGGCGTAGATATCCGGATCGGAGGTCTGACAGGTGTCGTTAATCATGATCCCGCCGCGCTGGGCCACGGCCAGGCCGCACTGGGTCGCCAGTTTGTCGCGAGGACGAATACCGGTAGAGAAGACGATAAAGTCGACTTCCAGCTCGCTGCCGTCGGCGAAGCGCATCGTTTTACGCGCCTCGGTGCCTTCCTGCACGATCTCTTTGGTATTCTTGCTGGTGTGTACCTTCACACCCATACTTTCGATTTTGCGTTTCAGCTGATCGCCACCCATGTGGTCGAGCTGTTCTGCCATCAGCATCGGGGCAAATTCGATGACGTGGGTTTCAACGCCTAAGTTCTTCAGCGCACCGGCCGCTTCCAGACCGAGCAGACCGCCGCCGACGACCGCGCCGCGTTTGCTACGGCGGGCGCAGGACTCGATGGCGTTCAGATCTTCAATGGTGCGATAAACGAAGCAATCCTGGGTTTCCGAGCCTTTAATGGGCGGGATCCATGGATAGGAGCCAGTCGCCATGATCAGCTTGTCGTAAAAAACCGTGCGTCCCGCACTGGAATGAATCACTTTTTCCTGACGGTTAATGGTGATAGCGCGCTCGCCCACCAGCACCTTCACGCCATGCTTCTCGTAAAAGCCGTCACGCACCAGAGAGAGCTCTTCGGCAGTGTGGTGAGAGAAGTAGGAAGAGAGATGCACGCGGTCGTACGCCTTACGGGGTTCTTCACAGAACACGGTAATGTCGAACTGGTCAGCCTCGGCTTTATCGAGAAGATCCTCAATAAAGCGGTGGCCGACCATGCCGTTACCGATGATAGCGAGTCTGACTTTGCTCATTTTTGCCTCGATTTCTTTTCTATTACTGCCTACCTTAACGATTCAGCAAAGCCACTTATTGATGTAAATCAAATACGCCTTCAACTACTCCTTAGTGAGTAGATGCCTGATTTGTCAGGGATTTTCTAAGTTGCGGAAATATCGAGCTTTTCGTCTTTGTTGAATTTGTGTACAAATTACAGGGTTATTATGCCGATCCGGCTACCTCTAAATTTCAGCCGCGTTCTTCAGGAGAACATCATGAGTACAGCTCCGCTTTGGCTTATCCAGAATGTCCGTTTACCTGGCCGTGAAGGACTCTGGCAACTTGCCGTGGAGAACGGTCATTTTGGCGAGATTACGCCGATGGGCGATGCCCACGCTGAAAGTTATGAAGTGCTTAATGGCCGCGGCGGCCTGGCGATCCCGCCGTTTATTGAGCCGCATATTCATCTCGATACCACCCAGACCGCAGGTGAGCCGAACTGGAACCAGTCCGGCACCCTGTTCGAGGGCATTGAACGTTGGGCGGAGCGCAAGGCGCAGCTGAGCCACGACGATGTGAAAGCACGCGCCTGGAAGACGCTGAAATGGCAAATTGCCAACGGCATCCAGTTTGTACGTACCCACGTGGATGTCTCCGACCCGACGCTTACCGCCCTGAAGGCCATGCTGGAGGTGAAGCAGGAGGTGGCCCCGTGGGTGACGCTGCAAATCGTGGCATTTCCGCAGGAGGGGATCCTCTCTTACCCGAACGGCGCGGCGCTGCTGGAAGAGGCGTTAAAGCTGGGGGCGGATGTGGTCGGCGCAATCCCGCATTTTGAGTTCACCCGCGAATATGGCGTGGAGTCGCTGCACATCGCCTTCGCGCTGGCGAAGAAATATGACCGTCCGCTGGACATTCACTGCGATGAAATCGACGACGAACAGTCACGGTTTGTCGAGACGGTGGCAACCCTGGCCTATGAGGCAGGCATTGGCCCGCGCGTGACCGCCAGTCACACCACCGCTATGCACTCTTACAATGGCGCTTACACCTCGCGGCTGTTCCGGCTGCTGAAGATATCGGGGATTAACTTTGTGGCTAACCCGCTCGTGAATATCCACCTGCAGGGTCGCTTTGACGACTACCCTAAGCGTCGGGGCATTACCCGGGTTAAAGAGCTGCAGGAGGCGGGGATTAACGTCTGTTTCGGCCATGATGACGTCTTTGATCCCTGGTACCCACTCGGCACCGGCAATATGCTGCAGGTGCTGCATATGGGGCTACATGTGTGCCAGATGATGGGTTATTCGCAGATCGACAGTGGGCTGAACCTGATCACTCACAAAAGCGCCCGCACCTTCGGACTGAGTGATTACGGCATCGAGACGGGAAATCCGGCGAACCTGATTATTTTGCCCGCGGAGAGCGGTTTTGAAGCGGTGCGCTGTCAGGTGCCGGTACGCTGGTCAATTCGTCACGGGCGGGTGATTGCCACCACGCAGCTGGCGCAGACCTGGATTCAGATGGACAACGGTGGGGAGGAGGTATTCTTTACGAAAAACAGCCCCTTCGCAGAGCGCAAAGGGGCATAAGGATTAGTGCGACGCTGCCGCCATGTTGTGCTGGCGGTGGCGGGTCACAAAGCCCAGTACCAGACACATGACAAACACCACGGCGTACAGACCGTTAGCGGTATGCAGGGCGGCCAGCGGGCCGCTGTGAGCCACGATAGGGCCGGTAACCACAAAGGTCAGCATGGTGCCGATGGTGCCGCAGGTCAGAACGAAGTTCACCAGCTTCGGCGAGGCCACTTTGGTCTGCAGCGATCCCAGCGTAATGATGGAGGTATAAATCGCGCTGGAGAAGAAGCCCAGGGTCAGAATGAACCATGGCATATGCTCCGGTGAACCGTTGATGAACAGATACATCAGCACGGTTGCCAGCCCAGCCAGTACGGTCAGAATGCGCTGCAGGTCGAAGAAGCGCAGGATGAAGCTAAACGCCCACATACCGAACATGTAAGACATCCAGAAATCGCTCACCAGTTTACCCGCGTCATTCAGACTCATGCCGAGACCTTTCGCATATTCCGGTACCCAGGAGATAAAGCCCAGCTGCCCCAGGATGTAGCACAGGGCCGCGATAGAGAGAAACAGTACGCCGATGCCCCATTTCTCTTTCACCACCGGCTCTGAGGTCGTCTGCGCTTTTTTGCCCAGCACCGGGAAGTCGCAGCCGAAGGTCAGAATAAAGATCGCTACGTACACCAGCCCGATGCAGGCGTATACCCAGTACCACTCAATGCTACGTGCCAGCAACACGGCAGCCACCATCGGGAATATCATGCCGGCCATGCTAAAGAAGGAGTCGGTAAAGAGCAGGCGAGCGCCGCGCTGACGGCCTTCATACATGTGAGTAATCAGGAAGGTACCGATGGACATGGTGATCCCGCTCACCAGACCCAGTACGAACATGGCGGCAGAGAAGAGCGCGATGCTGTGGCTGAGCATCAGGCCCGCCACGGCGGCAACCATCAGTACGAAGCCAAAGCGCAGCTGTGTTTTCAGAGGGACAATTTCCATCAGCCAGGCGTTCAGGAAGATGGAGATCAAGATCCCCGCGTTAAGGAAGGTGAAGGTGTTACTCATGCTGGAAACGGGCAGCTGGAAGTAGTCTGCGATATTTCCCATCACCATCCCGGTGACGATCACCAACGCGCCGGTCAGGGCGTAGGAGAAGAAGCTGATCCATGTGAGCTTGATGCGATTGCTGTTAGTCATGTCTGGCCTGTTCAAAAAAGAGAAGCGCCGGAAAGGGCGCTGAGAGCGGGCAGATTTTAGACATTAAAGTGATCCATTCATATCTTTTAAGAGAAATTTGAAGATCGTTGCAGTTTTATATGTGATCCAGATCACATTAATCGGCGAGATAACCAATCGTTTGCGCGGTAATAATTGTTTCATTTTCGTAAAATTAGGTAAAAGGCTGGTCTCGGCTCATACTGCTCTTTAGAATCAAGCCATTCGCTTTTTATACTGCGCTTTGTTAAGGAATTCTCATGCTCAAATCAACACTGGCGGCTGTTGCAGCTGTGTTTGCTCTTTCTGCCGTTTCTCCTGCTGCGCTGGCAGCGAAAGGAGACCCTCACGTTCTGTTGACCACTTCCGCCGGCAACATTGAGCTGGAACTGAATAGCCAGAAAGCCCCTGTATCAGTAAAAAACTTCCTCGATTACGTAAACAGTGGCTTTTATAACAACACCACCTTCCACCGTGTGATCCCGGGCTTTATGATCCAGGGCGGCGGTTTCACCGAGCAGATGCAGCAGAAGAAACCTAACCCGCCAATCAAAAACGAAGCGGATAACGGACTGCTGAACAAGCGCGGCACCATCTCTATGGCGCGTACCGCTGATAAAGACAGCGCAACCAGCCAGTTCTTCCTCAATGTGGCTGACAATGCCTTCCTCGATCACGGACAGCGTGATTTTGGCTATGCAGTGTTTGGTAAAATTGTGAAAGGAATGGACGTGGCGGATAAGATTTCTCAGGTGCAGACTCACGACGTGGGCCCATACCAAAATGTTCCGTCAAAACCGGTAGTTATCCTCTCCGCGAAAGTCCTGCCTTAATCGCCCTTCACGCGGGCATTCTACGTCCGCGATGCGTTTTCCTCCCTGCGGAACCGCTATTTGCTGCTTATACTTGTGGCAAACACGGACACAAGCAGGGAGGACATAAGTGAAAAAGCTCACCGATAAGCAAAAATCCCATCTCTGGGAGCAGCTACGAAATGCCAATTTCCGGGCCAGCCGCCTCCTTGAGGGGGTCGACAGTCCACTGGTTACGCTTAATGCGGAAGAAGCGCAGGTGCGCCTTGAGGAACTCAGGAGGCACTATGAGCGATAAATACGGCGACGGTCGCGACCCTTATCTCTATCCCGGTTTGAATGTGATGCGTAACCGGCTGGGAATTCGCCAGGCCGAACGCCTTGCGCAGGCGGCCTATGAACTGACGGCTCTGCGCGCTGCAACTTTGCCCCTGGGGCCCTCTGCGCGCGGCTTGCCACATCTGTGCGCCATTCATCGCCATCTTTACCAGGATGTGTTTGACTGGGCGGGTGAGATTCGCGAAATCGATATTTATCAGGGGGACACCCGTTTTTGTCACTTCGCCTATATCGAAAAAGAGGGCAATGCCCTGATGCAGGATCTGGAGGATGAGGCGTACCTGGTGGGGTTGAACCCAGAGGAGTTTGTCGCACGCCTCAGCCATTATTATTGTGAAATTAACGTCCTGCATCCATTCCGTATCGGCAATGGTATTGCGCAGCGCATCTTCTTTGAACAACTGGCTATCCATGCGGGTTACCAGCTCAACTGGCGCGATATTGATCCCGAGGCCTGGGCGCAGGCCAATCAGAGCGGGGCGATGGGCGATCTCAGCGCGTTGCAGACCATCTTTGGCAAAGTGGTGAGCGAAGCGGGAGAATCTGAGTAAAATAGGGCGGCGATTGTTGACCCGGAGCCGCCATGATTTTACTGATTGATAATTACGATTCGTTCACCTGGAACCTGTACCAGTATTTTTGCGAGCTGGGGGCCAAGGTGGAAGTACGACGAAACGATGCGCTAACGCTGGCGGATATCGCTGCTCTGGATCCACAAAAAATCGTTATCTCGCCTGGCCCCTGCACGCCTGATGAGTCAGGGATCTCGCTTGAGGTCATCCGCCATTATGCCGGTAACATACCGCTGCTCGGCGTCTGCCTCGGCCATCAGGCCATTGCTCAGGTATTTGGCGCGAGCATTGTCCGTGCAGCAAGGGTCATGCATGGTAAAACCAGCCCCATCACCCATAGCGGGACCGGCGTTTTCCAGGGGCTAAACAACCCGCTCACCGTGACCCGCTATCACTCGCTGTTAATTGATCCTGCTACGCTTCCCGCCTGCTTTGAGGTCACCGCCTGGAGTGAGACGCAGGAGATCATGGGTATCCGCCATCGTGAGTGGGATCTGGAAGGCGTCCAGTTCCATCCGGAGAGCATTCTTAGCGAACAGGGGCACCAACTGCTGGCTAATTTCCTTCATCGTTGATTTTTAGTTGCCACAAAGTGATTCTTTAAGCATATTTCGTGATTATATTTTCACTTCCTGTTTTTGCTAAAAAAAGGGTGGGGTTACATGGCAACTGAACAATCTGCAATTACACGCGCGACATTCGACGACGTCATTCTGCCAGTTTATGCACCGGCTGAATTTATCCCGGTTAAGGGGAAAGGGAGCCGCGTCTGGGATCAGCAGGGGAAAGAGTACGTTGATTTCGCCGGCGGGATTGCGGTTACCGCGTTAGGCCACTGCCACCCGGCGCTGGTAGAGGCGCTGAAAACTCAGGGCGAGACCCTGTGGCACACCAGCAACGTCTTCACCAATGAACCCGCCCTGCGCCTGGGACGTAAGATCATTGATGCGACCTTTGCCGAACGTGTGTTGTTTATGAACTCGGGGACCGAAGCCAACGAAACTGCCTTTAAACTGGCCCGTTACTATGCCTCTACCCGCCATAGCCCCTACAAAACCAAAATCATCGCTTTTCATAATGCCTTTCACGGGCGGTCGCTATTCACGGTTTCCGTTGGCGGCCAGCCGAAGTATTCCGATGGATTTGGCCCGAAACCGGCTGACATCATCCATGTTCCCTTCAATGATCTGCATGCGGTGAAGGCGGTGATGGACGATCATACCTGCGCCGTAGTGGTGGAGCCGATTCAGGGCGAAGGCGGCGTGACGGCGGCGACGCCGGCGTTTCTGCAGGGGCTGCGCGATCTGTGCGACCAGCATCAGGCGCTGCTGGTCTTTGACGAAGTACAGAGCGGCATGGGCCGAACCGGCGAACTTTTCGCCTATCAACATTACGGCGTGACGCCAGATATTCTCACCAGCGCTAAAGCGCTGGGCGGCGGCTTCCCGATCAGCGCGGTGCTCACCACGCAGGATATCGCCTCCGCATTCCACGTGGGGTCTCACGGCTCTACTTACGGCGGTAATCCGCTTGCCTGCGCTATTGCGGGCGCGGCCTTTGATATTATTAATACGCCCGAGGTGCTTAGGGGTGTGCACGCGAAGCGTGAACGCTTTGTAAAACAGCTGCAGCAGATCGACGAGCAGTATGATGTTTTCAGCGAAATCCGTGGGATGGGGCTGCTGGTCGGTGCTGAGCTTAAGCCGCAGTTTAAAGGGCGGACGCGTGATTTCCTGCACGCTGCGGCGCAGGAAGGGGTGATGGTCCTCAATGCGGGCCCGGACGTGATGCGCTTTGCCCCTTCGCTGGTGGTGGAAGATAACGATATTGACGAGGGGTTGAGCCGTTTTGCCGCCGCGGTGAAGAGCGTGGTCCAGGCCTGATCAGTACGGCGTCCGCTTTAAAATACGGGTTAACCAGACACCGTGATGCGGACGTTGACGCCATGCCACCGACGAAATGGTGTGCATGGTGCTCAGATGCCCCAGTATGCGTTGTAGATGCTGCTCCAGGGTGCTCATCGGCCCGTGGGTCAGCGTCTCCGGCGCTTCCAGAATATTGGCGTCGCCACTCTCTCCCGGCGCGTCATAATCCAGCCGCTGCTGACAACGCTGCAGCGCAATTTCACAAGACTGCAGATAGCGCTCGGCCAGATCCGGCGTCAGCATGGTGTGTTCCCGTGCCAGCGTCGTCATGGCATTGATATGTTCTACGATGAACTGGCTGTGCGTGACCCACAGCTTCATGTCGGCCAGGTAGTGTGAATTGAACCCCGGTTCCTGCATCGCCTGATTCAGCGAGTTGAACAGGGCGTTGTGCGCCTGGTTCACCTTCATGCGCTGCCAGGCAAGCGGTGTTGGCTGAGGGTCACTGCTCAGGATCAGGCGAATAGCCTCCTGGTCGGCTTCCAGCGCATCGTGGGCGTTCTGTCGTAGCAACCCGCTTTGCCACTGCGGCCACAACCACACCATGCCGCCAAAAGCGATTAAACAGCCTATCAGCGTGTCTGCGAGACGGGCGATGATAAATTGATCGCCGTTCAGCGTGAGGAGCTGCAGCGTGTATACCGCGGTCACCGTAAAGCCGACCGTCGCCCAGCCGTAGTTTTTACGAATGATCAGGTAGCTCACCAGCGTAATCAGCAGCATGCTCAGTAACGTAAAGCCCTCCGGCACGTGGAAGTGCAGCGTGGCACCCGCGATAATCAGCCCTGCCAGGGTACCGCCTGCCCGGTGGAATATGCGTACCCGCGTCGCCCCGTAGCCGTTTTGCGTGACCAGCAGAACGGTCATAAGGATCCAGTAGGGCTTCGGTAAATGGAGGGCCATCCCCATCAGGCTGGCGATGCTGAGCATGACGCTGATGCGTGCGGCATTGCGCAGCGCGGAAGACTTGAGCGACAGATAACTTTTCAGCGCCGGGAAGAGCGGCAGACGTTTTTGCTTATCGGCCATCAGGTCGCGCGAGTAGAGCGGACGCTGGGTACGTAGTACGCGGGCGATGCGGCTAAAGTGCCAGGCACAGAACTGCCCAACCGGGTTTTCCGGGTGCTGCCGGGCGATTTTCTCCAGCGCGCCCAGCTGCTTGTCCATGCTGAAGCGGGTGGGGTAGCGGTGATAGAGAATATTATCCGAGAGTACACGCAGGCGTGCGGCGACGGTCTGGGCATTCCATCTGATCACGGCTTCGGCGTGGCTGCGTTCCACCAGCTTTTGCACCTCTTCCGGGTGATGCAGGCTGACGGAGATATGCTCCTGCAAGTCGAGCCCGACCTGGAAGGTTCGCAACAGACGTTTGTATTCGTGATTTCTGTTAGCTGCCAGCATGTGTAGCTGCTGATAACACTGGCTGATAAGATCCACCACCTTCTGCTGGCGGGCCAGCAGCGGCGGCAGGGATTTTTCCGGGTCGGTATGCTGGGTGAGCAGGGTATATTTCGCTTCGCAGTAGTCAGCGAGCTGGCGGTACAGCAAGCTCAGCGATTCCCGCAGCGGCTGTTCGCGCCACATCCAGAACCAGAACCAGTTAAATAGCCCATACCAGAGCGTGCCCAGCGTATAGATCAGCAACGGCTCCCACACCGGCATATTGCCCGCCAGGCTCAGGGTAAAGATGGCGGCAATCAGCGAGGCGGGTAGCAGCCTGGCATGCAAAGAGCTGATCTCTGCCGTCACCCCTAGCGTCATCGCCAGCAGGGTGAGAATCAGGGGCAGGGGGATGTCGCGGGCCAGAAGTAACTGGACGGCGAGACTACAGCCGGCAAAGAGCGAGCCGCCAACGATCAGACGTTTGAAAAAGCGTTTATGGGGGGTATCCAGCCCTGCGATGTTGCAGCAGGCAGGCACGAGAGAGAAGAGCAGACCCTGTTGCAGGTGGCCGAGAATCAGACCGACGGCCACAGGAAGACACAGCACCAGCGTTTGTCGAAGTGCGTAGTTAACTTCCGGGTGATAAATCAGCCTGCGCCACATAGATGCCAGAGACAAAAACGGCGTGACATCTTGCGATGGCACGCCGTTCTTTCGGAATTAACGCGTCCCGTAAACCACGATCGTTTTACCGTGGGCGGAGATCAGGTTCTGATCTTCCAGCATTTTCAGAATACGGCCAACGGTTTCGCGGGAACAACCCACAATCTGACCAATCTCCTGACGGGTGATTTTGATCTGCATACCATCCGGATGGGTCATCGCGTCAGGTTGTTTTGCCAGATTCAGCAGCGTCTGAGCGATACGGCCGGTCACGTCCAGGAAGGCGAGGTTACCCACTTTCTCAGAAGTCACCTGCAGGCGGCGTGCCATCTGCGAGGAGAGGCGCATCAGAATGTCCGGGTTCACCTGGATCAACTGGCGGAACTTCTTGTAGGAGATCTCAGCCACTTCACACGCGGTTTTTGCCCGTACCCAGGCGCTACGTTCCTGACCTTCTTCAAACAGGCCCAGTTCGCCAATAAAGTCGCCCTGGTTCAGATAAGAAAGGATCATCTCTTTCCCTTCTTCATCTTTGATCAACACGGCCACGGAGCCTTTAACGATGTAATACAACGTTTCCGCTTTTTCACCCTGGTGAATCAGCGTGCTCTTCGATGGGTACTTATGAATGT
The DNA here is from genome assembly GCF_017348915.1 of Leclercia pneumoniae. Classification (NCBI taxonomy): domain Bacteria; kingdom Pseudomonadati; phylum Pseudomonadota; class Gammaproteobacteria; order Enterobacterales; family Enterobacteriaceae; genus Leclercia; species Leclercia pneumoniae. The sequence goes on along the minus strand of NZ_CP071383.1, from coordinate 3,935,461 downwards.
GGCAATGAGACAAGAACCATTCGAGAGTCGGGTCTGTTTGCGGTTTGCCAAGCACCATGCGCTGTTATCCTCTGTTATAAGCTGTCTCCAGAGCCGGGATGGACGCCTTCACTCTGGGGTTGCAATCGAATTCTTCCCCATTCCTGGGAATCGGGCTGTCACAATATTCAGCAGCCTGTAATGTGTGATGTCCTCTGCATACATGCGTAATGTCAATGTATTACTGTAGCATCCAGACTGTTTTAGCATAGCTTTAGCCGCCTGTCTCCTGGTGTCTCGCTTCAGCTTGATACAGGTCGCCTTCCGTTGCCAGAATTGTTACTGGCGCGTAATCTGTCAGGAAAATTGCAACTTCGGAGTTAACTACAATGCAAGCGCGTGTGAAATGGGTTGAGGGCTTAACGTTCCTGGGCGAGTCGGCTTCAGGGCACCAGATTTTGATGGACGGCAACTCCGGAGATAAGGCGCCAAGCCCGATGGAGATGGTGCTGATGGCCGCTGGCGGTTGCAGCGCAATTGATGTGGTTTCTATCCTGCAAAAAGGTCGCCATGAGGTGACAAACTGCGAAGTGAAACTGACCTCGGAACGCCGTGAAGAGGCGCCGCGCCTGTTCACGCATATCAACCTGCACTTCATTGTCACGGGTAAAGAACTGAAAGACGCGGCGGTCTCCCGCGCCGTGGATCTGTCAGCAGAGAAGTATTGCTCCGTGGCGTTGATGCTGGAGAAAGCGGTGAATATTACGCATTCGTATGAGGTGATCGAAGCGTAATTTATCGGGCATCGTGCGTGTTGATGCCCTCACCCTAACCCTCTCCCACAGGGAGAGGGACCAGGCTTATGCGATCTTCTTCCCTTCCATCAATCTTTGCACCAGCGGCGTCATAATCAGCTCCATCGCCAGCCCCATCTTCCCGCCCGGCACGACCAGCGTATTCATGTGCGAAATAAATGAGCCCTGCAGCATCGCCAGCAGCCAGGGATAGTCGATATCCTCCAGGTTGCGGAAATGGATCACCACAAAGCTCTCATCCAGAGAGGGGATGGCTTTAGCCGCAAAGGGGTTAGAGGTGTCCACTGTAGGGACGCGCTGGAAGTTGATGTGGGTGCGCGAGAACTGCGGCGTCAGGAAATTGATATAGTCTTCCATCGAGCGCACCACGGAGTCCATCACCGCCTCACGCGAATGTCCACGCTCGCTGGTATCGCGGGTCAGTTTCTGAATCCACTCGAGGTTAACGATAGGCACCACGCCCACCAGCAGGTCAACATGGCGCGCCACGTCGTGCTGTGGCGTGACCACGCCGCCGTGCAGCCCTTCGTAAAACAGCACATCCGTCGGCTCCGGCAGCGGCTGCCAGGGGGTGAAGGTGCCCGGCACCTGATTCCAGGGCACCGCTTCGTCATAGGTGTGCAGGTATTTGCGTGACTGTCCTTTACCGCTCAGGCCATACTCGAGAAAGGTTTGCTCCAGCAGGCCGAAATCGTTCGCTTCCGGGCCGAAATAGCTGATGTGCTTACCCAGATCGCGCGCTTTACGAATGGCCATGTCCATCTCAGGACGGGTGTAGCGGTGAAAGCTGTCACCCTCGACCTCTGCGGCGCTTAAATGAAGCTGAGAGAAGATTTTACGAAAGGCGAGGCTGGTAGTGGTGGTGCCTGCACCACTCGATCCTGTGACGGCAATAACCGGATGTCTGGCGGACATAGCAACTCCCTGAGTAGAAAGATGAAGCGATTAACCGCGAAATTGATTGCGGGGCATGACGTTGACGGTTTCATGTAGCTCGGACCACACGATCAGTACCTCGCCGTTTTGCAGCTGACGCTTAACATCGGCCACTTTCTGTTCGAGCGTGCGTTCTTGTTCACCATAATCTGTGCCTTCACGTAACACAAAGCTTTCAATCAGATTATCCAGCGTTTCGGGAGCCAGATCTTGCCAGGGAATGATCATAGTTTCGGTTCCAGGTATGTTGTCAGCCAGTCAGGAATACGGGTTTCCAGCCACATCTGTGGACGACGCAACGTGCCGCCAACAAAGCCGACGTGGCCGCCGTGCTCGGTCAGTTGATAATGGACGTTAGCGGGCAAAAATTCCTGCGCCGGGATGGAGTGATGATCCATAAAGGGATCGTCTTTAGCATGAATAATCAGCGTTGGCTTGGTGATCTTACTCAGTACGGGCATGGCGCTGCACTGGCGGTAATAGTCGATCGCATCGGCAAATCCGTGGATTTTCGCGGTGATCAGATCGTCGAACTCGCGAATACGGCGCACTTTCTTCAGCTGGCGCAGGCTCACCGGCAGCGTGTCGGGATAAGCCTTCAGCTTTCGCGCTGCATTGGCTTTCAGCAGGTTCAGTAGATAGCGCTGATAGACGCGCGAAAAGCCTTTTTCCATATGGTAACTGCACTGTTCCAGCATAAACGGCGCCGAGACGATAGCGGCGGCATCCAGCGGAACGCTTTCACCCTCTTTCGCCAGCAGACAGGCGAGCATGTTTCCCCCGAGCGAATACCCCACCGCAGCGGTAGGGGCCGGGCCGAGCGTTTCGGCCAGCCAGCGCAGGAACCAGGTACCGTCTTCCGTTTCCCCGGAGTGATAGATGCGCTTTTGCCGATTTGGCTCGCCGCTGCATCCGCGAAAGTGCATCACCACGCCAAGCCAGCCGCGCGCTTTCGCCGCCTCAATCAGACCGTGAGCATAAGGGCTGTGCAGGCTCCCCTCCAGGCCGTGGAACACCACCAGCCGGGGTTTATGTCGCGCACTGAGCGGCTCTTCACTCCAGGCTAAATCGACAAAATCATCATCGGGCAGGTCGAGACGCTGCCAATGCGGCGTAAAGCGCACTTTGCGGCGAATAAGGCGCGGCAGCATGGTTTGCAGATGGCGATTCGCCACGCCGCGCATGGGCACAAATTCTGCGCTCTCTTCGGTCGCAATGTCGAAGTCTGATGGAATAATTTGAGTCATAAGGATGATGATGATTCTTGTCAGAAATTTACTATACCTTCCGAATTGTACCCCGTTGAGCCCGTATTTCCGAAACATGAACTGATCCCGATCACATTTCCTAACGTTGATTATTACTCTCAGGCTAATGATTGCGCTCTACGCTTAATTGATGCCTTTCTCACCAGCGCGCACACTTTACTCAACGTTAAGCAAATCAGAATGATGTGCTGAATCAGGAGGTTAATAATGTTATCTGGGCAAACACCTACCCGGCAATGGAACACCAGACGCACGGAAAAAGCGCGTCGTCTGGCATCCGTACCGGTTCAGGGCAAGGTACTGCCGACTGGCGATTTTGTCGCCATGCTGGAAAAACTGATCGCACCAGGCGACAAAGTCGTTCTGGAAGGCAACAACCAGAAGCAGGCAGATTTTCTTTCCCGCTCACTCGCTGAAGTGAATCCGCAAATAGTGCATGACCTGCATATGATCATGCCAAGCGTCGGGCGCAGCGAGCATCTGGATATCTTCGAGAAAGGGATCGCCCGTAAGCTGGACTTCTCTTTCTCGGGTACCCAGAGCCTGCGTATTTCGCAGTTGCTGGAAGATGGCCAGCTCGAAATTGGCGCGATCCACACCTATATCGAACTCTATTCCCGCCTCTACGTCGACCTCTCGCCCAACGTGGCTCTGATTGCCGGTTTTAAAGCGGACCGTAAAGGTAACCTCTATACCGGGGCGAGCACCGAAGATACCCCGGCGCTGGTTGAAGCCGCCGCGTTCCACGACGGGATCGTCATCGCACAGGTGAACGAGCTGGTGGACGACGAATGCGATCTGCCGCGCGTGGATATTCCAGGCTCCTGGATCGACTACGTGGTAGTGGCCGACAAGCCGTTCTTTATTGAACCGCTGTTCACCCGTGACCCGCGTCTGATCAAACAGGAACACATCCTGATGGCGATGATGGCGATTAAGGGCATCTACGCGGAACATCAGGTGCAGTCCCTCAACCACGGGATCGGCTTTAACACCGCAGCGATTGAACTGCTGCTGCCGACCTACGGCGAACAGCTCGGCCTGAAGGGCAAAATCTGTAAGCAATGGACCCTGAACCCGCATCCAACGCTGATCCCGGCGATTGAAAGCGGCTGGGTGGAAAGCGTGCACTGCTTCGGCGGCGAGCTGGGGATGGAAGAGTACATCCGCGCCCGTCCGGATATCTTCTTTACCGGTGCCGACGGCTCCATGCGTTCCAACCGCGCCTTCTGCCAGCTGGCAGGCCAGTATGCGGTAGATATGTTTATCGGCTCCACCCTCCAGGTGGACGGCTACGCTAACTCCTCAACCGTGACCCGCGGGCGTCTCTCCGGCTTCGGCGGTGCGCCAAACATGGGCCACGATCCGCACGGTCGTCGCCACGCCACACCGGCCTGGCTGAACATGATTACCGAGCCTGACCCACTGCAGCGTGGTAAAAAACTGGTCGTACAGATGGTGGAAACCTTCCAGGCAGGCGTGAAGCCGACCTTTGTGGAGAAACTGGATGCCGTTGACGTGGCGAAAGCTTCCGGGATGCCGCTGGCGCCAGTGATGATTTACGGCGATGACGTGACCCACGTTCTGACCGAAGAGGGGATTGCTTACCTCTATCGTGCCAAAGATCTGGAAGAGCGTCGGGCGATGGTTGCTGCCGTGGCGGGGATCACCGATATCGGACTGGGCGTAGACGCCAAACGCGTCGCAGAACTTCGTCAGAGCGGAAAAGTGGTTTACCCGGAAGATATGGGCATTCGCCGCACCGATGCCACCCGCTCACTGCTGGCGGCGGGCAGCGTGTCTGACCTCGTTGAGTGGTCCGGCGGTCTGTATAACCCACCTGCGAAATTCCGGAGCTGGTAATGAAACTTCTGCCCCAGATTCAGGTTGAAGGCGGTGCCGAATGGCTGGCGCGAACCGCCACGCAGTGTCTGATTGACGAAGCACGATTAAGCCCGAAACCCGGTCTGGTGGACAGTCGGGGGAACGGCGCGCACCACGATCTTACGCTGGCGCTAATGGAGCGCTCCGCGCACAGCCTGACCCCTACGTTTCAGGCGCTGGCGCAGCAAAGCTGGCAGCGTCCGGCTGACATCGCGCTCAGGCAAACCGTCGGGCGGCTTGGCCGCGAAGGCGAGCAGCAGATGATGAAGGCAACCGGCGGGGTCAATACCCACCGGGGTGCGATTTGGGCGCTGGGATTACTGGTCAGCGCGGTGGCGATGCAGGGCGGCGACGCCTCTGCGCAAACCGTCGCAGAGACCGCCGCCCGGCTGGCAAAACTGCCGGATGACGCCGCACCGAAAGTGTTCAGCAAAGGGCTACGCGCCACGCATCGCTATCGCGTGCCGGGCGCGCGTGAAGAGGCACAGGAGGCGTTTCCGCACATCATGCAGCGTGCGCTGCCGCAGCTTCGTCTGAGCCGACTTCACGGCAGCAGCGAAGCGCAGGCGAGGCTCGACGCGCTGATGGCCATCATGACGTCGCTTACCGATACCTGCGTGCTGTCGCGCGCCGGAATGGAGGGGCTGGACGCCATGCAGGACGGCGCCCGCGCCGTGCTGAACGCCGGAGGATGTGCCACGCCCGCAGGCCAACTGGCGCTGGCAACGTTAGATCGTCAGATGCTGGCACTCAACGCCTCACCGGGCGGTGCTGCCGACCTGCTTGCCGCCACGCTGTTTCTCGACCGCGTCGAAACGCCATATTCAAAGCATTAAGAGGATGTTATGGAAAAAATCACATTAACCATGCCCGCCAGCCGCGCGTTAAGCGGTAAGGCGCTGGCAGGGGTTGTCGGTTCCGGGGATATGGAGGTGCTTTTCGCCGCCGAACCGGGCCAGACGTTAACCATTGATATCACCACTTCCGTCGACAACAGCCGCGGTCGCTGGGAAGCCCTGTTTACCCGCCTGCAAACCGTCAGCAGCCTGCCCGCAGGCAAACTGACCATCCACGACTTCGGCGCGACGCCGGGCGTGGCGCGCATTCGTATCGAACAGGTTTTTGAGGGGGTGAGCCATGCGTGATGACAGCAGCTTTATCGAACTAAAAGCACGTCAGCGTGCGCAGGCGCTGCTGGATGAGGGCAGCTACCGCGAACTGCTGGATCCGTTTGAAGGCATTATTTCTCCGTGGCTGGGGCCGCAGGGGATTGTGCCACAGGCCGACGACGGCATGGTGGTAGCGAAAGGGACCATCAACGGTCAGCCTGCCGTGGTAGTTGCCATCGAAGGCGCGTTCCAGGGCGGCAGTATGGGTGAAGTGTCCGGTGCCAAAATGGCGGCTGCGCTGGAGCTGGCGGCGGAAGATAACCGCAACGGCATCCCGACTCAGGCGGTGCTGTGCCTCGAAACCGGCGGCGTGCGCTTGCAGGAAGCCAACCTGGGCCTGGCGGCGATTGCCGATATCCACGCGGCGATTGTCGATCTGCGTCGCTACACGCCGGTGATCGGCATTGTGGCCGGGACCGTGGGCTGCTTCGGCGGGATGTCCATCGCCGCAGCGCTGTGCAGCTACCTGATTGTGACCCGCGAAGCGCGTCTTGGCCTGAACGGCCCACAGGTTATCGAACAGGAGGCGGGGATTGAAGAGTACGACTCCCGCGACCGTCCGTTTATCTGGAGCATGACCGGCGGTGAAGTGCGCTATGAAAGCGGCCTGGTGGATGCGCTGGTAGGTGACGGCGTGAATGCGGTGAAAGCAGCAATGAACGACGCGATGGCGAAAGGCGTGCCGGCGAAACACCGTACCGATAACTACGACGATTACCTGAACCGTCTGACCAATTTCGACACCCGCAAACAGGCCGATGCCGAACAGATCAAAGCGCTTTTTGCCCGGGAGGTGAAATGATGAGTAATTCAATGAGCCGTGGCGAACTCTGGCTGGAAACCCTCGCCCCGAACGCCAAACGTCTGGAAGGGCTCTGCCCGTCCGTGCAGGCCGCAGACGGTGAGCTTAACGGTGAAACGGTACGTTTTGTCGCCGTCGTTCCGGATGCCAACAACCACTATCCGCGTGCCGCGCAGGGCGAAGTGGGCCTGCTTGAAGGCTGGACGCTGGCAAAAGTAGTCAGCGAAACCGTTGCCGCTGATGCCGATAAAGCCGTTAAACGCCCGATTGTGGCGGTGATTGACGTCCCAAGTCAGGCCTATGGTCGTCGTGAAGAGGCGTTTGGTATTCACCAGGCGCTGGCCGGTGCCGCTGCGGCCTACGCTAACGCGCGCCTGGCCGGTCATCCGGTGATTGGCCTGATTGTCGGCAAAGCGATGTCCGGCGCGTTTCTGGCGCACGGCTACCAGGCTAACCGCCTGATCGCCTTTAACGACAAAGGGGTGCTGATCCACGCAATGGGTAAAGAGTCAGCGGCGCGTATCACCCTGCGTACCGTGGAGGCGCTGGAAAAACTGGCGGCCACCATTCCGCCGATGGCGTATGACATCAGCAACTACGCCACGCTGGGGCTGCTTTCCAGCCTGCTGGATATCAACAACCCGGATGCCCCAACCGATAACGATCTGGCGCAGGTGAAAACCACGCTGCAACAGGCCATCAACGACGCGCGTCAGGACGCCACCCTGAAAAACCGCTTAGGCGCTGACAATCGCCGCAGCTCGGCACTCGTTCGCGAACGCATGCGAGCCAGCTGGTAAGTAAAAAGAGACCTGCCAGATGCACGTCCCCGTGGGCGCACTCGTTGCGCCCACACGGGAGGCTGCATCCTGAAAATAATAAACATCGCGCCAGTGCTTAAACTTTTTTACTACAGGTGATTTATGACTTACGTAATTGTTCATGCTCTTGCACCGATTTTTGTCATCATGCTGCTGGGATTCTGGGCCGGTAAGGCAAAGATGGTCGATAACAAAAATGTTTCCCTGCTTAATATTTTCGTCATGGATTTTGCACTGCCTGCCGCGCTGTTCAGCGCCACCGTGCAAACGCCGTGGACCGGCATCGTGGCCCAGTCGCCGCTGATTCTGGTGCTGACTCTGGCGATGTGGATAACCTATGCGGCCATCTATTTCCTCGCCACCAACGTCTTTAAAAAATCTCCGCAGGATGCGGCCGTGCTGACGCTGACCGTCGCCCTGCCGAACTATGCGGCGCTCGGCCTGCCAATCCTGGGCAGCGTGCTGGGTGAAAGTTCTTCTACCTCGCTCTCTGTGGCGGTCTCCATCGCCTGCGGCTCCGTACTGATGACGCCGTTCTGCCTGCTGATCCTTGAGCGTGAAAAAGCGCGCGCCGAAGGGAATAACTCCGGCTCAACCCTCTCCATGCTGCCGGTGCTGATGTGGCGCTCGATTAAAAAACCGATCGTTATGGGCCCGCTGCTGGGGGTGATCCTCTCCGCTATCGGCATCAAAATGCCGGAACTGGTTCTCGCGGCGATCAAACCGCTGGGGCTGTCTGCCACCGCAGCTGCGCTGTTCCTGACCGGGGTGATCCTCTCTGCCCGTAAGCTGCAGATCAACACCATGGTGATCACCTCCACCATCGCCAAGCTGCTGATCCAGCCTGCGATTGCCTGGGGTATCGTTTTAATCTTCGGTCTGCACGGTTCTGTGGCGATCACCGCTATCCTGATGATTGCGCTGTCCGCGGGCTTCTTCGGCGTGGTGTTCGGTAACCGCTTTGGCGTGCAGTCACCGGATGCGGAAGCCGTGCTGCTGTTAAGCTCCGTACTGTGTATCCTGTCGCTGCCGCTGTTTATCTCGTTGACTTCAGGAATGTAATCATGACCACAACATTACGCCCCCACGACCTCATCTGGCTTACCGCGCGTGACGCGCTGGAAGGCATCACCGAATCCTGGGTGGAGGCGGCCTGGCATACCGGCCTGCCGGTCGTGGTGCGGCGTGATGTTGATAGCGAAGGCCGTATTCCCGTTGGCGTGCGCGGATTGCGCCGCGACCAGCGGGCGGCCGGATGGGTGAAGCCAGAAAACGTGTTGCGTGTGGTGTCGCCCGAATCACTGAGCGTAACGGCCGATCTGCTGCGCTCGCCCTTTGTGACGCAGCCGCCGGTTCAGGTGGCGCTGCAACTTTCCCAGCAGCCGTGGCCGTGGTCGTGGGGCATTACCGGCAGCACCGGTTACGCGCTGGCAACCGGCATTCCGGTTATCCATGCCGACAGCGATCTCGACCTGCTGATCCGCGCGCCGCAGCCTCTCTCCCCCGATGCGTTTGCTGCCTGGCAAGCCCGGCTTAGCCGCGCGCTGTGCCGGGCAGATACGCAGGTGGATACGCCCGAGGGCGGCTTTGCGCTGGCGGAGTGGCTGCGCGACGGCAAAACGCTGCTGAAAACACGCCGCGGGCCGCGTCTGGTGACGGACCCGTGGCACAGGGAGGCGTGATGAAAATACTGTTTACTTTTCCGGGGCAGGGCACGCAGCATGAAGGCATGCTGCAAAACCTGCCGGGCACCGAGCTGGCACAGGCGCGCGAGGTGCTGGGGGCGGAGGTTGATACGCTGGATAGCGCTGCTTCGTTATCCCATACCCGCGCGGTGCAGCTTTCGCTGCTGATAGCCGGTGTCGCCTGGGCGCGCGAGCTTGAGCGACACGGCGTAACGCCGGATATCGTCAGCGGGCTTTCCATTGGCGCATACCCGGCGGCGGTTATCGCGGGCGCGCTGGATTTCACCGACGCGCTCAGGCTGGTCGCGCTGCGTGGCGATTTAATGGAGCAGGCGTATCCGCACGACTATGGCCTGACGGCGATTATGGGCTTGACCCTGCCGCAGGTGGAACAGCTTATCGAAGGCACCGGAACCTATATTGCGAACCTGAACGCCGAAACGCAGATCGTGATCGCCGGACGCGATGACGGGATGGCGCAGGTAGCCGAGCGCGCGCTGGCGAAAGGGGCGAGCAAGGCCAAACGACTGGCAGTCAGCGTACCATCGCACTGCGCGCTGCTGGCGGAACCGGCGCAGAAGCTGGTGGCGGCGTTTGAAAACGTGACGCTCTCTCGCCCACGCTTAGCCTATCTTAGCGGCAGCACCGGCCGCGTACTGTGGCAGCCGGAGAAGATCGCCGACGATCTGGCGATGAATATGGCCCGCACCGTGCGCTGGCAGGAGGCAGTCATTTCAGCCAACGAACGCGACGCGCGACTGGCTATTGAGATGCCGCCCGGCGGCATATTGACCTGCTTAACGCGCCAGGCGGCGTGGGAAGGGGAGTCTATATCGCTGGAACGCAGCGGGGTTGAGGTAGCGGTCCATTTGGCGGGGCGGCTTAAGCGGTGAGTTTTGCCCAACGGCGCTTTCGAAAAACGTAAGGCAAGTTAGGCGCTTATAGCTCAGGGTGGATATCTCCCTGAGCATGCGTCAGCGACGCTGATGATGAGTGTTAGAGTAAACACCCTTTTTTAATTAAATCGTTTGCCTGCTAAAGTTGCTGGTAAAGCCTATGGCTCAAATCTTCCAGCTCGTCATTCTCTTTACGGAGCGGTAGCCCATTTTTGTGAAGAACAATATCGTTAAATGATCCCATTCCACCGTAAACTTTTTTTAATGCGAATATTGAAGTTTCACAGTCGACGCCAAGTTCACTACCAAGTGTCTCAAAGGTTTTGGCCCATGCATTCTCATTGTTTGAGCGCAGTACGCTAATAATATTGGTTAACGTTTTCTATATTTCATTTATCATTTCAAATCACACTATTCAGTATTCTAACACCAGGTGTTTTCCACGGTTCACGCACGAGTTCTTGCTCCGTTCCAGTGAAAAATGCGGCAGTTGGAATGGGAGAGTAACTCTACTACGCTGGAACACAGCAGCGTTGAGATAGGATGATAGCAGCGCTTCCTGAGCACATTTTCGTTATGCCGGGTACGGATGTCAGGGGCAATCATTAAGCGCTTAATGACCTCTTGTCCGCACAATTTCTGCTGTTAATGCGTCATAAAGTTGATCCTGCAGTATGTTCAACTCTCTGTTTTCACTAGTTAACATTTGACCGTTTTGATGTAAAACTACGTCATTAAATGACCCAGCGCCACCGAATGTACGTTTAATCTTGATTAACGTTGTGTCGTAATCTACCTCCAGGTCCTTGCTGAAATTCTGAAATGTTGCAGCCCATTTCGTTTCACCACTATCTGAAAGCAGATGGGTTATTTTTACCAATAATTTCTGAAAATTAGCTTTCATTTTAGATTACCAAAACCTAGTGTTTTCACTCCTGGTATATCCCATGGAGCTGGAATTAAAACCTGTTCTGAACCACCCGCATAGAAACCCGTTTGGTAACCGACATTTCCAATATAGACCTTTGAGCCAGCAGGTATTTCTACTTCAAAGTAACTATTAATTATTGATTTGCTTCCATCAGGCCATTCAGGCAGGACTGCTTTATCGATTCGAGTTTGGATAATACCTTGAGGTTTCTCGTAACTAAAAAAACGTCCTAAATCAGTACCGTTCTGGCCGCCTCGATAGAAAACTGTATCTTCAGAAAGCGTTATTTCTTTATATACACCTCCTGAGAACGTTTCAGCAAATCTATTACTCAATGGTCCAGGCTTGATCATCGAATATTCACCCTCGACCTTTCCAAGAACATGGAGATTCTCCAGTTCAGAAAGCTCACTTGCCGTACCTAGTCGACTAAGACCAAATCCCGCAGCGACAGAAGCGCCAGCAATGATTAGCCCCTTATTGTCCATGACTTCAGTGTATCCGGCTGGCGCATCACCACCAAGTTGCTCCGCTGTTTGCCTAAAGCCTTCAATGTTGCCGTTGTAGATTCCACCTGCCGCCAGTAATCGTCCGGCTGCTTTGCTGTTAATGGTTTTGGTGGCCTGTGCGTGCTGTACGGGAGCATCGGAATCATGTTGTTTAATGGTCGGAGCAGGTTTTCGTCCCGGGTGTGCGTTCAGGCAATGTTCGTAAATATTCCGTACTTCTCGCTGGAAACTGTCGCTATAGCTGTCCATGAAACAGTCATAAACCAGATTACCGTCGTCATCGAAGAAGAAGGGGTTGCGGAAACGGTCCCACTTCTCTGCGGTGTTTACGCCAACCATCCAGCCATGCTCTAGATTCCATTTTACTTCATCATAAAGGCCGTCGTATTCAATGTGGCGCTTGCGTTTGTATGGCTGTGCCGCGAAGCGGTGGTATACGCCGTCACGTCGCCTGGGGATGGTAAAATGTTGAAAACGGGTTTGAGGGTCATATTTTAGATAATCCAGTTCATAAAATACGCTTGCCATTTCCAGTGCATCGCGTGGCGTGAGGATGAACTGAATATCACCCGGTGCTAGATCACAGCCCGCATCCCATTTCATATAGAGTGTGAACATCCTGTTCCTGCTATAAGCCATGTTGTTTTTGTGGATATTCAGAGATAACGGATGATAAGTCAAACGTGGCGTTCAGTTTTAGTAAACCCTGGAACAGGGGGAATGCACCAGGCTTACGGGGCCGAGGTATCTGCTGTGAGGCTTCGCGCATACATCCGCCCTTCGGCGGCCAGTGCGCGCAGGCTGGGATCCTGCTCGCGGTTGCGGGCAAAGACGATGGCGATCAACTGCTGCATCTGATACGGCTGCGCCAGCTTCAGTAGCTGCACCGAGTTCTCATACACTTTCTTCATCCTGCCCGGCATCAGCGTAAAGCCGACCCCCGCCTGCACCAGGCTCAACATAGAGAAAATGTCGTTCACACGCGTGACGATTTCCGGCTCGAATCCGGCGATGTGGAACGCTTCCTGGAACCCGGCGTAGGTGGCGAACCCTTCTGCAAGCGCGACGAATTTCTGATCTTTATAATCACGCAGGTCGGCCAGCTCGCCGGTGTTGAGGGACGCAGACGCCGGTGCGGCAAGGAAAATGTCGTCGTGGAACAGGGGAAGCACTTCAAGACTGTTACGATCGATATCGCTTTCGGAAATGGAGATCAAAATCGCGTCCAGCGAGCCTTCGTCCAGCATATGCAGTAACGTTTCGTTGGAGCCCATCGTCAGATCCATCTCCAGATCCGGACGGCGCAGCTTCATGCCCATGATCAGGCGCGGCACGGTCTCCAGCGTTAGCGAATAAAGCGTGCCGACGCGCAGCCGTCCCTGACCTATACCGGCAATTTTACGGGACTCTTCCACGCCGCGCGCCATGACCTGCATCACCTCCTGGCAATACTCCAGCAGCGTCCAGGCGGAGGGGAGCGCAATCAGGTTGCGCCCCTTATGGGTGAAGAGCGGGCAGCGCACGTTCTCTTCCAGGGTGTGCAGCGCGCGGTGCACGCTGACACCGCTGAGGCCCAGAGTTTCGGCGGTACGCGCGATATTGCCCTTCTCCATGAACGTCATGAAGATGCTGAGCTTGCGAAATGTAATGTCGCTCGTGGTATCGAAACTCATACTCCTCCCGGCGGTTTAGTCGGCCTGTAGCATCGCTTCCAGCTGTTCCTGGGCGTCCAGCCACGCCATCTCACACTCTTCGAGGCTGGATTTGGTTTTGGCCTGGGTTTGCAGGCAGTCCGTCAGCTCGGCCTTGCGGCTCTGATCGTACAGCTCGCTGTCGCCCAGCTTCTCTTCAACGGCCGCAAGCGTGGCGTTAAGCTTTTCCATCTCTTTTTCCAGACGCGCGATCTCTTTACGCAGCGGTTGCGTCTGGGTGCGCAGTTCCGCTTCCCGGCGCTTCTGGTCTTTACGCGCCTGCGCGCTGTTGGCGTTGTCTTTTGCCGACTCGTCCGGCTGGTTTTCCTGCTTCTGCACGTCCGTCAGCCACTGCTGATAGTCTTCCAGGTCGCCGTCGAACGGTTCGACCTTGCCGTCGTGCACCAGATAAAGATCGTCCGTGGTGGAGCGGATCAGGTGACGATCGTGCGAGACAACCACCAGCGCGCCTTCAAACTCGATCAGCGCTTCGGTTAGCGCCTGACGCATGTCGAGATCCAGGTGGTTGGTCGGTTCATCGAGCAGCAGCAGGTTCGGACGCTGCCAGACGATCAGCGCCAGCACCAGACGGGCTTTTTCCCCCCCGGAGAAGCGCTCGGTATTCTCAGTGACTTTATCGCCCTGGAAACCAAACCCGCCGAGGTAGTCGCGCAGCTTCTGCTCCATCTCCTGCGGTGCCAGCCGCGCCAGATGCTGAATCGGCGATTCATCCGCGCGTAAAAATTCCAGCTGGTGCTGGGCGAAGTAGCCAAGCTTAATGCCCTTTGCCAGACCGATTTCGCCGCTGACCGGGTTAAGCTCGCCCGCCAGCAGTTTGATCAGCGTTGATTTACCGGCACCGTTACGCCCCAGCAGACCAATACGTGAACCCGGCACCAGGTTGAGCTTGATAGAGTCGAGAATCGTACGCTCGCCGTAGCCTGCGCTGACCTTTTCCATCTTCAGCAGCGGGTTCGGCAGGCTCTCCGGCGCGCGGAAGCTGAAGTGGAACGGGTTATCGACGTGCGCAGGCGCAATCATCTCCATGCGTTCCAGCATCTTGATGCGGCTTTGCGCCTGTTTGGCCTTCGAGGCTTTCGCTTTGAAACGATCGACAAAGCTCTGCAGGTGCGCCACGCGCTGCTGCTGGCTTTCATACATCGATTGTTGCTGGGCAAGACGCGTTGCGCGCTGGCGCTCGAAGGAGCTGTAGTTGCCGGTGTATTCGAACATCGTTTGCTGTTCGATATGGATAATTTTATCCACCACCGGATCGAGGAAGTCGCGGTCGTGGGAAATCAGAATCAGAGTGCCCTGATAGCTCTTGAGCCACTTCTCCAGCCAAATAACCGCATCGAGATCGAGGTGGTTAGTCGGTTCATCAAGCAGCAGTAAATCAGAGCGGCAAATCAGCGCCTGCGCCAGGTTAAGGCGCATACGCCAGCCGCCGGAGAAGTCGCTCACCGGGCGTTCGAGCTGGTCGTTGCTAAAGCCCAGGCCGTGCAGCAGGCTGGAGGCGCGGGAGCGGATGGTCCACGCGTCGATGGCGTCCAGCTTGCCGTGAACGGTGGCGATAGCGTGGCCGTCGTTGCGCTCGTTTGCGGCATTGAGCTCCGCTTCCAGCTTGCGGTATTCGCGGTCACCGTCAATCACATAGTCGAGCGCCGGTTCGCTCAGTGCGGGCGTCTCCTGGTTAACCCAGGCGAGCTGCCAGTTTCCGGGGTAGGTAAAGTTGCCGCCGTCAGCGCTAATCTCGTTTTTCAGCAGCGCCAGCAGGGTGGATTTACCGCAGCCGTTTTTGCCGACCAGCCCGACCTTCTGGCCAGGGTTGATGGTGGCAGTGGCATTGTCCAGCAGGACGCGCACGCCGCGACGAATTTGTAACGAGGAGAAAACAATCATAGAAGCGCCGTATGTTCCGACTATGTTAATTTGTCATTATGATAATGTAAGGTGTGGACCATTTGCCGCCGCACCGGGCCGCCATGGTAGCCCAAAACAACAACGATACACAAAAACAGAAACCTTACCGGGAGGGGAATGATGTCTCAGACAGCCAAAGTGCTGCTGCTGTATGCCCATCCGGAATCTCAGGACTCGGTGGCGAACCGGGTACTGCTTAAGCCGGCGACACAGCTCAGCAACGTCACAGTGCACGATCTCTACGCGCACTATCCTGATTTCTTTATTGATATTCCCCATGAGCAAGAACTCCTGCGTCAGCATGATGTGATTGTCTTCCAGCATCCGCTTTATACCTATAGCTGCCCGGCGCTGCTGAAAGAGTGGCTGGACCGCGTGCTCAGCCGGGGTTTCTCCAGCGGCGTGGGGGGCAATCAGCTGGCGGGAAAGTACTGGCGGAACGTGATCACTACTGGCGAGCCAGAGAGCGCCTACCGTCACGATGGGCTTAACCGTTATCCCATGAGCGACATTCTGCGGCCTTTTGAGCTAACGGCGGCCATGTGCCATATGCACTGGCTCAGTCCGATTATTATCTACTGGGCGCGTCGGCAGCAGCCGCAAACGCTGGCAAGCCATGCCAAAGCCTATGGTGACTGGCTGGCTGACCCCCTGCCGACGGGAGGCCGCTGATGGAAGGTTCCGATCTGTTACTGGCAGGCGTTTTATTCTTATTTGCGGCGGTGGTCGCCGTGCCGCTGGCCGCGCGGCTGGGTATTGGTGCGGTGCTGGGTTATCTGCTGGCCGGCATCGCCATTGGTCCGTGGGGGCTAGGCTTCATTAGCGATGTCGATGAAATTCTGCATTTCTCCGAGCTTGGCGTCGTATTCCTGATGTTTATCATCGGCCTTGAACTCAACCCGGCGAAGTTGTGGCAATTGCGGCGCTCGATTTTTGGTGTGGGCGCAGCGCAGGTGCTCTGTAGCGCAGCGGTGCTGGGTGGCCTGTTGATGCTGACCGATTTCTCCTGGCAGGCGGCGGTCATCGGCGGGATTGGCCTGGCCATGTCCTCCACGGCGATGGCATTGCAGCTTATGCGTGAAAAAGGGATGAACCGTAACGAAGCCGGGCAACTGGGCTTCTCGGTATTGCTCTTTCAGGACCTGGCGGTGATTCCGGCGCTGGCGCTGGTACCGCTGCTGGCCGGTTCCGGCGATGACCATTTCGACTGGATGAAGGTTGGCATGAAAGTGCTGGCGTTTATTGGCATGTTGATTGGTGGACGCTATCTGCTGCGGCCGGTATTTCGCTTTATTGCCGCGTCCGGCGTGCGCGAAGTCTTTACCGCCGCCACGCTGCTGCTGGTATTAGGCTCGGCCCTGTTTATGGATGCCCTGGGGCTGTCTATGGCGCTGGGCACCTTTATTGCCGGGGTGCTGCTGGCGGAGAGCGAGTATCGCCACGAGCTGGAGATGGCAATCGATCCGTTTAAGGGCTTGCTGCTGGGGTTGTTCTTTATCTCCGTGGGCATGGCGCTGAATCTGGGGGTGCTCTATACCCATCTGCTGCTGGTCGTGGTAGGCGTAGCCTTGCTGGTGGCAGTAAAAACCCTGGTGCTCTATTTGCTTGCGCGAATCTATGGCCTGCGCAATTCTGAAAGAATGCAGTTTGCTGGCGTATTAAGCCAGGGCGGTGAGTTCGCTTTTGTGCTCTTCTCCACAGCATCTTCCCAGCGTTTGTTCCAGCATGATCAGATGGCGCTGCTGCTGGTGACCGTGACCTTATCGATGATGACCACGCCTCTGCTGATGAAATTGATCGATAGACAACTTTCGCGGCAGTTTAATCCTTCAGAGGATGAAGACGAGACACCATGGGTCGAAGACGATAAACCGCAGGTGATCGTGGTGGGCTTTGGGCGATTTGGTCAGGTGATTGGGCGTCTGTTAATGGCGAATAAGATGCGGATCACCGTGCTCGAGCGCGACATTAGCGCGGTAAATTTGATGCGCAAATATGGCTATAAGGTTTATTACGGTGATGCGACTCAGGTTGAGCTGTTGCGTTCTGCCGGGGCTGAAGCGGCGGAATCCATTGTGATTACTTGTAATGAGCCTGAAGACACCATGAAGCTGGTGGAGATTTGCCAGCAGCATTTTCCGCATCTGCATATTCTGGCCCGCGCGCGGGGTCGCGTAGAGGCCCATGAGCTACTACAGGCGGGGGTAAAACAGTTCTCCCGCGAGACCTTCTCCAGTGCGCTGGAGTTGGGGCGCAAAACGCTGGTTACCCTCGGCATGCACCCGCATCAGGCCCAGCGCGCGCAACTGCATTTTCGTCGTCTGGATATGCGTATGCTGCGTGAACTGATGCCTGTGCATACCGACACGGTGCAAATCTCCCGCGCGCGGGAAGCCCGGCGTGAACTGGAAGAGATTTTTCAGCGTGAGATGCAGCAGGAACGACGCCAACTGGACGGCTGGGATGAATTTGAATAAAGGGTAACGAAAGATGGCTGTACGTAAACGCTTTATCGCGGGCGCAAAATGCCCATCCTGCCAGGCGCAAGACACGCTGGCGATGTGGCGCGAGAATAATATTGATATCGTTGAGTGTGTTAAGTGCGGCCACCAGATGCGCGAGGCTGACAAAGAGGCCCGCGATCACGTTCGCAAAGAAGAGCAAGTGATCGGCATTTTCCATCCGGACTAGCGATATGCCCCGAGTTTTTTTAAGCTAAAGGGTACACAGGTGCAGATTTCCGTTACAATCTGCGCCAGCAATTTTCCCACGCTCAGGAGATATCATGAAAGTAGCAAAAGACCTGGTGGTCAGCCTGGCCTATCAGGTACGTACAGAAGACGGTGTATTGGTTGATGAGTCTCCGGTGAGTGCGCCGCTGGACTACCTGCATGGTCACGGTTCCCTGATCTCCGGCCTGGAAACCGCGCTGGACGGTCATGAAGTCGGTGATAAATTCGATGTTGCTGTTGGCGCAAACGACGCTTACGGTCAGTACGATGAGAATCTGGTTCAGCGTGTTCCTAAAGATGTATTTATGGGCGTTGACGAGCTGCAGGTTGGCATGCGCTTCCTGGCAGAAACCGACCAGGGTCCAGTACCGGTTGAAATCACCGAAGTTGAAGACGACCACGTTGTTGTTGATGGCAACCACATGCTGGCTGGCCAGAACCTGAAGTTCAACGTTGAAGTTGTTGCGATCCGCGAAGCGACCGAAGAAGAGCTGGCTCATGGCCACGTTCACGGTGCGCACGGTCATGACCACGATCATGATCACGGTCACGACGGCTGCTGCGGTGGCCACGGCCACGGCCACGATCACGACCATGGTCACGACCACGGTAAAGGTGGTTGCGGTAACGGCGGCTGCGGTTGCCACTAATACCTTGCAGGTAATAAAAAAGCGGGATTATCCCGCTTTTTTTACGTCTCAATAATGAGGAGGGGGGGTCTCTTCAGACTGGGAAGCAATATGGGAAGGCTGGGTCGCCTTGATCTTTTCAGTCAGCAAGCGTAGCAGGTCGCGCAATTTTGCCATTTCAAGTTCGTGGGCCGTGACCGTCTGGTTCAGCTCTTCGATGGTGATCTCCTGAAAAGCCAGCCGACTTTCCAGCTCCGCCAGTCTCGCTTCCATTGTTGTATCCTGCATGATTCACCTCGTTGTTCAGTCTGGCGCGGAATA
Organism: Leclercia pneumoniae; assembly: GCF_017348915.1. Taxonomy (NCBI): domain Bacteria; kingdom Pseudomonadati; phylum Pseudomonadota; class Gammaproteobacteria; order Enterobacterales; family Enterobacteriaceae; genus Leclercia; species Leclercia pneumoniae. The sequence goes on along the minus strand of NZ_CP071383.1, from coordinate 3,916,470 downwards.
TTAACTGACTTTGGCCCGGTTCGCAGTAATCATGCTGCCAGTAAGAAACTAATTTAAACAAAAATAGTCTGAAAAGAATCGAGTTTCGGGGGAGTCTGTCTGTAGATTTCTTCCGCAACGTTTTATAGTACGCAACTCATTTACATTTAACACTGGGGTGAGAGGCCCTGGTCCCTGGAGATATGGATGAAATCACTGTTTAAAGTAACGCTGCTGGCAACCACTATGGCTGTCGCGCTGAATGCACCGCTGTCTTTCGCTGCAGATACCGCTGCGAAACCAGCTGCTGCTGCAGACAGCAAAGCGGCGTTCAAAAATGACGACCAGAAATCAGCCTATGCGCTCGGAGCATCTCTGGGTCGTTATATGGAAAACTCTCTCAAAGAGCAGGAAAAACTGGGCATCAAACTGGATCAGGCGCAGCTGATTGCCGGTGTTCAGGACGCCTTTGCTGATAAGAGCAAACTGTCCGATCAGGAAATTGAACAAACTCTCCAGGCTTTTGAAGCGCGTGTGAAAGGCGCTGCACAAGAGAAGATGGAAAAAGATTCAGCCGAGAACGAAACCAAAGGTAAAGCCTATCGTGACACCTTTGCGAAAGAGAAGGGCGTAAAAACCTCTTCTACCGGCCTGGTCTACAAAGTTGAGAAAGAAGGTACCGGAGACGCACCGAAAGACAGCGACACCGTGGTCGTTAACTACAAAGGTACTCTGATCGACGGCAAAGAGTTTGATAACTCTTACACCCGTGGCGAACCGCTCTCCTTCCGTCTGGATGGTGTTATCCCTGGCTGGACAGAAGGCCTGAAAAACATCAAGAAAGGCGGCAAAATCAAGCTGGTCATCCCACCGGATCTGGCTTACGGTAAAACCGGCGTTCCGGGTATTCCGGCTAACTCTACGCTGGTCTTTGACGTAGAGCTGCTGGACATCAAACCCGCACCGAAGGCGGATGCCAAGCCTGAAGCTGCAGCAGATGCTAAAGCTGCAGACGCAGCGAAGAAATAAAACTGCGAAACCCGCCGCCTTCCAGGCGGCGGTTTTTTTTATTCCGGGGCAGAGTCAATTAACACTGGAAAGCCTTACCTACGCTGTATTAATTTAGTTGTCCGTGTAAATGATGAGCCTGCCCTGAAAACCTACCGACAGGCTCCTGAAAAGGAGTGTTTTTTTCATGACCAGGTCGCTTTTAACCAACGAAACCAGTGAGCTCGATCTGCTGGATCAGCGTCCTTTCGATCAGACCGATTTCGATATTCTGAAATCCTACGAGGCGGTAGTGGACGGGTTAGCGATGCTCATTGGGTCCCACTGCGAAATCGTATTGCACTCCCTGCAAGATCTGAAATGTTCTGCCATCCGCATTGCTAATGGTGAGCATACCGGCCGTAAAATTGGATCGCCAATCACCGACCTTGCACTGCGTATGCTGCACGACATGACCGGCGCGGACAGTAGCGTCTCCAAATGCTATTTCACACGCGCCAAAAGCGGCGTGCTGATGAAGTCGGTCACTATCGCTATCCGTAACCGCGAACAGCGCGTCATTGGTTTGCTCTGTATCAACATGAACCTTGACGTTCCGTTCTCGCAAATCATGAACACCTTTATTCCGCCGGAAACGCCTGACGTGGGCTCTTCCGTTAACTTCGCCTCGTCCGTTGAAGATCTCGTCACCCAGACGCTGGAATTCACCATCGAAGAGGTTAATGCCGATCGCAATGTTTCTAACAATGCTAAAAATCGCCAGATCGTGCTCAATCTCTACGAGAAAGGTATCTTCGACATTAAAGATGCGATTAACCAGGTTGCGGATCGCCTGAATATCTCCAAACACACGGTGTACCTCTACATCCGTCAGTTCAAAAGCGGCGACTTTGTGGGACAAGAGAAGTAATGCGTTTTGCGTTGATGGTGACCGGCCCGGCTTATGGCACTCAGCAGGCAAGCAGCGCGCTGCAGTTTGCCCGCGCACTTCTGGAAGCCGGCCATGAGCTCATAAGTGTGTTTTTCTATCGTGAAGGCGTCTATAACGCTAACCAGCTCACTTCGCCTGCCAGCGATGAATTTGATCTGGTGCGTGGCTGGCAAGCCCTACATCAACAGTCCGGTGTCGCGCTACATATTTGTGTGGCTGCGGCGTTGCGCCGTGGTATTGCCGACGCCACAGAAGCCGAACGTCTGGGCCTGGCAGGCGCCAATCTGCAGCCGGGTTTCACTCTCAGCGGATTAGGCGCCCTGGCGCAAGCCGCATTAACCTGCGACCGCATGGTGCAATTCTGATGAATCGCGTGGCTTTTGTTTTTACTTCCGCTCCGCATGGCAATGCTGCTGGCAGGGAAGGGCTGGATGCACTGCTTGCCACTTCCGCCCTGACGGAGGAGATTGGCGTCTTCTTTATTGGCGACGGTATATTTCAACTTCTCGCCGGACAGCAGCCCCAGACGATATTAATGCGCGACTATATCGCCACGTTTAAGGTACTGCCTCTCTATGATATCGAGACCTTCTGGATCTGTTCCACGTCAATGCGAGAGCGCGGGCTGGACGACGAGACGCCGCTGGTTCTGGATGCGACACGGCTGACATCCGACCGCTTACGCGAAGAACTTTCTCATTACGATACCGTTTTAACCTTCTGAGGCCGCCATGCTCTATACTCTGAGCCGTTCACCCTGGCAGTGCGACATTGACGGATTACTGAGAATGTTGCGCGACGGCGATGCTCTGTTGCTAATTCAGGACGGCGTATTGGCCGCAATTGCAGGCAGTCGTTACGTTGAAAATATCACTAACGCCCCCATTAAGGTCTATGCGCTCAAAGACGACCTTGACGCGCGAGGGCTGGCTGGTCAAATTTCAACCAAAATTGACGTAGTTGGCTATACTGATTTCGTTGATCTTGCAGTTACGCATACCAGTCAAATGAACTGGTGATTTGAGATCGCTGTATATTTCTTGACACCTTTTCGACGTAGCCCTAAAATTTCGCGTCCTCATATTGTATGAGGTCGTTTTATTACGTGTTTACGAAGCAAAAGCTAAAACCAGGAGCTATTTAATGGCAACAGTTAACCAGCTGGTACGCAAACCACGCGCTCGCAAAGTTGCAAAAAGCAACGTGCCTGCGCTGGAAGCCTGCCCGCAGAAACGTGGCGTATGTACTCGTGTATATACCACCACTCCTAAGAAACCAAACTCCGCACTGCGTAAAGTATGCCGTGTGCGTTTGACTAACGGTTTTGAAGTGACTTCCTACATCGGTGGTGAAGGTCACAACCTGCAGGAGCACTCCGTGATCCTGATCCGTGGCGGTCGTGTTAAAGACCTTCCGGGTGTTCGTTACCACACCGTTCGTGGTGCGCTCGACTGCTCTGGTGTTAAAGACCGTAAGCAGGCTCGCTCCAAGTACGGCGTGAAGCGTCCTAAGGCTTAATGGTTCTCCGTTAAGTAAGGCCAAACTGATTTATCTTAATGTCACACTAAACTCTTAGAGTTTTGGACAATCCTGAATTAACAACGGAGTATTCCCATGCCACGTCGTCGCGTCATTGGTCAGCGTAAAATCCTTCCAGATCCGAAATTCGGATCAGAACTGCTGGCAAAATTTGTAAATATCCTGATGGTAGATGGTAAAAAATCTACTGCAGAAGCAATCGTATACAGCGCGCTTGAGACCCTGGCTCAGCGTTCTGGTAAAAATGAACTGGAAGCTTTCGAAGTCGCTCTCGACAACGTTCGCCCAACTGTAGAAGTTAAGTCCCGCCGCGTTGGTGGTTCTACTTATCAGGTTCCAGTTGAAGTTCGTCCGGTTCGTCGTAATGCTCTGGCAATGCGTTGGATCGTTGAAGCTGCTCGTAAACGCGGTGATAAATCCATGGCTCTGCGTCTGGCGAACGAACTTTCTGATGCTGCAGACAACAAAGGTACTGCAGTTAAGAAACGTGAAGACGTTCACCGTATGGCAGAAGCCAACAAGGCGTTCGCACACTACCGTTGGTAATCCCTTCGGAGTCGTAGTCACCAGGCGGGCGCTTCAGAGAAGCCGCCCGCTCTGGGTAACTTAACTGAACGCCTAAAGAAACAAACGAGGAATCAAATGGCTCGTACAACACCCATCGCACGCTACCGTAACATCGGTATCAGTGCGCACATCGACGCCGGTAAAACCACTACTACCGAACGTATTCTGTTCTACACCGGTGTAAACCACAAAATCGGTGAAGTTCATGACGGTGCAGCTACCATGGACTGGATGGAGCAGGAGCAGGAACGTGGTATCACCATCACTTCCGCTGCGACTACTGCATTCTGGTCTGGTATGGCTAAGCAGTATGAACCGCATCGCGTAAACATCATCGACACCCCGGGCCACGTTGACTTCACTATCGAAGTAGAACGTTCCATGCGTGTTCTTGATGGTGCAGTAATGGTTTACTGCGCAGTTGGTGGTGTTCAGCCACAGTCTGAGACCGTATGGCGTCAGGCTAACAAATATAAAGTTCCACGCATCGCGTTCGTTAACAAAATGGACCGTATGGGTGCTAACTTCCTGAAAGTTGTTGGTCAGATCAAATCCCGTCTGGGCGCGAACCCTGTTCCGCTGCAGCTGGCTATTGGTGCTGAAGAAGGTTTCACCGGTGTTGTTGACCTGGTGAAAATGAAAGCCATCAACTGGAACGAAGCAGATGCAGGCGTGACCTTCGAATACGAAGATATCCCGGCTGACATGCAGGACCTGGCTGACGAATGGCACCAGAACCTGATCGAATCCGCAGCTGAAGCATCTGAAGAGCTGATGGAGAAATACCTGGGTGGTGAAGAACTGACTGAAGAAGAGATCAAAAAAGCTCTGCGTCAGCGCGTTCTGAACAACGAAATCATCCTGGTAACCTGCGGTTCTGCGTTCAAGAACAAAGGTGTTCAGGCAATGCTGGATGCGGTAATTGATTACCTGCCATCCCCAGTAGACGTTCCTGCGATCAACGGTATCCTGGACGACGGTAAAGATACTCCGGCTGAGCGTCACGCAAGTGATGACGAGCCGTTCTCTGCACTGGCGTTCAAAATCGCTACCGACCCGTTCGTGGGTAACCTGACGTTCTTCCGCGTGTACTCTGGTGTGGTTAACTCCGGTGACACCATCCTGAACTCCGTGAAAGCAGCTCGTGAGCGTTTCGGCCGTATCGTACAGATGCACGCTAACAAACGTGAAGAGATCAAAGAAGTTCGCGCGGGCGATATCGCTGCGGCTATCGGTCTGAAAGACGTGACCACCGGTGACACCCTGTGTAACCCGGATCACCCGATCATTCTGGAGCGTATGGAATTCCCTGAGCCGGTAATCTCCATCGCCGTTGAACCTAAAACCAAAGCTGACCAGGAAAAAATGGGTCTGGCTCTGGGCCGTCTGGCGAAAGAAGACCCGTCCTTCCGCGTATGGACTGACGAAGAATCTAACCAGACCATCATCGCTGGTATGGGTGAACTTCACCTGGATATCATCGTTGACCGTATGAAGCGTGAATTCAACGTTGAAGCGAACGTAGGTAAACCTCAGGTTGCTTACCGTGAAGCGATTCGTACTAAAGTTACCGATATCGAAGGTAAACACGCTAAGCAGTCTGGTGGTCGCGGTCAGTACGGTCACGTTGTGATCGACATGTACCCACTGGAGCCGGGCTCTAATCCGAAAGGTTACGAGTTCATCAACGACATCAAAGGTGGTGTAATTCCTGGCGAATACATCCCTGCCGTTGATAAAGGCATTCAGGAGCAGCTGAAGTCTGGTCCGCTGGCAGGTTACCCGGTAGTAGACATTGGTATCCGTCTGCACTTCGGTTCTTACCACGACGTTGACTCCTCTGAACTGGCGTTTAAACTGGCTGCTTCTCTTGCCTTTAAAGATGGCTTTAAGAAAGCGAAACCAGTTCTGCTTGAGCCAATCATGAAGGTTGAAGTAGAAACTCCGGAAGAGAACACCGGTGACGTTATCGGTGACTTGAGCCGTCGTCGCGGTATGCTGCGTGGTCAAGAATCCGAAGTGACTGGCGTTAAGATCCACGCTGAAGTTCCGCTGTCTGAAATGTTCGGATATGCAACTCAGCTGCGTTCTCTGACCAAAGGTCGTGCATCATACACCATGGAATTCCTGAAGTATGATGATGCACCGAACAACGTTGCTCAGGCCGTTATCGAAGCCCGTGGTAAATAATCCACAGGATTAAAACCTAAGTCCCGTGCTCTCTCCAGAGGGGAGAGCACTATAGTAAGGAATATAGCCGTGTCTAAAGAAAAATTTGAACGTACAAAACCGCACGTCAACGTTGGTACTATCGGCCACGTTGACCACGGTAAAACTACTCTGACCGCTGCAATCACTACCGTACTGGCTAAAACCTACGGCGGTGCTGCTCGTGCATTCGACCAGATCGATAACGCACCAGAAGAAAAAGCGCGTGGTATCACCATCAACACTTCTCACGTTGAATATGACACCCCGACTCGCCACTACGCACACGTAGACTGCCCAGGCCACGCCGACTATGTTAAAAACATGATCACCGGTGCTGCGCAGATGGACGGCGCGATCCTGGTTGTTGCTGCGACTGACGGCCCTATGCCTCAGACCCGTGAGCACATCCTGCTGGGTCGTCAGGTAGGCGTTCCTTTCATCATCGTGTTCCTGAACAAATGCGACATGGTTGATGACGAAGAGCTGCTGGAACTGGTAGAGATGGAAGTTCGTGAACTGCTGTCTCAGTACGATTTCCCAGGCGACGACACCCCAATCGTTCGTGGTTCCGCGCTGAAAGCGCTGGAAGGCGAAGCAGAGTGGGAAGAGAAAATCATCGAACTGGCTGGCTACCTGGATTCTTACATCCCTGAGCCAGAGCGTGCGATTGACAAGCCGTTCCTGCTGCCAATCGAAGACGTATTCTCCATCTCCGGTCGTGGTACCGTTGTTACCGGTCGTGTAGAGCGCGGTATCATCAAAGTTGGCGAAGAAGTTGAAATCGTTGGTATCAAAGACACTGCTAAGTCTACCTGTACTGGCGTTGAAATGTTCCGCAAACTGCTGGACGAAGGCCGTGCTGGTGAGAACGTTGGTGTTCTGCTGCGTGGTATCAAACGTGAAGAAATCGAACGTGGTCAGGTTCTGGCGAAGCCAGGCTCCATCAAGCCACACACCAAGTTCGAATCTGAAGTGTACATCCTGTCCAAAGACGAAGGCGGCCGTCATACTCCGTTCTTCAAAGGCTACCGTCCGCAGTTCTACTTCCGTACAACTGACGTGACCGGTACCATCGAACTGCCAGAAGGCGTTGAGATGGTAATGCCAGGCGACAACATCAAGATGGTTGTGACTCTGATCCACCCAATCGCGATGGACGACGGTCTGCGTTTCGCAATCCGTGAAGGCGGTCGTACCGTTGGCGCGGGCGTTGTTGCTAAAGTTCTGGGCTAATTAATTATCCCTGAATTAAAAAAGGACGCTTCGGCGTCCTTTTTTGTTTTCTACAATTTAATGCTGTCACAAATTCTCGCATTTTTTGTACTCTCCCGGCGCGTATCCTGCGGCTTGTGCTATTGTAATCATAACCATTCTCACTTACACTTTGCGCATATTTTGAACGGGAGTGCGTATGTACGTTTGTCTTTGTAATGGTGTGAGTGATAAAAAAATCCGTCAGGCCGTTCGTCAATTTCAGCCACAATCCTTCCAACAGCTACGCAAGTTTGTTCCAGTCGGAAATCAATGCGGTAAGTGCGTTCGTGCTGCCCGTGAGATCATGCAGGATGAACTGATGCAGATCCCAGAATTCAAAGAGATTGCCTGAGCGCCTATCTTTTTTTTGACATCCCTGTAGCCCGTTCTACGCTTCAATGAGTGGAAGCGGAGGGACTATATAATGAAAGGTGATGTTAAAATCATAAGTTATCTCAATAAATTATTGGGAAATGAGCTTGTCGCAATCAATCAGTATTTTCTTCATGCACGTATGTTCAAGAATTGGGGCTTAACTCGCCTCAACGACGTTGAATATCACGAATCCATCGATGAAATGAAGCACGCCGATAAGTATATCGAGCGTATTCTCTTCCTCGAGGGTATCCCAAATCTGCAGGACCTCGGCAAGCTGGGTATCGGCGAAGATGTCGAGGAGATGTTGCGTTCCGATCTGCGGCTGGAGCTGGAAGGGGCGAAAGACCTTCGTGAAGCGATAGCCTATGCGGACAGCGTTCATGATTATGTGAGCCGCGATATGATGATCCAGATCCTTGCAGACGAAGAAGGCCATATCGACTGGCTGGAAACGGAGCTGGATCTGATCGATAAAATTGGTGTGCAGAATTATCTACAGTCTCAGATTAAAGTGGAAAGCTAACCAGGCTTTGCCATCCAGTAAGTAAACCTGCTGCCGCCATAAAGGGGCCAAAAGGCAGCGGGTTTTTAAACAGTTTCTCTCCCGGCTTTATCATTGATCGTATCAACACATAAACAGTGGCCATCAGCGCCGCGGCGAGCGCCAGTACGGGCAAAACACACCAGCCATGCCATGCACCGAGAGCCGCTAAATACTTCACATCGCCATATCCCATACCTTCTTGCTTGCACACTAGCCTGTAACCCCAATAGATAAGCGCGAACCCTGCGTAACCTGCCATCGCGCCAGTTATCGCGGCTGGCAAAAAGTCAGGGTTGATACAGAGATGAAAAAGTAGTCCGGACCATAACAGCGGGCATAGGTACCTGTCTGGCAGCAAGCCGGTACGGATATCGGCACGTATGAGAATGGCGGTCAAAGCCAGATACGCTAGCAGGAAGGGGAGGGCATTCAGCATCATAAAAACCTCAGTACAATGGATATGGCCGTACTTTTCTCAAATCCATAAATGCGCGACAAATAGCAAGATGCAGAACTGGAAAGCGCTATCCAAAGAAGAGACGCAACGTGTGGAAGTTGCAGTAGAGGTACGAGCAAGCACGCGAAATTGTTCTGGACCGCCTGTTTTCTAAACTAAGCTTGCGTCGCGCCCAGATTTACGTATAATGCGCGGGCTTGTCGTAATTGACGGCGGGTTCAATCTGAACCAGGGTAACTCATTTTGTTACTCAATAATGCTCCCAATTGGGGAGCTACGTAAGAACGGTTACACTCTCCCATCAATCGTAATGGGTTTGAGGAGTAATCATTTTCGTTTATAAAATAATTGGAGCTCTGGTCTCATGCAGAACCAAAGAATCCGTATCCGCCTTAAAGCGTTTGATCATCGTCTGATCGATCAATCAACCGCGGAAATCGTCGAGACTGCTAAGCGCACTGGTGCGCAAGTCCGTGGTCCGATCCCGCTGCCGACCCGCAAAGAGCGCTTCACCGTTCTGATCTCTCCGCACGTAAACAAAGACGCGCGTGATCAGTACGAAATCCGCACTCACAAGCGTCTGGTTGACATCGTTGAGCCAACTGAGAAAACCGTTGATGCTCTGATGCGTCTGGATCTGGCTGCCGGTGTAGACGTGCAGATCAGCCTGGGTTAATCAGGTCATCGAGCGATTGAGAGGTTGAAACAATGATTGGTTTAGTCGGTAAAAAAGTGGGAATGACCCGCATCTTCACTGAAGATGGCGTTTCTATCCCAGTAACCGTAATCGAAGTTGAAGCAAACCGCGTTACTCAGGTTAAAGATCTGGCTAACGATGGCTACCGCGCTGTTCAGGTTACCACTGGTGCTAAAAAAGCTAACCGTGTAACCAAACCAGAAGCGGGTCACTTCGCTAAAGCTGGCGTAGAAGCTGGCCGTGGTCTGTGGGAATTCCGTCTTGCTGAAGGCGAAGAGTTCACCGTAGGTCAGGACATTAGCGTTGAGCTGTTTGCTGAAGTTAAAAAAGTTGACGTAACCGGTACCTCTAAAGGTAAAGGTTTCGCTGGTACCGTTAAGCGCTGGAACTTCCGTACCCAGGACGCTACCCACGGTAACTCCTTGTCTCACCGCGTACCGGGTTCTATCGGTCAGAACCAGACTCCGGGCAAAGTGTTCAAAGGCAAGAAAATGGCAGGTCAGCTGGGTAACGAACGTGTAACTGTTCAGAGCCTGGACGTAGTACGTGTTGACGCTGAGCGCAACCTGCTGCTGGTTAAAGGTGCGGTCCCGGGTGCAACCGGTAGCGACCTGATCGTTAAACCAGCTGTGAAGGCGTAAGGGGATAGCAATGGAATTAGTATTGAAAGACGCGCAGAGCGCGCTGACTGTTTCCGAAACTACCTTCGGTCGTGATTTCAACGAAGCGCTGGTTCACCAGGTTGTTGTTGCTTATGCAGCTGGTGCTCGTCAGGGTACTCGTGCTCAGAAGACTCGTGCTGAAGTAACTGGTTCTGGCAAAAAGCCATGGCGCCAGAAAGGTACCGGCCGTGCGCGTTCAGGTTCTATCAAGAGCCCGATCTGGCGTTCAGGTGGCGTGACCTTCGCTGCGCGTCCACAGGACCACAGTCAAAAAGTTAACAAAAAGATGTACCGCGGCGCGCTGAAAAGCATTCTGTCCGAACTGGTACGTCAGGATCGTCTGATCGTTGTCGAATCATTCTCTGTTGAAGCGCCTAAAACTAAGCTGCTGGCACAGAAACTGAAAGACATGGCTCTGGAAGATGTGCTGATCATCACCGGTGAGCTGGACGAGAACCTGTTCCTGGCTGCGCGCAACCTGCACAAGGTTGACGTACGCGATGCAACTGGTATCGACCCGGTTAGCCTGATCGCCTTCGACAAAGTCGTAATGACTGCTGATGCTGTTAAGCAAGTTGAGGAGATGCTGGCATGATTCGTGAAGAACGTCTGCTGAAGGTGCTGCGCGCACCGCACGTTTCTGAAAAAGCGTCTACTGCGATGGAAAAAACTAACACCATCGTTCTCAAAGTTGCTAAAGACGCGACCAAAGCAGAGATCAAAGCTGCTGTGCAGAAACTGTTTGAAGTCGAAGTCGAAGTCGTTAACACCCTGGTAGTTAAAGGGAAAGTTAAACGTCACGGACAGCGTATCGGTCGTCGTAGCGACTGGAAAAAAGCTTACGTCACCCTGAAGGAAGGCCAGAATCTGGACTTCGTTGGCGGCGCTGAGTAAGTCGGAGGAGTAATACAATGGCAGTTGTTAAATGTAAACCGACATCTCCGGGTCGTCGCCACGTAGTTAAAGTGGTTAACCCTGAGCTGCACAAGGGCAAACCTTTTGCTCCGTTGCTGGAAAAAAACAGCAAATCCGGTGGTCGTAACAACAATGGCCGTATCACCACTCGTCACATCGGTGGTGGCCACAAGCAGGCTTATCGTATTGTTGACTTTAAACGCAACAAAGACGGTATCCCAGCAGTTGTTGAGCGTCTTGAGTACGATCCGAACCGTTCCGCGAACATCGCGCTGGTTCTGTACAAAGATGGCGAACGCCGTTACATCCTGGCCCCTAAAGGCCTGAAAGCTGGTGACCAGATTCAGTCTGGCGTTGATGCTGCAATCAAAGCAGGTAACACCCTGCCGATGCGCAATATCCCGGTTGGTTCTACCGTGCATAACGTAGAAATGAAACCAGGTAAAGGCGGTCAGCTGGCACGTTCCGCTGGTACTTACGTTCAGATCGTTGCTCGTGATGGTGCTTATGTCACCCTGCGTCTGCGTTCTGGTGAAATGCGTAAAGTCGAAGCAGACTGCCGCGCTACTCTGGGCGAAGTTGGCAATGCTGAGCATATGCTGCGCGTTCTGGGTAAAGCAGGTGCTGCACGCTGGCGTGGTGTTCGTCCTACCGTTCGCGGTACTGCGATGAACCCAGTCGATCACCCACATGGTGGTGGTGAAGGTCGTAACTTTGGTAAGCACCCGGTATCTCCGTGGGGCCTCCAGACCAAAGGTAAGAAGACCCGCAGCAACAAGCGTACTGATAAATTTATCGTACGTCGCCGTAGCAAATAATTTTAGAGGATAAGCCATGCCACGTTCTCTCAAGAAAGGTCCTTTTATTGACCTGCACTTGCTGAAGAAGGTAGAGAAAGCGGTGGAAAGCGGAGACAAGAAGCCTTTGCGCACTTGGTCCCGTCGTTCAACGATCTTTCCTAACATGATCGGTTTGACCATCGCTGTCCATAATGGTCGTCAGCACGTTCCAGTCTTTGTTACCGACGAAATGGTTGGTCACAAACTGGGTGAATTCGCACCGACTCGTACTTATCGCGGCCACGCTGCTGATAAAAAAGCGAAGAAGAAATAAGGTAGGAGGAAGAGATGGAAACTTTAGCTCAACATCGCCATGCTCGTTCTTCTGCTCAGAAGGTTCGCCTTGTTGCTGACCTGATTCGCGGTAAGAAAGTGTCGCAGGCCCTGGACATCCTGACCTATACCAACAAGAAAGCTGCGGTATTGGTCAAGAAAGTACTGGAATCTGCCATTGCTAACGCTGAACACAACGATGGCGCTGACATCGACGATCTGAAAGTCGCGAAAATTTTCGTAGATGAAGGCCCAAGCATGAAGCGCATTATGCCGCGTGCGAAAGGTCGTGCAGATCGCATCCTGAAGCGCACCAGCCACATTACTGTGGTTGTGTCCGATCGCTGAGACTCTGGAGACTAGCAATGGGTCAGAAAGTACATCCTAATGGTATTCGCCTGGGTATTGTAAAACCATGGAACTCTACCTGGTTTGCGAACACCAAAGAATTCGCTGACAACCTGGACAGCGATTTTAAAGTACGTCAGTACCTGACTAAGGAACTGGCTAAAGCGTCCGTATCTCGTATCGTTATCGAGCGTCCGGCTAAGAGCATCCGTGTAACTATTCACACTGCTCGTCCTGGCATCGTTATCGGTAAGAAAGGCGAAGACGTAGAAAAACTGCGCAAGGTCGTAGCGGATATCGCTGGCGTTCCTGCACAGATCAATATCGCTGAAGTTCGTAAGCCTGAACTGGACGCTAAATTGGTTGCTGACAGCATCACTTCTCAGTTGGAACGTCGTGTTATGTTCCGTCGTGCGATGAAGCGTGCTGTTCAGAACGCAATGCGTCTGGGCGCTAAAGGTATCAAAGTTGAAGTTAGCGGCCGTCTGGGCGGCGCGGAAATCGCACGTACCGAATGGTACCGTGAAGGTCGCGTACCGCTGCACACTCTGCGTGCTGACATCGACTACAACACCTCTGAAGCGCACACCACTTACGGTGTAATCGGCGTTAAGGTATGGATCTTCAAAGGTGAGATCCTGGGTGGTATGGCTGCTGTTGAACAACCGGAAAAACCGGCTGCTCAACCTAAAAAGCAGCAGCGTAAAGGCCGTAAATAAGGAGCGTCGCTGATGTTACAACCAAAGCGTACAAAATTCCGTAAAGTGCACAAAGGCCGCAACCGTGGTCTGGCGCAGGGTACGGATGTTAGCTTCGGCACTTTCGGTCTGAAAGCTGTTGGCCGTGGTCGTCTGACTGCACGTCAGATCGAAGCAGCACGTCGTGCTATGACCCGTGCAGTTAAGCGTCAAGGTAAGATTTGGATCCGTGTATTCCCGGACAAACCAATCACCGAGAAGCCGCTGGAAGTTCGTATGGGTAAAGGTAAAGGTAACGTGGAGTACTGGGTTGCCTTGATCCAACCGGGTAAAGTCCTGTATGAAATGGACGGCGTACCGGAAGAGCTGGCCCGTGAAGCATTCGGCCTGGCAGCAGCGAAACTGCCGATTAAAACCACCTTTGTAACTAAGACGGTGATGTAATGAAAGCAAATGAGCTGCGTGAAAAAAGCGTAGAAGAGCTGAACGCTGAGCTGCTGAACCTGCTGCGTGAGCAATTCAACCTGCGCATGCAGGCTGCAAGTGGCCAGCTGCAACAGACTCACCTGCTGAAGCAGGTTCGTCGTGATGTTGCACGCGTTAAGACTTTACTGACTCAGAAGGCGGGTGCGTAATGACCGATAAAATCCGTACTCTGCAAGGTCGTGTTGTTAGCAACAAAATGGAGAAATCTCTGGTTGTTGCTATCGAACGTTTTGTGAAACACCCGATCTACGGTAAATTCATCAAGCGTACGACCAAACTGCACGTACATGACGAGAACAACGAATGCGGTATCGGCGACAAGGTTGAAATCCGTGAATGCCGTCCGCTGTCCAAGACTAAGTCCTGGACGCTGGTTCGCGTTGTAGAGAAAGCGGTTCTGTAATACAGTAAGCCTTCTCAATACGAATAAACGGCTCAGCGATGAGCCGTTTATTTTTTCTACCCATATTGTAGAAGCGGTGTTATAATGCCGCGCCCTCGATATGGGGCTTTTCAACGGCTCTGATTTTAGAGTCTCAGGTAGTAGTTGACATTAGCGGAGCACTAAAATGATCCAAGAACAGACTATGCTGAACGTCGCCGACAACTCCGGTGCACGTCGCGTAATGTGTATCAAGGTTCTGGGTGGCTCGCACCGTCGCTACGCAGGCGTAGGCGACATCATCAAGATCACCATCAAAGAAGCAATTCCACGTGGTAAGGTCAAGAAAGGTGATGTGCTGAAAGCGGTAGTGGTGCGCACCAAGAAGGGTGTTCGTCGCCCTGACGGTTCTGTCATTCGCTTCGATGGTAATGCATGCGTTATTTTGAACAATAACAGCGAGCAGCCTATCGGCACGCGTATCTTTGGGCCGGTAACTCGTGAGCTTCGTACTGAGAAGTTCATGAAAATTATCTCTCTGGCACCAGAAGTACTCTAAGGAGCGAATCATGGCAGCGAAAATCCGTCGTGATGACGAAGTTATCGTGTTAACCGGTAAAGACAAAGGTAAACGCGGTAAAGTAAAAAATGTTCTGTCTTCCGGCAAACTTGTCGTTGAAGGTATCAACCTGGTTAAGAAACATCAGAAGCCGGTTCCGGCCCTGAACCAACCAGGTGGCATCGTTGAAAAAGAAGCTGCTATTCAGGTTTCTAACGTTGCAATCTTCAATGCGGCTACCGGCAAGGCTGACCGTGTAGGCTTTAGATTCGAAGACGGCAAAAAAGTCCGTTTCTTCAAATCTAACAGCGAAACTATCAAGTAATTTGGAGTAGTACGATGGCGAAACTGCATGATTACTACAAAGACGAAGTAGTTAACAAACTCATGACTGAGTTTAACTACAATTCTGTCATGCAAGTCCCTCGGGTCGAGAAGATCACCCTGAACATGGGTGTTGGTGAAGCGATCGCTGACAAGAAACTGCTGGATAACGCAGCAGCTGACCTGACAGCTATCTCCGGTCAAAAGCCGTTGATCACCAAAGCACGCAAATCAGTTGCAGGCTTCAAAATCCGTCAGGGCTATCCGATCGGCTGTAAAGTAACTCTGCGTGGCGAACGCATGTGGGAGTTCCTTGAGCGCCTGATCTCTATTGCTGTACCACGTATCCGTGACTTCCGTGGCTTGTCCGCTAAGTCTTTCGACGGTCGTGGCAACTACAGCATGGGTGTCCGTGAGCAGATCATCTTCCCAGAGATTGACTACGATAAAGTCGATCGCGTGCGTGGTTTGGATATTACCATCACCACTACTGCGAACTCTGATGAAGAAGGCCGTGCTCTGCTGGCTGCCTTTGACTTCCCGTTCCGCAAGTAAGGTAGGGTTACTGAATGGCTAAGCAATCAATGAAAGCACGCGAAGTAAAGCGCGTAGCTTTAGCTGATAAATTCTTCGCTAAACGCGCTGAACTGAAAGCGATCATTTCTGATGTGAACGCTTCCGACGAAGATCGTTGGAATGCTGTTCTCAAGCTGCAGTCTCTGCCGCGTGATTCCAGCCCGTCTCGTCAGCGTAACCGCTGTCGTCAAACAGGTCGTCCACATGGTTTTGTGGGCAAGTTCGGGTTGAGCCGTATCAAACTGCGTGAAGCCGCCATGCGCGGTGAAGTACCAGGCTTGAAAAAGGCTAGCTGGTAATTACCAATTGAATCACGGGAGTAAAGACAGATGAGCATGCAAGATCCGATCGCGGATATGCTGACCCGTATCCGTAACGGTCAGGCCGCGAACAAAGTTGCGGTCACCATGCCTTCCGCCAAGCTGAAAGTGGCAATTGCCAACGTGCTGAAGGAAGAAGGTTTTATCGAAGATTTTAAAGTTGAAGGCGACACCAAGCCGGAACTGGAACTTACTCTTAAGTATTTCCAGGGTAAAGCTGTTGTAGAAAGCATTCAGCGTGTCAGCCGCCCAGGTCTGCGCATCTATAAGAAAAAAGATGAGCTGCCAAAAGTTATGGCCGGCATGGGTATCGCAGTTGTTTCTACCTCTAAAGGTGTTATGACTGATCGTGCAGCGCGCCAGGCTGGTCTTGGTGGCGAAATTATCTGCTACGTAGCCTAATCGGAGGAAAAAATGTCTCGTGTTGCTAAAGCACCGGTCGTTATTCCTGCCGGCGTTGATGTAAAAATCAACGGTCAGGTTATTACGATCAAAGGTAAAAATGGCGAGCTGACTCGTACCCTCAACGATGCTGTTGAAGTTAATCATGCAGACAACGCTCTGACTTTCGGCCCACGTACTGGTTACGTTGATGGCTGGGCTCAGGCTGGTACCGCGCGTGCCCTGCTGAACTCAATGGTTGTTGGTGTTACCGAAGGCTTCACTAAAAAGCTTCAGCTGGTTGGTGTAGGTTACCGTGCAGCGATCAAAGGGAATGCAGTAGGCCTGTCTCTGGGCTTCTCACACCCTGTTGAACATCAGCTGCCGGCAGGTATCACTGCAGAATGTCCGACTCAGACTGAAATCGTGCTGAAAGGCGCTGATAAACAGCTGATTGGCCAGGTTGCAGCAGATCTGCGCGCCTACCGTCGTCCTGAGCCTTATAAAGGCAAGGGTGTTCGTTACGCCGACGAAGTCGTGCGTACCAAAGAGGCTAAGAAGAAGTAAGGTAACACTATGGATAAGAAATCTGCTCGTATCCGTCGTGCGACCCGCGCACGCCGCAAGCTCAAAGAGCTGGGTGCAACTCGCCTGGTGGTACATCGTACCCCGCGTCATATTTACGCACAGGTAATTGCACCGAACGGTTCTGAAGTTCTGGTAGCTGCTTCTACTGTAGAAAAAGCTATTACTGAACAATTGAAGTACACCGGTAACAAAGACGCTGCTGCAGCTGTAGGTAAAGCTGTTGCTGAACGCGCTCTGGAAAAAGGTATCACTAACGTGTCCTTTGACCGTTCCGGGTTCCAATATCATGGTCGTGTCCAGGCACTGGCAGATGCTGCCCGTGAAGCTGGCCTTCAGTTCTAAGGTAGAGGTGTAAGATGGCTCACATCGAAAAACAGGCTGGCGAACTGCAGGAAAAGCTGATCGCGGTTAACCGCGTATCCAAAACCGTAAAAGGTGGCCGTATTTTCTCCTTCACAGCTCTGACTGTAGTTGGTGATGGTAATGGTCGCGTTGGTTTTGGTTACGGTAAAGCGCGTGAAGTTCCAGCAGCGATCCAGAAAGCGATGGAAAAAGCCCGTCGCAATATGATTAACGTCGCGCTGAACCACGGCACCCTGCAGCACCCAGTTAAGGGTACTCACACGGGTTCTCGTGTCTTCATGCAGCCGGCTTCAGAAGGTACCGGTATCATCGCCGGTGGTGCAATGCGTGCCGTTCTGGAAGTCGCTGGGGTTCATAACGTTCTGGCTAAAGCATATGGTTCCACCAACCCGATCAACGTGGTTCGTGCAACTATTGATGGCCTGGAAAATATGAAATCTCCAGAAATGGTCGCTGCCAAGCGTGGTAAATCCGTTGAAGAAATTCTGGGGTAATTGACCATGGCAAAGACTATTAAAATCACTCAAACCCGCAGTGCAATCGGACGTCTGCCGAAACACAAGGCAACGCTGCTTGGCCTGGGTCTGCGTCGTATTGGTCATACCGTTGAGCGCGAGGATACTCCTGCTGTACGTGGTATGGTCAACGCGGTTTACTTCATGGTTAAAGTTGAGGAGTAAGAGATGCGTTTAAATACTCTGTCTCCAGCCGAAGGCTCTAAAAAGGCGGGTAAACGCCTGGGTCGTGGTATCGGTTCTGGCCTCGGCAAAACCGGTGGTCGTGGTCACAAAGGTCAGAACTCTCGTTCTGGCGGTGGCGTACGTCGCGGTTTCGAGGGTGGCCAGATGCCACTGTACCGTCGTCTGCCGAAATTCGGCTTCACTTCTCGCAAAGCAGCGATCACAGCGGAAATCCGTCTGTCTGACCTGGCGAAAGTTGAAGGCGGCGTCGTTGACCTGAACACGCTGAAAGCAGCAAACATTATCGGTATCCAGATCGAGTTCGCGAAAGTGATCCTGGCTGGTGAAGTTTCTACTCCGGTAACTGTTCGTGGCCTGCGTGTTACTAAAGGCGCTCGTGCTGCTATCGAAGCTGCTGGCGGTAAAATCGAGGAATAAGTAGCAGATGGCTAAACAACCGGGATTAGATTTTCAAAGTGCCAAAGGTGGGCTTGGCGAGCTGAAACGCAGACTTTTGTTTGTTGTAGGTGCGCTGATCGTTTTCCGTATTGGCTCTTTTATTCCGATCCCTGGTATTGATGCCGCTGTACTTGCCAAACTGCTTGAGCAACAGCGAGGCACCATCATTGAAATGTTTAACATGTTCTCTGGTGGTGCTCTCAGCCGAGCTTCTATCTTCGCTCTGGGTATCATGCCGTATATTTCGGCATCGATTATTATCCAGCTGCTGACGGTCGTTCATCCGACCCTGGCAGAACTGAAGAAAGAAGGGGAGTCTGGTCGTCGTAAGATCAGCCAGTACACCCGTTACGGCACTCTGGTGCTGGCAATATTCCAGTCAATCGGTATTGCTACCGGTTTACCGAATATGCCTGGTATGCAGGGCCTGGTTATTAACCCAGGCTTTGCATTCTATTTCACCGCTGTTGTTAGTCTGGTCTCAGGAACTATGTTCCTGATGTGGCTCGGCGAACAGATTACTGAGCGTGGTATCGGAAACGGTATCTCAATCATTATCTTCGCTGGTATCGTTGCGGGACTCCCGCCAGCCATTGCCCATACTATCGAGCAAGCGCGTCAAGGCGACCTGCACTTCCTCTTGTTGCTGTTGGTTGCAGTATTAGTATTTGCAGTGACGTTCTTTGTTGTATTCGTTGAACGTGGTCAACGCCGCATTGTGGTAAACTACGCAAAACGTCAGCAAGGTCGTCGTGTCTATGCTGCACAGAGCACACATTTACCGCTGAAAGTGAATATGGCAGGGGTTATCCCGGCGATCTTCGCTTCCAGTATTATTCTGTTCCCGGCTACCATCACGTCATGGTTCGGGGGCGGTACTGGTTGGAACTGGCTGACAACAATTTCGCTGTATTTGCAGCCTGGGCAACCGCTTTATGTGTTACTCTATGCGTCTGCGATCATCTTCTTCTGTTTCTTCTACACGGCGTTGGTCTTCAACCCGCGTGAAACAGCAGATAACCTGAAGAAGTCCGGTGCATTTGTACCAGGAATTCGTCCGGGAGAGCAAACGGCGAAGTATATCGATAAAGTAATGACTCGCCTGACTTTGGTTGGTGCGCTTTATATTACTTTTATCTGCCTGATCCCGGAGTTCATGCGTGATGCAATGAAAGTACCGTTCTACTTCGGTGGGACCTCACTGCTTATCGTTGTTGTCGTGATTATGGACTTTATGGCTCAAGTGCAAACTCTGATGATGTCGAGTCAGTACGAGTCTGCATTGAAGAAGGCGAACCTGAAAGGCTACGGCCGCTAAATGGTCGCCTGAGAAGTTACGGAGAGTAAAAATGAAAGTTCGTGCTTCCGTCAAGAAATTATGCCGTAACTGCAAAATCGTTAAGCGTGATGGTGTCATCCGTGTGATTTGCAGTGCCGAGCCGAAGCATAAACAGCGCCAAGGCTGATTATTTCGCATATTTTTCTTGCAAAGTTGGGTTGAGCTGGCTAGATTAGCCAGCCAATCTTTTGTATGTCTGTACGTTTCCATTTGAGTATCCTGAAAACGGGCTTTTCAGCATGGTGCGTACATATTAAATAGTAGGAGTGCATAGTGGCCCGTATAGCAGGCATTAACATTCCTGATCAGAAACATGCTGTGATCGCATTAACTTCGATCTACGGCGTCGGCAAGACCCGTTCCAAAGCCATTCTGGCTGCAGCGGGTATCGCTGAAGATGTTAAGATCAGTGAGCTGTCTGAAGAACAAATCGACACGCTGCGTGACGAAGTTGCCAAATTTGTCGTTGAAGGTGATCTGCGCCGTGAAATTAGCATGAGCATCAAGCGCCTGATGGATCTTGGTTGCTATCGCGGTTTGCGTCATCGTCGTGGTCTGCCAGTGCGCGGTCAGCGTACTAAGACCAACGCACGTACCCGTAAGGGTCCGCGCAAACCGATCAAGAAATAATCGGGGTGATTGAATAATGGCAAAGGCACCAGTTCGTGCACGTAAACGTGTAAGAAAACAAGTCTCTGACGGCGTGGCTCATATCCATGCTTCTTTCAACAACACCATCGTTACTATTACTGATCGTCAGGGTAACGCATTGGGTTGGGCAACAGCCGGTGGTTCCGGTTTCCGTGGTTCTCGCAAATCCACTCCGTTCGCAGCTCAGGTTGCAGCAGAGCGTTGTGCAGAAGCCGTAAAAGAATACGGCATCAAGAATCTGGAAGTTATGGTTAAAGGTCCGGGTCCGGGTCGTGAATCTACTGTTCGCGCTCTGAACGCCGCTGGTTTCCGCATCACGAATATTACTGATGTGACTCCGATCCCTCATAACGGTTGTCGTCCGCCGAAAAAACGTCGCGTATAACGCTCGTTTTTTAGGTTAGTTGGAGATAGAAAATGGCAAGATATTTGGGTCCTAAGCTCAAGCTGAGCCGTCGTGAGGGCACCGACTTATTCCTTAAGTCTGGCGTTCGCGCGATCGATACCAAGTGTAAAATTGAACAAGCTCCTGGCCAGCACGGTGCGCGTAAACCGCGTCTGTCTGACTATGGTGTGCAGTTGCGTGAAAAGCAAAAAGTTCGCCGTATGTACGGTGTGCTGGAGCGTCAGTTCCGTAACTACTATAAAGAAGCAGCACGTCTGAAAGGCAACACCGGTGAAAACCTGTTGGCTCTGCTGGAAGGTCGTCTGGACAACGTTGTATACCGTATGGGCTTCGGTGCTACTCGCGCTGAATCACGCCAGCTGGTTAGCCATAAAGCAATCATGGTAAACGGTCGTGTTGTTAACATCGCTTCTTATCAGGTTAAAGCGAATGACGTTGTTAGCATTCGTGAGAAAGCGAAAAAGCAATCTCGCGTGAAAGCCGCTCTGGAGCTGGCTGAGCAGCGTGAAAAGCCAACCTGGCTGGAAGTTGATGCTGGCAAGATGGAAGGTACGTTCAAGCGTCAGCCGGAACGTTCTGATCTGTCTGCGGACATTAACGAACACCTGATCGTCGAGCTTTACTCCAAGTAAAGCTTAGTACCAAAGAGAGGACACAATGCAGGGTTCTGTGACAGAGTTTCTAAAACCGCGCCTGGTAGATATCGAGCAAGTGAGTTCGACGCACGCCAAGGTGACCCTTGAGCCTTTAGAGCGTGGCTTTGGCCACACTTTGGGTAACGCACTGCGCCGTATTCTGCTCTCATCGATGCCGGGTTGCGCGGTGACCGAGGTTGAGATTGATGGTGTACTTCATGAGTACAGCACCAAAGAAGGCGTTCAGGAAGATATCCTTGAAATCCTGCTCAACCTGAAAGGGCTGGCGGTGAGAGTTCAGGGTAAAGATGAAGTTATTCTTACTCTGAATAAATCTGGCATTGGCCCTGTGACTGCAGCCGACATCACCCATGACGGTGATGTTGAAATCGTCAAGCCGCAGCACGTGATCTGCCACCTGACCGATGAGAACGCGGCTATTAGCATGCGTATCAAAGTTCAGCGCGGTCGTGGTTATGTGCCGGCTTCTGCCCGAATTCATTCGGAAGAAGATGAGCGCCCAATCGGCCGTCTGCTGGTCGACGCATGCTACAGCCCTGTAGAGCGTATTGCCTACAATGTTGAAGCAGCGCGTGTAGAACAGCGTACCGACCTGGACAAGCTGGTCATCGAAATGGAAACCAACGGCACAATCGATCCTGAAGAGGCGATTCGTCGTGCGGCAACCATCCTGGCAGAACAACTGGAAGCTTTCGTTGACTTACGTGATGTACGTCAGCCGGAAGTGAAAGAAGAGAAACCAGAATTCGATCCGATCCTGCTGCGCCCTGTTGACGATCTCGAGTTGACTGTCCGCTCTGCTAACTGCCTCAAGGCAGAAGCTATCCACTATATCGGTGATCTGGTACAGCGTACCGAGGTTGAGTTGCTGAAAACGCCGAACCTGGGTAAAAAATCTCTTACCGAGATTAAAGACGTGCTGGCCTCCCGTGGACTGTCTCTGGGCATGCGCCTGGAAAACTGGCCACCGGCAAGCATTGCTGACGAGTAACCGGATCACAGGTTAAGGTTTTACTGAGAAGGATAAGGTCATGCGCCATCGTAAGAGTGGTCGTCAACTGAACCGCAACAGCAGCCATCGCCAGGCTATGTTCCGCAACATGGCAGGTTCACTGGTTCGTCATGAGATCATCAAGACGACCCTGCCTAAAGCGAAAGAGCTGCGTCGCGTAGTTGAGCCGCTGATTACTCTTGCCAAGACTGACAGCGTTGCTAATCGTCGTCTGGCATTCGCCCGTACTCGTGATAACGAGATCGTGGCAAAACTGTTTAACGAACTGGGCCCGCGTTTCGCGAGCCGTGCCGGTGGTTACACTCGCATTCTGAAGTGTGGTTTCCGTGCAGGCGACAACGCGCCGATGGCTTACATCGAGCTGGTTGATCGTTCAGAGAAAGCAGAAGCTGCTGCAGAGTAATCTGCAGTAACGTAAAAAAACCCGCCTCGGCGGGTTTTTTTATATCCTGCTAATCTCGTCTTACCTACAATAGACGTATCTTTTTTGCGCTCTCCGGAGTTTTGCTATGTGGTTACTCGACCAGTGGGCAGAACGACACATTCTTGAAGCCCAACGTAAGGGTGAGTTCGACAATCTTCCCGGCAGCGGTGCTGCGCTCGTTATGGATGATAATTCTCATGTTCCACCTGAACTTCGGTCCGCCTACCGGTTGTTAAAGAACGCCGGCTGTCTTCCCCCCGAGCTGGAGCAACGAAAAGAGGCCGTCGAACTGCTTAACCTCATTCACGCTGTCAGGGAAGATGATCCCAACTATCACAGTCTGGCTAAACGTCTTGCATTACTTGAGATGAAATTACAGCAGGCGGGGATAAACACGGATTTTCTACATGGCGAATATGGCGCCAGGTTCCAACAGAAATTCAAAGAGAGATGATCATGTATCGCATCGGTGAAATTGCCAAACTGGCAGAGGTGACCCCAGATACCATTCGCTATTATGAAAAGCAGAAGATGATGGACCACGGTCTGCGAACGGAAGGCGGCTTTCGTTTATATACTGAAGATGACCTTCAGCGTCTGAAGTTTATCCGCCATGCACGACAACTCGATTTTTCTCTGGAGTCGATCCGCGAACTACTCTCGATCCGTATTGATCCACAACACCATACGTGCCAGGAGTCAAAAAGTATTGTTCAGGCGAGGCTGAATGAGGTCGAAGCCCGCATTCAGGAGCTGCAAACGATGCGCTTATCGCTACAGCGTCTGAACGACGCATGTTGCGGCACCTCACACAGCAGCGTATATTGTTCTATCCTTGAAACCCTGGAACAGGGATCAAGCGGCGATCCGAAAGGCTGTTGATTTTACCAGCGGCTGGATCGACACTCGCGCCGAAATACATATCAACTGGAGTCATTATGAGCCGTTATCAGCATACGAAAGGGCAAATTAATAATAACGCGATCGAGGCACTACTGCATGATCCCCTGTTTAGGCAGCGCGTTGAGAAGAATAAAAAAGGGAAGGGAAGTTTTTTACGGAAAGCCAAACATGCAAAACGAGGTAACTGGGAGGCCAGTGGCAAGCAAGCAGATAGCTTGTTTACCACTGGCCTTCTGGCTTAATCAGGGGCGATTATTCTGCTGTTTCAGTAAATCACGAATCTCAGTAAGCAATACTTCTTCTTTTGTCGGCGCTGGCGGTGCAGCCGGTTCTTCTTTCTTCTTGCGATTCAGCCTGTTAATAAGCTTGATGGCCATGAAAATGGCGAATGCAACAATCACAAAATCAAAAACATTCTGAATGAAGACGCCGTAGTGCATCACCACTGCTGGAATATCGCCCTGGGCTTCGCGCAATGTTATTGCGAATTGTTTAAAGTCGATTCCACCAATTAGCAGCCCCAGCGGGGGCATGATAATATCGGCAACCAGAGACGAAACGATCTTACCGAACGCTGCACCAATGATCACACCCACAGCCAAATCCACTACATTCCCGCGCATCGCAAATTCGCGAAATTCTTTAATAAAACTCATTATCTTCTCCTTGTGCCAGCTGACGGATTTAAGTTTAACAAATCATTAGCGAATTGCCATTTAAGAGAGAGACGCTTCACAGAAATATAAGCCATACATATTAACGGGTTAAATAAAAAAGGTGCAAATAACAGCACCTTTCTGGGATTACAGGAAGAAGGGACTTGGCTGGAATAATCTTTCGACGTCGGTAATAAACTTTTTATCCGTCAGGAACATAATGACATGGTCGCCTTGCTCAATACGTAAATTATCATTGGCAATCATGACATCATTCCCGCGGACCACCGCGCCGATGATGGTACCCGGAGGAAGCTTAATTTCGTCGATAGTACGTCCAACCACGCGTGAAGTTGTCTCGTCACCGTGTGCCACGGCTTCGATCGCTTCTGCAACCCCACGTCGCAAGGACGACACACCAACTATATCCGCCTTACGCACATGGCTGAGTAAGGCTGAGATGGTTGCCTGTTGCGGAGAGATAGCAATGTCGATGACACTGCCCTGTACCAGGTCGACATAAGCGCGACGTTGAATCAACACCATTACCTTTTTGGCGCCCATCCGTTTCGCTAACATCGCCGACATGATGTTGGCTTCGTCGTCATTTGTTACAGCAATAAAGAGATCAACCTGATCAATATGCTCTTCTGCCAGCAGCTCTTGATCCGAGGCATCACCGTAAAAAACGATAGTGTTTTGCAGTTTCTCCGCCAGCTCTGAAGCGCGTTGTTGATCGCGCTCGATCAGTTTGACGCTGTAATCTTTCTCGAGTTGACGCGCCAGACCGGCACCAATGTTACCGCCACCTACCAGCATGATGCGCTTGTACGGTTTTTCCAGTCGCTGCAGTTCACTCATTACCGCACGAATATGTTGAGATGCGGCAATAAAGAATACCTCATCACCCGCCTCAACGATCGTGGAGCCCTGCGGACGAATAGGGCGGTCATGGCGGAAAATAGCGGCAACGCGCGTATCAATGTGCGGCATATGTTCGCGCATGGTGGACAGTGCGTTACCAATGAGCGGCCCGCCGTAATAAGCTTTCACCACCGCAAGACTCACTTTGCCCTCAGCAAAGTTAACCACCTGCAGTGCGCCGGGATACTCAATCAGGCGGTATATGCTGTCGATAACCAACTGTTCAGGTGCGATAAGGTGATCGATGGGCACGGCATCGGAGCTGAAAAGCTTATCCGCGTCCCGTACATAATCTGGTGAGCGGATACGTGCGATACGATTTGGCGTATTGAAGAGGGAATAAGCGACCTGGCAGGCGACCATATTGGTTTCGTCAGAGCTGGTCACGGCAACCAGCATATCCGCGTCATCGGCACCTGCTTCACGCAGTACACGGGGATGAGATCCATGACCCTGTACAACACGCAGGTCAAACTTATCCTGAAGTCCGCGCAGGCGATCGCCATTGGTATCGACAATAGTGATGTCGTTATTCTCACCCACCAGGTTCTCAGCCAGCGTGCCGCCAACCTGTCCCGCGCCCAGAATGATTATTTTCATATCTCTCGACCCGTTTTCAACATCACTCTTTGATTAGCTTAGCGTAAAAGAAGCCGTCGCCTTCTTCAGCGCCAGGGAAGTTTTGCTTCCCTGGCTGCTCGGGCGTGCCAGTTAACGCCAGACGGGCGTTTGGCGTGCGCTTCAGGAAGGAGGAAACCTGCAGGCTATTCTCTTCAGGCAACACTGAGCAAGTTGCGTAAACCAGCGTACCGCCGGCTTTTAAATGAGGCCAGATAGCATCCAGAATTTCTGCCTGCAATTGTGCCAGCTCTTTGATATCGCGATCGCGGCGCAGCCATTTGATATCAGGATGACGTCGGATCACACCAGTAGCAGAGCAAGGGGCGTCCAGCAGAATGCGGTCAAATTGCGCATCCCCACACCATTGCGCAGGCGTGCGCCCGTCGCCCTGTTTAACTTCGGCCTTCATACCCAAGCGTTTAAGATTATCGTAAACGCGGGAAAGGCGTTGCTCGTCAACATCGACGGCCAGTACGCTTGCCTGTGGCGCAACTTCCAGAATATGGGTTGTTTTACCGCCAGGAGCTGCACACAGATCCAGAATACGTTCTCCGTTCTGCGGGGCAAGCCAGGTCATACAGCCTTGTGCTGAGGCATCCTGCACGGTTACCCATCCCTCTTCAAATCCCGGAAGGGCATGTACCGGCGCAGGCGAGGCCAGACGGACAGCATCGGGATAATCGGGATGGGTGTATGCGCTCATTCCGGCCTCTTCAAGCAACTTCAGCCATTCATCACGGGAGTGATGGTTGCGATTGACACGCAGCCACATAGGCGGGCGCTGATTGTTCGCTTCAACAATGGCTTCCCATTGCTGAGGCCAGGTTTTTTGCAGGCGTTTAAGAAGCCAGTCTGGATGCAAAAAGCGTTTCTCAGTGCGGGAAAATTCTGTCAGGAGTTCATCTTGCTGGCGCTGGAATTGACGCAGCACGCCATTGATCAATCCTTTAAGCTGTGGGCGCTTGATTGCGACAGCCCCTTCCACCGTTTCTGCCAGCGCGGCGTGTGGCGGAATACGGGTATGAAGCAACTGATAGAAGCCAACCATAATCAAGTAGTGGATGGTGCGCTGTTTCCCCGCCATAGGACGAGCCATAAGCTTAGTGATAAGCCATTCCAGCTGCGGCAGGGTGCGAAGTACGCCAAAACAGAGCTCCTGAAGCAGGGCTTTGTCTTTGTCGGAAACTTTTTGTTGAAGTGGTGGCAGCACATTGCTCAGTGACTGACCTTTTTCGACCACCTGTTCAATGGCCTGGGCTGCCAGGCTACGTAAGTTTTGTTTTTTCATATGTACAAAATAAAAATGCCCGGAAACTCCGGGCTTTAATAGAGATATGTTCAGGCGAGATGCGAGCCAGGAATAAACCATTCGCGGCGGGAGTTAAGAATATCCTGCGCGCTCATGGCTTTTTTACCGGCAGGTTGTAGGGATTCCAGGTTAAGGATCCCCTCAGCCGTCGCGACCTGAATACCCTGTTTACTGGCACTTAAAATGGTACCGGGTTGGGCATTAGCCTCACTGGCAATGACCGACGCTCGCCAGACTTTAACAGGCTGACCATCGATCTCCAGCCAGCTCATCGGCCACGGATTAAACGAACGGATACAGCGTTCAAGCTGAGCTGCAGAGAGAGACCAGTCGATACGCGCCTCCTCTTTGCTGAGCTTTTCGGCATAGGTGACCAGCGCTTCATCCTGAACTTCCGGTATCGCACTGTTATCGGCCAGCTGTTTCAGCGTATCGATAAGTCCCTGCGGGCCAAGCTCAGCCAGCTTGTCATACAGCGTGGCGCTAGTATCTTCCGCAGTAATGGGGCAAGCGAGCTTATACAGCATGTCTCCGGTATCCAGACCAACGTCCATCTGCATGATGGTGACACCCGTTTCAACATCACCCGCCCAAAGCGCACGCTGAATAGGCGCCGCACCCCGCCAGCGCGGAAGCAGCGAGCCGTGCACGTTGATACAGCCCAGGCGAGGCATATCCAGTACCGCTTTCGGCAGAATAAGGCCGTAGGCGACTACCACCATCACATCTGCGTTGAGATCGGCAACCAGCTGCTGGTTTTCCTGCGGACGTAATGAGACGGGTTGAAATACTGGAATATTATGCTCTTCAGCCAGAACCTTCACCGGACCAGGCGTCAATTTTTTGCCACGGCCCGCCGGACGATCGGGTTGGGTGAACACCCCAACAACCTGATGGTCAGAAGACAACAGCGCGTCCAGATGACGCGCTGCGAAGTCAGGAGTACCCGCGAATATGATACGTAGTGATGTAGACACGTTATTCCTTGTATCCAGAAATGCTT
The DNA here is from genome assembly GCF_017348915.1 of Leclercia pneumoniae. Classification (NCBI taxonomy): domain Bacteria; kingdom Pseudomonadati; phylum Pseudomonadota; class Gammaproteobacteria; order Enterobacterales; family Enterobacteriaceae; genus Leclercia; species Leclercia pneumoniae. The sequence goes on along the minus strand of NZ_CP071383.1, from coordinate 3,888,148 downwards.
TAAGCGCGAGTGCGCAGACGATCCAGTTTTTCTACTTTCTGACGAATGCGCTGCTGCTTCAACGGAGACAGATAATCGATAAAGAGTTTACCGACCAGGTGATCCATTTCATGCTGAATGCAGATGGCCAGCAGACCATCGGCTTCCAGTTCGAACGACTTGCCGTCGCGATCGAGGGCGCGGATTTTGACTTTTTCCGCACGTGGTACCAGAGCGCGCTGTTCTGGAATTGAGAGGCAACCCTCTTCAATACCGGTTTCGCCGCTTTTTTCCAGCAATTCCGGGTTGATCAATACCAGGCGCTCTTCGCGATTTTCGGACACATCGATAACGATAATACGCTGATGAATATCGACCTGCGTGGCCGCGAGGCCGATACCTTCTTCGGCATACATCGTATCGAACATATCATCAATGATACGTTGCGTTTCTGCATTCACTTCTTTGACCGGCTCGGCGACTTTGCGAAGGCGCTCGTCCGGGATATGTAACACTTGCAAGACTGCCATAAATTTCCAGAGTCGTGTTCAGGAGTTGATAGAGATTAATAGCTCTATTCTAGACAAATCCCCCTCCGATTGACAGCATCACTGACCAATCGCAAAGATTGCTGAGGCGGCTTATGGCAAGGGAAAGGATGACTTCTACAGAGATATGGTTACGCCTGATCGATATCGGCGAACTTTACGGCGAAAGGATGGTGCTGTTAGCGCAGCGATTGCAGCAGGAAGGTCACATTGATACTGCAATGCTTCTCACGTTGGGTCTGACTCAAAAGCAAACGGAAAAATTCTTTGCCTGTGCACCACACGTTATCGAAAGCAGCCTGCGCTGGCTTGACGAACCAGACCATCATTTAGTTTGTGCTGATAGTCCGCTTTATCCTGTGCAGCTGCGTGCAATAAGCGACTTCCCCGGGGCGCTGTTTGTTATGGGCGAGCCCGCCATACTAAGCTCTGATCAGCTTGCTGTGGTGGGCAGTCGTGCGCACTCCTGGTACGGGCAGCGCTGGGGCTCGCTCTTCTGCGAAGTGCTGGTACGGGCGGGGCTGACCATTACCAGCGGTTTGGCGTGTGGCATCGATGGCATCGCCCATCGTGCGGCACTGGCGGCGCAGGGGAAAACTGTAGCGGTACTGGGCAATGGTTTGTCCAGTATTTATCCTCGCAGGCATGCGTCGCTGGCAGCAAATATCGTGAGCAACGGCGGGGCAGTGATATCGGAGTTTTCACTTGCAACACGACCCTGGCCTGGTAATTTTCCGCAACGAAACCGCATTATTAGCGGCCTGAGTCGGGGCGTTTTCGTGGTTGAGGCCATGCTGCGGAGCGGGTCCCTGGTCACTGCCAAATGCGCACTTGAACAGGGGCGAGACGTCTTTGCCTTACCGGGCGCGGTAGGAAGCCCTGGTAGCGAAGGCACACACTGGTTGATAAAGCAGGGAGCGACACCGGTGACAGCCGCCGAAGAAATAGTAGAAAGTTTGCGATATGGGCTAACCTGGTTGTCGAATCAGCCGGAAATGGCACTTTATTCATCAGATCAGGAGGACGTGGCATTGCCATTTCCTGAGCTCCTGGCTAACGTAGGAGATGAGGTAACACCTGTTGACGTTGTCGCTGAACGTGCCGGCCAACCTGTGCCAGTAACGGTAGCACAGCTACTTGAACTGGAGTTAGCAGGGTGGATCGCAGCTGTACCCGGCGGCTATGTCCGATTAAGGAGGGCATGCCATGTTCGACGTACTGATGTATTTGTTTGAGACTTACATCCATAACGAAGCTGAAACGCGCGTAGATCAGGATCGTCTGACGCGGGATCTTACCGATGCTGGTTTTGAGCGGGAAGATATCTATAACGCCTTACTGTGGCTTGAAAAACTGGCTGATTATCAGGAAGGACTTGCCGAGCCGATGCAGCTCGCGTCCGATCCGTTATCAGTACGCATCTATACGGCTGAAGAGTGTGAAAGGCTGGATGCCAGTTGCCGGGGATTTATCTTATTCCTGGAACAGATTCAGGTGCTAAACCTCGAAACACGAGAGATGGTGATAGAGCGCGTCATGGCGCTGGATACAGCAGAATTTGAACTCGAAGACCTGAAGTGGGTCATCTTGATGGTTCTGTTTAACATTCCCGGCTGTGAAAACGCCTATCAGCAAATGGAAGAATTACTCTTTGAAGTGAATGAAGGTATGCTGCATTAATTCACTATGCAGCACCAAGAGTTGTTATGGCCAAATCAGCACTTTTTACAGTGCGTAATAATGAGCCCTGCCCACAGTGCGGGGCTGAGTTAGTCATTCGGTCCGGGAAACACGGTCCGTTTCTCGGTTGTTCACACTATCCAGAATGTGATTACGTCCGTCCCCTGAAGAGTCAGGCGGACGGGCATATCGTTAAAATTCTGGAGGGGCAGTCATGTCCTGCGTGTGGCAGCGATCTGGCCCTGCGTCAAGGGCGCTTTGGCATGTTTATCGGATGTTGCCGTTATCCTGAATGCACGCATACCGAGCAAATCGATAAACCGGATGAAACGACTGTCGTTTGCCCGCAATGCCATAGCGGTCATCTGGTACAGCGGCGTTCGCGTTATGGTAAAACCTTTCACTCCTGCGATCGCTATCCAGACTGCCAGTTCGTTATTAACTTTAAACCGGTAGCGGGAACCTGCCCTGAGTGTCACTACCCACTACTTATTGAGAAAAAAACGGCCCAGGGTGTAAAACATTTCTGTGCCAATAAACAATGTGGAAAGCCGATACCGGCGGATCAAAAAAGTGAAGAATAGCCTGCCATCTACTTCCGTCTCCCATGCGGTGGAAGTATTAAAAAAAGAAGAAGTCATCGCCTATCCAACAGAAGCGGTATTTGGTGTCGGGTGCGATCCTGATAGCGAAGCAGCGGTTAATCGTCTGCTGGCACTTAAGCAGAGGCCTGTCGAAAAAGGGCTGATTTTAATCGCCGCCAGCTACGAACAGCTTAAGCCTTATATTGATGATTCTGCCTTGACGCCAGAGCAGCGCGACACGGTGTTTGCTGCCTGGCCAGGCCCGGTAACATTTGTCTTCCCGGCAAAACCCTCAACGCCGCGCTGGTTAACAGGGCGCTTTGATTCGCTGGCCGTGCGCGTGACGAATCATCCGCTGGTGGTTGAGTTATGTGAAGCTTTCGGTAAACCTCTGGTTTCAACCAGTGCCAATCTGACCGGGCTTCCGCCATGTCGTACGTCACAAGAAGTGCTGGCACAGTTCGGTGACGATTTCCCTGTGCTGATCGGTGAAACCGGCGGACGCACCAATCCTTCTGAGATCCGGGATGCTTTAACCGGCGAAAGCTTTCGCCAGGGATAATACGATGGAAACCTACGCCGTTTTTGGAAACCCGATTGCACACAGCAAGTCGCCATTTATTCATCAGCAATTTGCGCGGCAGTTAGAAATTGATCATCCGTATGGTCGCGTGCTGGCGCCGGTCGATGATTTTATCGCGACACTGAATAGCTTTTTCGCGGCGGGAGGGCAAGGAGCGAATATCACCGTACCCTTTAAAGAAGAGGCTTTTGCCCGTGCAGACGAGCTTACCGAGCGGGCTTCCCTTGCCGGTGCGGTCAACACTCTTAAGCGCCTGGAGGATGGGCGCTTATTGGGTGATAACACTGACGGTATCGGTTTACTGAGCGATCTGGAACGGCTTTCGTTTATCAAACCGGGTTTCCGAATTTTGTTGATTGGTGCTGGTGGCGCATCACGCGGCGTGTTGCTACCGCTATTGTCGTTGGATTGCGCAGTAACCATAACTAATCGTACGTATTCGCGTGCGAAAGAGCTTGCCGCGTTATTCGCCCATACTGGCAGCGTGAGTGCAGTCGCCCTCGATGATCTGGCCGGACATGAATTTGATCTCATTATTAATGCCACATCCAGTGGTATCGGTGGCGAGGTTCCCGCTATTGCAGCGTCGATAGTGAATCCGCATACCTTTATCTACGACATGTTTTATCAAAAGGGGAAAACCCCGTTTCTGAACTGGTGCGAACAGCAGGGTGCAAAACATGTCGCAGATGGTTTGGGAATGCTGGTAGGGCAGGCCGCTCATGCAGTTCTGCTCTGGCACGGTGTTCTTCCTGCCGTGGAGCCTGTCATTGAACGACTTAAGCAGGAGCTTCAGGCATGAATCAAGCGATCCAGTTTCCCGATCGTGAGGAATGGGATGAAAGCAAACAGGCTGTTTGCTTTCCCGCATTAGTGCATGGTATGCAGTTAAGCTGTGCAATAAGCGGTGAGACCCTGCGTAAACGGTTCGGTGGATCTGCGCCGCTGGAGATCTTTCGTGAGAATCGCTGGGATCTTGAAGAAGAGGCCAGCGATTTAATACGCGAGCAACAGGAAGATGATTACGGCTGGGTCTGGCTATCCTGAGCCAGATACTCATCTTTCCATTTCACATAGTTGTTTGCGGAATACTTTAATCCTTCGATTTCGGTCTCTTTAAGAGGCCGTATCTGTTTTACCGGGCTTCCCAGATAGAGGTAACCGCTTTCGAGGCGTTTATTTTGGGGAACTAAGCTGCCGGCCCCGATCATGACATCATCCTCTACTATTACACCATCCAGCAAAATCGAACCCATCCCGACTAAAACCCGGTTGCCGATCGTGCATCCGTGCAGCATGACCTTATGGCCAACCGTGACATCCTCCCCTATTACCAGAGGGTTTCCCTCAGGGTTGTAAGAGGATTTGTGGGTAACATGCAGAACGCTGCCATCCTGAATATTGCTGCGCGCACCAATACTGACGTAGTTAACATCTCCACGTATAGCAACCAGTGGCCAAATACTGACATCGTCGCCCAGCCGCACATCACCGATCACGACACTGCTGCTATCGATCATCACGCGCTCCCCTGTTTTGGGGAAGAGATCTTTATAGGAACGTAATACCGCAGACATATACACCTCGACTTATAAGAGCTGAAGCTGACTTTGATCGTGTTTGAGGATCGAAACAAGGGAAAATTCGTCAGTATTTAAGCAAATCGGACGGGATTTCAGCGAAAAGAACGGAAAATCAGCAGTCGGGAAAAAAGATCTAAAAAATGCTTGTGCTAAAAACTGGGATCCCTATAATGCGCCTCCATCGACACGGCGGATGTGAATCACTTCACACAAACAGCCGGTTCGGTTGAAGAGAAAAAATCCTGAAATTCAGGGTTGACTCTGAAAGAGGAAAGCGTAATATACGCCACCTCGCAACGGTGAGCTGAAAGCCGCGTTGCACTGCTCTTTAACAATTTATCAGACAATCTGTGTGGGCACTCAAAGTGACATGGATTCTTAATGTCTTCGGACAATAAATGAATACCAAGTCTCTGAGTGAACACGTAATTCATTACGAAGTTTAATTCACGAGCATCAAACTTAAATTGAAGAGTTTGATCATGGCTCAGATTGAACGCTGGCGGCAGGCCTAACACATGCAAGTCGGGCGGTAACACAGGGAGCTTGCTCCTGGGTGACGAGCGGCGGACGGGTGAGTAATGTCTGGGAAACTGCCTGATGGAGGGGGATAACTACTGGAAACGGTAGCTAATACCGCATAACGTCGCAAGACCAAAGAGGGGGACCTTCGGGCCTCTTGCCATCAGATGTGCCCAGATGGGATTAGCTAGTAGGTGGGGTAATGGCTCACCTAGGCGACGATCCCTAGCTGGTCTGAGAGGATGACCAGCCACACTGGAACTGAGACACGGTCCAGACTCCTACGGGAGGCAGCAGTGGGGAATATTGCACAATGGGCGCAAGCCTGATGCAGCCATGCCGCGTGTATGAAGAAGGCCTTCGGGTTGTAAAGTACTTTCAGCGAGGAGGAAGGCATTAAGGTTAATAACCTTGGTGATTGACGTTACTCGCAGAAGAAGCACCGGCTAACTCCGTGCCAGCAGCCGCGGTAATACGGAGGGTGCAAGCGTTAATCGGAATTACTGGGCGTAAAGCGCACGCAGGCGGTCTGTCAAGTCGGATGTGAAATCCCCGGGCTCAACCTGGGAACTGCATTCGAAACTGGCAGGCTAGAGTCTTGTAGAGGGGGGTAGAATTCCAGGTGTAGCGGTGAAATGCGTAGAGATCTGGAGGAATACCGGTGGCGAAGGCGGCCCCCTGGACAAAGACTGACGCTCAGGTGCGAAAGCGTGGGGAGCAAACAGGATTAGATACCCTGGTAGTCCACGCCGTAAACGATGTCGACTTGGAGGCTGTTCCCTTGAGGAGTGGCTTCCGGAGCTAACGCGTTAAGTCGACCGCCTGGGGAGTACGGCCGCAAGGTTAAAACTCAAATGAATTGACGGGGGCCCGCACAAGCGGTGGAGCATGTGGTTTAATTCGATGCAACGCGAAGAACCTTACCTACTCTTGACATCCACGGAACTTAGCAGAGATGCTTTGGTGCCTTCGGGAACCGTGAGACAGGTGCTGCATGGCTGTCGTCAGCTCGTGTTGTGAAATGTTGGGTTAAGTCCCGCAACGAGCGCAACCCTTATCCTTTGTTGCCAGCGGTCCGGCCGGGAACTCAAAGGAGACTGCCAGTGATAAACTGGAGGAAGGTGGGGATGACGTCAAGTCATCATGGCCCTTACGAGTAGGGCTACACACGTGCTACAATGGCGCATACAAAGAGAAGCGACCTCGCGAGAGCAAGCGGACCTCATAAAGTGCGTCGTAGTCCGGATTGGAGTCTGCAACTCGACTCCATGAAGTCGGAATCGCTAGTAATCGTAGATCAGAATGCTACGGTGAATACGTTCCCGGGCCTTGTACACACCGCCCGTCACACCATGGGAGTGGGTTGCAAAAGAAGTAGGTAGCTTAACCTTCGGGAGGGCGCTTACCACTTTGTGATTCATGACTGGGGTGAAGTCGTAACAAGGTAACCGTAGGGGAACCTGCGGTTGGATCACCTCCTTACCTTAAAGAACCTGCCTTTGTAGTGTCCACACAGATTGTCTGATGAAAAGTAACGAGCAAGACGGCTGCGAAGTCGCGACACTCCGTGTCCCCTTCGTCTAGCGGTTAGGACTCCGCCCTTTCACGGCGGCAACAGGGGTTCGAATCCCCTAGGGGACGCCACTTGCTGGGTGTGAGTGAAAGGCACAACCAATCAGTATCTCAAAACTAACTCAGTGAGTTATGTTTGAGATATTTGCTCTTTAAAAATCTGGATCAAGCTGAAAATTGAAACGACACACATGTTATGTGTGTTCGAGTCTCTCAAATTTTCGCAATCAGAAGTGAAACATCTTCGGGTTGTGAGGTTAAGCGACTAAGCGTACACGGTGGATGCCCTGGCAGTCAGAGGCGATGAAGGACGTGCTAATCTGCGAAAAGCGCCGGCGAGGTGATATGAACCTTTGACCCGGCGATGTCCGAATGGGGAAACCCAGTGCAACTCGTTGCACTATCGTTAACTGAATACATAGGTTAACGAGGCGAACCGGGGGAACTGAAACATCTAAGTACCCCGAGGAAAAGAAATCAACCGAGATTCCCCCAGTAGCGGCGAGCGAACGGGGAGCAGCCCAGAGTCTGAATCAGCTTGTGTGTTAGTGGAAGCGTCTGGAAAGTCGCACGGTACAGGGTGAAAGTCCCGTACACGAAAACACACTTGCTGTGAACTCGAAGAGTAGGGCGGGACACGTGGTATCCTGTCTGAATATGGGGGGACCATCCTCCAAGGCTAAATACTCCTGACTGACCGATAGTGAACCAGTACCGTGAGGGAAAGGCGAAAAGAACCCCGGCGAGGGGAGTGAAAAAGAACCTGAAACCGTGTACGTACAAGCAGTGGGAGCACCCTAGTGGTGTGACTGCGTACCTTTTGTATAATGGGTCAGCGACTTATATTCTGTAGCAAGGTTAACCGTATAGGGGAGCCGAAGGGAAACCGAGTCTTAACTGGGCGTTAAGTTGCAGGGTATAGACCCGAAACCCGGTGATCTAGCCATGGGCAGGTTGAAGGTTGGGTAACACTAACTGGAGGACCGAACCGACTAATGTTGAAAAATTAGCGGATGACCTGTGGCTGGGGGTGAAAGGCCAATCAAACCGGGAGATAGCTGGTTCTCCCCGAAAGCTATTTAGGTAGCGCCTCGTGAACTCATCTTCGGGGGTAGAGCACTGTTTCGGCTAGGGGGCCATCCCGGCTTACCAACCCGATGCAAACTACGAATACCGAAGAATGTTATCACGGGAGACACACGGCGGGTGCTAACGTCCGTCGTGAAGAGGGAAACAACCCAGACCGCCAGCTAAGGTCCCAAAGTCATGGTTAAGTGGGAAACGATGTGGGAAGGCACAGACAGCCAGGATGTTGGCTTAGAAGCAGCCATCATTTAAAGAAAGCGTAATAGCTCACTGGTCGAGTCGGCCTGCGCGGAAGATGTAACGGGGCTAAACCATGCACCGAAGCTGCGGCAGCGACACTTAGGTGTTGTTGGGTAGGGGAGCGTTCTGTAAGCCGTTGAAGGTGTGCTGTGAGGCATGCTGGAGGTATCAGAAGTGCGAATGCTGACATAAGTAACGATAAAGCGGGTGAAAAGCCCGCTCGCCGGAAGACCAAGGGTTCCTGTCCAACGTTAATCGGGGCAGGGTGAGTCGACCCCTAAGGCGAGGCCGAAAGGCGTAGTCGATGGGAAACAGGTTAATATTCCTGTACTTGGTGTTACTGCGAAGGGGGGACGGAGAAGGCTATGTTAGCCGGGCGACGGTTGTCCCGGTTTAAGCATGTAGGCGGAGGTTCCAGGTAAATCCGGTTCCTTTTTAACGCTGAGGTGTGATGACGAGGCACTACGGTGCTGAAGTAACAAATGCCCTGCTTCCAGGAAAAGCCTCTAAGCATCAGGTAACACGAAATCGTACCCCAAACCGACACAGGTGGTCAGGTAGAGAATACCAAGGCGCTTGAGAGAACTCGGGTGAAGGAACTAGGCAAAATGGTGCCGTAACTTCGGGAGAAGGCACGCTGATGTGTAGGTGAAGCCCCTGCGGGTGGAGCTGAAATCAGTCGAAGATACCAGCTGGCTGCAACTGTTTATTAAAAACACAGCACTGTGCAAACACGAAAGTGGACGTATACGGTGTGACGCCTGCCCGGTGCCGGAAGGTTAATTGATGGGGTTAGCGGCAACGCGAAGCTCTTGATCGAAGCCCCGGTAAACGGCGGCCGTAACTATAACGGTCCTAAGGTAGCGAAATTCCTTGTCGGGTAAGTTCCGACCTGCACGAATGGCGTAATGATGGCCAGGCTGTCTCCACCCGAGACTCAGTGAAATTGAACTCGCTGTGAAGATGCAGTGTACCCGCGGCAAGACGGAAAGACCCCGTGAACCTTTACTATAGCTTGACACTGAACACTGGTCCTTGATGTGTAGGATAGGTGGGAGGCTTTGAAGCGTGGACGCCAGTCTGCGTGGAGCCATCCTTGAAATACCACCCTTTAATGGCTGGTGTTCTAACGTAGACCCGTAATCCGGGTTGCGGACAGTGTCTGGTGGGTAGTTTGACTGGGGCGGTCTCCTCCTAAAGAGTAACGGAGGAGCACGAAGGTTAGCTAATCCTGGTCGGACATCAGGAGGTTAGTGCAATGGCATAAGCTAGCTTGACTGCGAGAGTGACGGCTCGAGCAGGTGCGAAAGCAGGTCATAGTGATCCGGTGGTTCTGAATGGAAGGGCCATCGCTCAACGGATAAAAGGTACTCCGGGGATAACAGGCTGATACCGCCCAAGAGTTCATATCGACGGCGGTGTTTGGCACCTCGATGTCGGCTCATCACATCCTGGGGCTGAAGTAGGTCCCAAGGGTATGGCTGTTCGCCATTTAAAGTGGTACGCGAGCTGGGTTTAGAACGTCGTGAGACAGTTCGGTCCCTATCTGCCGTGGGCGCTGGAGAATTGAGGGGGGCTGCTCCTAGTACGAGAGGACCGGAGTGGACGCATCACTGGTGTTCGGGTTGTCATGCCAATGGCACTGCCCGGTAGCTAAATGCGGAAGAGATAAGTGCTGAAAGCATCTAAGCACGAAACTTGCCCCGAGATGAGTTCTCCCTGACTCCCTGAGAGTCCTGAAGGAACGTTGAAGACTACGACGTTGATAGGTCGGGTGTGTAAGCGTAGCGATACGTTGAGCTAACCGATACTAATGAACCGTGAGGCTTAACCTTACAACGCCGAAGCTGTTTCGGCGAAGAGACAGAGACAATTTTCAGCTGTGATACAGATTTAACAGAATTTGCCTGGCGGCTTTAGCGCGGTGGTCCCACCTGACCCCATGCCGAACTCAGAAGTGAAACGCCGTAGCGCCGATGGTAGTGTGGGGTCTCCCCATGCGAGAGTAGGGAACTGCCAGACATCAAATAAAACAAAAGGCCCCGTCTGACGACGGGGCCTTTTGTTTATGCATTATTGAATTAGCATTAATAAGAAAGGCCATCCTGACGGATGGCCTTTTATATTGGTATAAGGCGTTAATGGATTACTTGCGACAAGAAGGCGCGGGTACGTTCTGATTTAGGATGCGCAAAGAACTCATCCGGTGGCGCCTGCTCAACAATTTCACCACGATCCATAAAAATTACTCGGTCTGCTACCGTTCTGGCAAAACCCATCTCATGTGTAACGCATAACATCGTCATGCCGGATTGCGCCAGGCCAATCATGGTGTCCAGCACCTCTTTAACCATCTCCGGGTCCAGAGCAGATGTGGGTTCATCAAAAAGCATGATTTTCGGTTTCATACAGAGCGAGCGCGCAATTGCCACGCGCTGCTGCTGTCCGCCGGAGATCTGGCCCGGAAATTTGTGGGCATGCTCGGCGATACGTACACGTTCCAGATAGTGCATCGCCAATGCCTCGGCCTCTTTTTTCGGCATTTTGCGTACCCAAATCGGGGCCAGCGTGCAGTTCTGCAGGACAGTCAAATGGGGGAAAAGGTTAAAGTGCTGAAACACCATGCCTACTTCCTGACGGACACGTTCGACATTGCGAATATCTTCATTCAGCTCAATTCCATCCACCACAATCCGGCCCTGTTGATGCTCCTCCAGGTGATTAATGCAGCGAATCGTTGTTGATTTACCAGAGCCGGATGGCCCGCAAAGTACAATACGTTCCCCCTGTTTAACCTTCAGGTTAATATCCTTTAGCACGTGAAACTGCCCATACCATTTGTTCACATTTTCCAGCGTAATCATCGCGTCAGCGGGTGACATAGTAATCGGGTTCATAATTTCCTCAGTGCGGTGTACGCCCGGTGTTAAAGCGCTTTTCCAGATGCTGGCTATAGCGCGACATGCTAAAACAGAAGATCCAATATATAAGTGCTGCGAAAACATAGCCTTCGGTCGACATCCCCAGCCATGCGGGGTCAACCGTAGCCTGCTGCACGCTGCTGAAAAGATCGAATAACCCGATGATGATCACCAGGCTCGTATCTTTGAAAAGCGCGATGATGGTGTTAACCAGTCCAGGTATTACCAGTTTGAGCGCCTGGGGCAGAATGACTAAGCCCTGTGTTTTCCAGTACCCCAGGGCAAGTGACTCCGCTGCTTCATACTGGCCTTTTGGTAGTGCCTGCAACCCACCGCGGACCACTTCGGCAACATAGGCTGACTGGAACAGAACGACCCCCACCAGGGCGCGGATCAATTTGTCGATGGTCGTTCCTTCTGCCATAAACAGCGGCAACATGACCGAAGACATAAACAAAACGGTAATGAGCGGTACACCACGCCAAAACTCGATGAAGATCACGGAGAGGATACGCACCACTGGCATGGTTGAACGACGGCCCAGCGCCAGTAAAATACCGAGCGGTAGCGCGCCGGCGATCCCGACAGAGGCGATGATCAATGTTAACGTCAGCCCGCCCCACTGACGTGTTTCCACGCGCTCCAGCCCCAGCCATCCGCCATACAGCAACCACCAGACTAAAATGGGATATACCACTGCCCAGCATGCGATGTACCGCCCCCGACGGGGGAGCTGTTTCATGAACATCGGCACAATGGAACACAGCCCAATGATTAAGGCGATGTTGATCCGCCAGCGCTGGTCGTGCGGATAGAGCCCGTACATAAACTGGCCGAAACGTTGATGAATAAATACCCAACAGGCTCCCTCTTTTGTGCAATCTGCGCGAGTGGTGCCCAGCCAGTTAGCCTGTAAGAAAGCCCAGTTCAGCAAGGGGGGGATCAACGTCCACATTAGCCATAAACAGAAGAGAGTGAGCAGGCTGTTACTCCAGGAGGAGAACAGATTCTTTCGTGCCCAGGCGATAAAACGCCAGCTTCCGATGCTGGACGAACGCGGGGCGTGAGACAGTACGGCTTTAGTCATCATGGCTCCTTAGCGCTCAACCAGCGCGATGCGGCGGTTATAGAGGTTCATCAACAGTGAAATTGTCAGACTGATAATCAGATAGACAGACATGGTGATGGCGATAGTCTCGATAGCCTGGCCGGTCTGGTTCAACACGGTTCCGGCGAACAGCGACACCATATCGGGATAGCCGATAGCGGCAGCCAGCGAGGAGTTTTTAACAATGTTGAGATACTGGCTAGTCAGCGGGGGAATAATCACTCGCATCGCCTGGGGGATGATGACCTGGCGTAGCGTTACCGGGTTAGGTATGCCCAGAGATCGGGCGGCTTCGTGCTGACCATAAGGAACGGCCTGAATTCCGGCGCGAATAATCTCGGCAATAAAGGCAGAGGTATAAATGGATAATGCCAGCGTCAGTGCCGCCAGTTCAGGAATTAACACCATTCCGCCGCGGAAATTGAACCCACGTAGTGCTGGGACGTCCCAGTGTAACGCTGGGCCAAATATCCAGTGCGTCAGAAGCGGCAGAACAATAAGCAGTCCCAGAGTGACAGGCCAGGTGCGTCGTAACTGACCGGTTTTTATCTGATACGCGCGGTTATAGCGAAACAACCCAATGGAAATGGCAGCCACAATAACCAGCGCGGCGATAAATGGCAGTAAACCTTCGGCCATCTGCGGTGAGGGGATATACAACCCGCGGTTGCTTAAGAAGGCGAGCTCGAACGCATTAACAGCCTGCCGGGGGCCGGGCAGATTACGTAGTACAGCAAAGTACCAGAAAAAGATCTGCAACAGAGGGGGAATATTACGGAATGTCTCAATATAGATCGTCGAGATTTTACGCAGGAGCCAGTTATCGGACAGACGCGCCAGGCCCAGAAAAAAACCCAGGATGGAAGCAAACACAATACAAAGCGCTGAGACCAGCAGCGTATTGAGCAGGCCTACCAGGAAAACGCGGCCGTAAGTGTCGCCTTCCTCGTAATCAATTAAATGTTGGACAATACCGAACCCCGCACCACGATCCAGAAAGGCGAAGCCCGAAGTAATACCCCGATTGCTCAGGTTAGTAACGGTGTTATGAATCAGATAGATCGCAACGGCCAGTACAGCAAGAATGGCTAGGATTTGAAACAGCCATGCACGAACTGCAGGATGCGAAAAAGAGAGCGCGCCTTTGACGGCTGAGCGGCGATGAAACATAGAAACCTCGGTAGCCATGACTCTGGGCTGGGCACTGCCGCAGCAGTGCCCGTTACAGCAAAATGCTTAACGTACTGGCGGTGCGTACTGAATGCCGCCATTGTTCCAGAGGTTGTTCTGGCCACGCTTGATCTTAAGCGCGCTCTCCGAGCCCACGTTGCGCTCGAAAATCTCCGAGTAGTTGCCCACTTTTTTAATGATGTTGTAGGCCCACTTGTTATCAAGCTTCAAATCTTTGCCGTAATCACCCTCTTTACCCAGCAGGTGAGCCATATCGGGAGTGGAAGGATTCGCGGCTTTTTCATCAACGTTTTTCGAGTTAATGCCCATCTCTTCTGCATTGAGCATGGCAAACAGTGTCCAGCGGACAATAGCGTTCCACTCATCATCACCTCGACGTACGACCGGACCCAGCGGCTCTTTTGAGATCACCTCCGGCAGAACAATCCATTCTGCCGGGTTGCTCAGTTTAATACGCAGGGCATACAGCTGAGATTGGTCAGAGGCCAAGGTATCGCAACGGCCAGACTCGAGCGCTTTAGCAGATTCGTCGGAGCGGTCAAACGTGACGGGGGTGTAGTTCATCTTATTAGACTTGAAGTAATCGGCCACGTTCAGCTCAGTATCTGTACCTGCCTGAATACAGACTGTGGCACCATCCAGCTCTTTCGCGCTCTTCAGCCCCGCTTTATTGTGAGTCAGAAAGCCGATACCGTCGTAATAGGTTACGCCAGTAAATGTCATACCCATTCCGGCATCACGGGAAGAGGTCCAGGTGGTATTACGTGAAAGCAGATCCACTTCGCCAGATTGCAATGCGGTAAAACGTTCTTTCGCCGTCAGCGGGGTATATTTCACTTTTGTATCATCGCCAAACACAGCCGCGGCGACCCCACGGCAAACATCCACATCAATACCCGAGAATTTACCGCTGGCATCGGCATAAGAGAAGCCAGGTAACCCGTCACTGATCCCACACTGAACGAACCCTTTTTTCTTCACGGCATCCAGAGTTGCCCCCGCGTGAGCCTGGTTAGCGACTACGAGCATGACCGCAACGGCGGCCAGACTGGCTATCATCGTTTTTTTCATATTGCATCCTGTGTGGCGAGAATTATCGTTATAGTGAAGCGCTTATATACGCTTTAACCTGTCTGTGGCTATGGCCAACGTTTTCTAAGCAAACGCAATGCCAGTTTTCGCATTCAACGCAATTAACGAATACGCGATGCGTAATGCTGAGTGTAGACAGCAATAAATATTTCGAGCGCCCTGAAATGGTGCGAAATGACAACCTGCGCCACAATTTAGAGCAAAAGTTTGAATAAAACGTGATGAGGAAATAAAGTGATTTCTAAGGTGAATATTGGCAGGCGAGTTAATTTAAATAACTTGTGAATAGCATCACGCGGTTATTCTGATAAAAGATAAATAAGGCAAAAAAGATGTGAGCAAGAACTAAATATTAATTAACGCAAATGCGTAGCGGAAATTAGACGGAAAAAGCTAAAGCGCGGACAGCTGTCCGCGCTTCAGGATTATTTCGTCAGAGCAACGATACCCAGCGTCAGCCCGGCGAGAGCCGCGGCACCACCTGCGATCGCGCCAGCCGTTTCCCAGTTATCCTGAGTGGTTCCTTTCATGCAGGTGTTGGTGTGAACCAATCTGCCCTGGTCGTCATAGACCGGAACGCAGGGTGAATCATGTGCACAACCCGCGAGGAGTGCAGTAAGCAGGGCAACTGAAATGAATCTTTTCATGATCTTACCTCAAAATTAATTCTTGCTTTACGATGCCATCAGCAAGTATTCCGCAAAGCAGGAGGCCATTTTACCATCGGTTTAAAGGGGTTATACAGGATGATTAATCTCAAATTATTTGGATTGTAAACTTAGTGGAGAAAAAGGGACCGCGGGGGCTTAATAATGGAGAGATTAGGGAGACACAATATCTGCTCGGGGCGAGCCTGATTTATTAACTGGCTAATCTATTAATTAATCTAAACAATGTTCTGTGACATTAACGAGGTCCGCGACATGCTGGCAAAGGTAAATTTTGACGTGTCAGTAATCTGTCGCAAAGCACACTATCACCGGGGCTGCGTTAAATACGGGTCGCATTAAGGCGCCTTAGCGTGGCGCCTGTCGTTTAATGCTACCTAGAAAGCAGGGCTTGGGGATCGTGGCATAGCGAGGCAATGGTCTGCGGCGAGACAGGCCGTCCAAGCAGATAACCCTGCAATGTATTGCACCCCAGTTCGGTTAAGAACTCTTGCTGCTGCGGAGTCTCTACGCCTTCTGCCACCACCTTCAGATTAAGCGTTTTGGCCAACGCAACGATGGCCGAAACGATAGTTGCATCATTACTCTCACCGCTGAGCTCTTTTACAAAGGCGCGGTCGATTTTGAGTTCACAGGCGGGCAACCGTTTTAAATAAAGCAGGCTGGAGTAGCCGGTGCCAAAATCGTCAATCGAGGCTTTTACCCCCGCCTGCGTCAGCTCGGTGAGTACCCTTACGCTCTCCTCCGGATTATTCATCGCCGTGGTTTCTGTCACTTCCAGAATCAGGGTATGCGGTGGAATATGATGGCGCGCAAGGCTGTTCATCACCGTCTCTACCAGTTGTGGTTGTTCAAATTGCAGCGTAGAAAGATTAACGGCCACCGACCACGTCTCGTGGCCTTGCAAATGCCACTCACGGAGCTGGCGGCAGGCCTCATCGATAACCCAGTTGCCGATAGGAATGATAAGCCCGCTCTTTTCGGCGAGCGGCAGGAACAGGTCAGGTGAGAGCAGCCCGTCTACAGGATGATGCCAGCGCAGCAGGGCTTCAAAGCCGACCACGGGCCCCACTGGAGCCTTGAACTTAGGCTGATATACCAGTTTTAACTCGTCACGTTCCAGCGCCATCCAGAGATCGTTCATCAGCTGGAGCTGTTTTTGCGCCAGGGTATTCATCGATGGCTGGAAGAAGTGATAGCCGTTACGACCCATATGCTTGGTGTGATACATCGCGGCATCGGCATTGAACATCAATTCACGGGGGTTTTTACCATCGTGAGGGTAAAGGGCAATCCCGATACTGAGGGTCACATTCAGCTCATGAAGATCCAGGCTAAAGGGTTTATCGATAACATGAACCAGCGAGCTGGCCAGCGTCGCGGCATCGTCCGGGGCTTCGATCTCCGCGAGCAGGACAAACTCATCGCCACCAATACGCGCCAGAGTATATTGCCCTTTCAGCGGTTGCTTCATCCGCTCAGTGGCCGCGATCAGCAGTTTATCCCCGGCATCATGTCCCCAGGCATCGTTGACGGCTTTAAAGCCATCCAGATCCATAAACAGCAGGGCAAATGTCCGCCCTTCGCGATCGGCTTTGCTGATTGCCTGATCGAGACGGTCTTCAAGTAATACGCGATTAGGTAAACGGGTCAGGGTATCGTGTAACGCCAGCTGGGCCAGCTCACGGTTAGCCTCCGCCAGCGATGACGCCAACAGAGCGGTGCGAGCCTGTAATCTGGCATCGAACATCGATACCAGCAGAGTAATACCGAGAATAGAAAGCGCCACGACGCTCACCAGCACGGCCAGCCAGCTGCCGTTCACCCCCTGGTGCTGCATATGCATCTGAACAGGGAACTGCGCGGCCATCATGCCAGTAAAGTGCATGCCGGCGATGGCGAGTCCCATCAGGATCGCCGCGCCAGCGCGCATGAGCGCAACCTGTGCGGCATCATGACGTAAACGGAAAGTGAGCCACAACGCCGCCAGCGAAGCGAGCATTGCAATCGCGACTGAGAGCACCACCCAGCGTACATTCCAGACGATTGCCGGTTCGACCTGAAGCGCCGCCATACCGGTATAGTGCATTGCCACAATCCCGGTACCCAGAATGAGCGCCCCCAGGAACAGTCGACGTAAGCGCAGTTGCTGTTGGCTGACGAACCAAAGGGCAAAGATCGATGCGCCGATAGCAATCAGCATTGAAACCAGCGTCACGAGCAGGTCATAGTTCATGCGCATCGAGACATCCATCGCCAGCATGCCGATAAAGTGCATGGCCCAGATCCCAATGCCCATAGCAACGCCGCCACCGGTCAGCCAGACGCGGGCTGCGGTTCCGGTACTGCCAGCCACCCGGCCGGCCATGTTCAGCGCAGTGTAAGATGCGAGGATGGCAACAACAAAAGACATAACCACAAGGACTTGGTCGTAATGACTAACCAGCATGATCACTTCTACTCATACATAGTGAGGTATTCGGTTATACCGGGTAAGAAGGGGGGAGACATTATCATCCAATGGATACGCCTGAAAGGGTTTTAAGTCCGTACTTTTTTAGCGGGAATGCCGTTAGTTCGTCTCTTTTCACTGCATTTGGATGATTATTCCAAATCTGAACAGTTAATCAATTTAAGTGGATTAACGGAATCCATATTGCGGCACTTGTCAGTTTCCGTAGACATCATCTCGATCCACTGCATTAAAAGTGCATCAAAAAGAAAAATGGTGATTGCGAAGACAACGAGCCACCCATACTTACGGATCATGCGGATTTTTCCGGGAATAATTGACAAGAGTGCAGGAAATATACACGAAAAATAGCGGCTGAGAAGAGGGGAAGTCAGGCTTTACGTTTCTGCAGAGAAGAGGGGGATTGTCCATCACATTTTGCCTGCGCGAGGCATAAAAAAGGCGCTTCCCCATGCCGAGTAGCGCCTTTTTAAACAAGCATTTAGCTAATCGAAATTAGTTCATGCCGTATTTTTTCAGTTTCTTACGCAGAGTACCACGGTTGATACCCATCATCAGCGCAGCGCGGGTTTGGTTACCGCGGGTGTATTGCATCACCATGTCCAACAGTGGCTGTTCAACTTCAGCCAGTACCAGCTCATACAGGTCATTAACATCCTGACCGTTCAGTTGAGCAAAATAGTTCTTCAGTGCCTGTTTAACCGAGTCACGCAGGGGCTTTTGGGTTACCTGGTCCTGAGAGTTAACGGTAGAAACGGTCAGTACGTCAGAATTTACGCGTTGTTCGAACATAGTTCTGTCAGCTCTTTATTTCATTACGCAAGATTTTCGAAGTATGCCTCCAACGCCTCCAGCTGTTCGCTGGCATCCTCTATGGCGTTGAATGTGCGCCGAAACTGGTCATCTGGAGCGTGCTCCTGGAGATACCAGGAGACGTGTTTACGCGCAATTCGGTACCCTTTTGCCTGACCATAATGGTCGTGCAGTTCCCGAATGTGCGAACAAAGCAAGCGCTTAACCTCTGCCAGAGGCAGCGGGGCAAGCAGCTCCCCAGTGTCCAGATAATGCTGGATTTCCCGAAAGATCCAGGGTCTTCCCTGAGCGGCACGTCCTATCATCAGAGCATCAGCTCCCGTATAGTCGAGCACAGCTCTGGCTTTAAGCGGGTCAGTAATGTCGCCATTCGCGATAATCGGAATGGAAACCTTCTGCTTGACTGCCCGAATACTGCTGTATTCAGCTTCACCATTGAACAAACAGGCGCGTGTGCGTCCATGAATTGTCAGGGCCTGAATGCCACAGTCTTCGGCCAGTTGGGCAATCTCTACACAGTTACGGTGTTCCGGCGACCAACCCGTGCGAATCTTCAACGTAACAGGAACGTCCACCGCGCTGACAACCGCCGTCAGGATGGACTTCACCTGGTCGGGGTATTGCAGAAGGGCTGAACCTGCAAGCTTGCGATTCACTTTCTTGGCCGGGCAACCCATATTGATATCAATAATCTGGGCGCCACTTTCCACGTTGATACGCGCGGCATCTGCCATCTCTTCAGGCACGCTTCCGGCAATTTGCACGGTGCGGATACCTGGTTCATCAATGTGCACCATCCGAAGACGAGACTTATCGCTTTCCCAAACCTGCGGGTTAGACGACATCATCTCGGATACGGTTAAACCGGCTCCCATCTCGTAACACAGCGTCCTGAACGGCCGGTCGGTAATACCTGCCATAGGGGCTGCAATCAGGCGATTTCTGAGCTGGTGGTGTCCGATGCGCATGAGTTAAGAAATGACCATACTGTGACTGCAAGGCGGCGTATATTACGCATTTTTTGCACGAGATGAAAGGCCAAACTTTGAACAATCACCTGTTGCAGATCATGGAATCCGGAGCGAAGCATAACGAAGAGAATTATATGCGATATAAATCATTAGCTTAACAGAATAAGGTGATTTTATAGCCGCTTACAATTTCCCAAAACTTCTCGTTTTTTCTTAATCAATGAAACCGAAAACCGAATAATCTGCTGTTTTTAGCAGCAGATTTTTCCAGTTCTTTGCGATCTGAGTCGCATTTTAGAACATGATCGCAGTCGGGGGGGTTGCCTGTTTTTTGACCGACCTAACAGTTTGAAAAACAGGCGCTCGCATCGTTTTTACTTTTTGCGACCCGTGATACGACACCACTCTTCTTTCTCGACCACAGGATCAAGCGCGAACAGCTCGGTGTAGGCTTCGCAAACACTCTCCGCCTGGCTGGCAAGGATACCTGAAAGTCCCAGCAGACCGCCCTCAACCGGCAGCACGCTGATTAACGGAGCCAGCTCGCGTAACGGGCCCGCCAGGATGTTAGCCACCACGACATCGGCTTTCATGGAAGCTGGCTGGTCTTGCGGCAGATAGAGCTCAAGGCGATCGGAGACGCCGTTACGTTCAGCGTTATCGCGGCTGGCCTGGATAGCCTGGGGATCGATGTCGATCCCGATCGCTTTGGCTGCACCCAGCTTCAGCGCGGCAATCGCGAGGATCCCCGAGCCGCAGCCAAAGTCGATCACGGTCTTGCCTTCCAGATCCAGCCCGTCCAGCCACTGCAGGCACAGCGACGTGGTAGGGTGCGTGCCTGTACCAAATGCCAGACCCGGATCAAGCATCACGTTTACCGCGTTTTCATCGGGAACGTCACGCCAGCTCGGGCAGATCCACAGGCGTTTACCGAACTGCATTGGATGGAAGTTATCCATCCACTCGCGTTCCCAGTCTTTGTCTTCGATCTGCTCGATCTTATGCACAAAACCAGCACCCAGAAGCGGATGGTTTTCCAGAATCGCGACAACCTCGTTCATGTCGGTTTCGGCATCGAACAGGCCGATAACGTCGGTGTCGCCCCACAGGCGGGTTTCACCCGGAAGCGGCTCGAAAACCGGCGTATCATGCGTGTCCTGGAAGGTGATGGAAACCGAGCCGGCCTCCATCAGCGCATCGCTCAGCTCTTCGGCATTCGCGCCGGTTGTATTCAGTTTCAGTTGGATCCACGGCATGGCAAAACTCTTTATTTATCAGTAGAAATCATAGCGGGCTGCGGGACGGGTTGACCAAAACGGTTCCCCACCACAAACGCCAGTAAGCTTAACAGTAACGAAGGCACAATCGGATGGAAGCCCAGGTACTGAAGATTAAACGTCGCAAGAACGGCGTACAGCACGCCGCCGACAATCATAGCGCTCAGCGCGCCTGCGGCATTGGCCCGCTCCCAGTAAAGCCCCAGCACCAGCGGCCACAGGAAGACCGCCTCAAGCCCACCGAACGCGAGCAGGTTGAGCCAGATGATCATCTCCGGCGGACGCCAGGCGGCCAGCAGCAGCAATGCCCCTAACAGTAGCGTAATCACGGCTGACATACGCTTCAGGCGTCGCTCGTTTTCGACCTGCTCCGGGCGCAGGTTCAGATAGAGGTCTTTAATGATCGTAGCGGAACTTTGCAGGAGCTGAGCATTGATCGTCGACATAATGGCGGCCATAGGCGCGGCGAGGAATATCCCGGCGGCAAAAGGTGGAAGCACTTTGACCATCAGCGTTGGGATCACCAAATCGGGGACCGTCAGGTCCGGGATCACTGCGCGGCCTAACGCGCCTGCCAGGTGCATACCAAACATCAGGATCGCCACAACGATAGTGCCGATGATGATGCCTCTGTGCACCGCTTTGCTGTCTTTATAAGAGATGCATCGCACCGCGGTATGCGGCAGGCCAATCACCCCAAAGCACACCAGCACCCAGAACGAGGTCATAAACGTCGGGGAGAGGATATCGTCCGCGCCCTGCGGCGAGACCAGTTTCGGGTCGATCGCTTCCAGGGTTTCCACGGCATGGCTCAGTCCGCCTGCCGCATGAACAATGCCCACCAGCAGAACGATAGTGCCAATAAGCATCACCATCCCCTGCATCGTATCGTTCAGCACGCTGGCACGGAACCCGCCAAAGGCGGTGTACAGCGCAATACTCACCCCGAAGATGATAAGGCCCGTCTCATAGGGGATCCCCGCTGCCGTCTCCAGCAAACGCGCGCCGCCGATAAACTGTACCGTCATCGCACCAATAAAGGCGACCAGCAGGCTCAGGCTTGCGAGCCACACCAGCAGACGGCTCTGATAGCGCGCAAACAGCATATCGTTGAGCGTCACGGCGTTATAGCGACGAGCCAGAATGGCAAATTTTTTGCCGAGAATACCCAAAGAGAGCCAGACGGCAGGCAGCTGGATCATCGCCAACAGTACCCAGCCTAACCCGTATTTATAGGCGGCACCGGGACCCCCGATAAACGAGCTGGCGCTGATATAGGTGGCGGTAAGCGTCATGGCCAGCACAACGCCGCCCATCGAGCGGCTACCGAGAAAATACTCATTCAGGAAGGTGCCGGTGGTCCTTTTACGCATCGCATAAACGGACAAACCAAACACCACTAACAGGTAAGCGATAAGCGGCAGAATGACTTCAGGCTGCATCATCGTCCTCCAGCGGAATATCGCGATAAATGAATTTCACCATTGCCCAGCACAGCAGGATAAAGACCAGCGGCACCAGAAGACACGCCATCTCAAACCAGTGAGGCAGGCCGGTAATGCCAATGGCTGAATCAGGTAGGTAAGCAGTTACTAACCAAGCGGCGAGATAGAGAAGGGTTAGCCACAATGCCCAACGGGCTTCTTTATGGGCCTGAACAAAGCGCTTGTCCATTTTTTGTCCCTTGTGGATGAAGAAAGCGGGGATTGTACATGATGGGGCATGGCTCCCCCCAGAAATAAAAAAAGGCCGGATTAACCGGCCTTTTCGCGTTGCTGCAAACTTACTTCTCGTTCAGACCGAGTTTCTTCTCCAGATAGTGGATGTTAGTCCCACCATTCTGGAAGTGCTCGTCGCTCATGATGCGCATCTGCAGATCAACGTTGGTTTTGATACCGTCGATGATCAGTTCCTGCAGGGCGTTCTTCATGCGGGCAATCGCCACGTCACGGTTCTCGCCGTAGCAGATGAGTTTACCGATCATTGAGTCATAGTACGGCGGTACGGTGTAACCGGCGTAAATATGAGACTCCCAGCGCACACCAAAGCCACCCGGCGCGTGGAAACGCGTGATTTTACCCGGGCTTGGCAGGAAGGTGTTCGGGTCTTCGGCGTTGATACGGCATTCTACCGCATGGCCTTTGACCACAACTTCGTCCTGTTTGATGGACAGAGGCTGGCCGGCAGCGATACGCAGCTGCTCTTTGATCAGGTCAACGCCGGTGATCATTTCGGTAACCGGGTGTTCAACCTGAATACGGGTGTTCATCTCAATGAAGTAGAACTCGCCGTTTTCGAACAGGAACTCGAAAGTACCCGCGCCGCGATAGCCGATATCCACACAGGCCTTGGAGCAACGCTCGCCGATGTAGCGACGCAGTTCCGGAGTAATGCCCGGCGCTGGTGCTTCTTCGACCACTTTCTGGTGACGACGCTGCATGGAGCAGTCGCGTTCTGCCAGATAGATGGCGTTACCCTGACCGTCAGCCAACACCTGAATTTCGATGTGGCGTGGGTTTTCCAGGTACTTTTCCATGTAAACCATGTCATTGCTGAAAGCCGCTTTCGCTTCCGCTTTTGTCATGGCAATGGACTGGGCCAGTTCTGCATCGCTGCGCACAACGCGCATACCACGACCGCCGCCGCCGCCGGACGCCTTGATGATTACCGGGTAGCCAATGCGTTTTGCATGGGCACGGTTAACATCCATATCGTCGCCCAGAGGGCCGTCGGAGCCTGGTACAGTTGGAACACCGGCTTTCTTCATTGCGGTAATCGCAGACACTTTGTCGCCCATCAGACGAATGGTGTCGGCTTTCGGGCCGATGAAGATAAAGCCAGAGCGTTCAACCTGCTCGGCAAAGTTGGCGTTCTCAGAGAGGAAGCCGTAACCCGGATGAATTGCCACCGCGCCGGTGATTTCAGCGGCGCTGATGATAGCCGGGATGTTCAGATAGCTTTTTACGGACGGAGCCGGACCAATACAGACCGTCTCATCCGCCAGCAATACGTGTTTTAAATCGCGATCCGCGCTTGAGTGCACGGCCACGGTCTTGATGCCCAGTTCTTTACAGGCACGAAGAATACGCAGTGCAATCTCGCCACGGTTGGCGATAACAATTTTATCCAGCATGTTCGCCTCGTTACTCGATGACGACCAGCGGCTCGTCAAATTCTACCGGCTGACCACTTTCGACCAGAATCGCTTTCACAGTACCTGACTTGTCTGCTTCGATCTGGTTCATCATTTTCATGGCTTCGACGATGCACAGGGTATCGCCAGCATTGACTTTCTGACCCACTTCGATGAACGCTTTCGCGTCCGGGCTCGGGGTGCGGTAGAAAGTACCAACCATTGGGGAACGTACGATGTGACCACTGATTTCTGCGGCTGCGGCAGGTGCAGCTTCTGCTGCTGGCGCAACGGCTGAGGCAAGCGCAGGCTGCTGCTGCATCATTGGTGCTGCATAAGCTTGCTGCATTACCGGGAAGCTAGCGGCTGGGGCTGAACGGCTGATGCGTACAGACTCTTCGCCTTCAGAAATTTCCAGTTCGGAGATGCCTGATTCTTCAACCAGCTCGATCAGTTTTTTAATCTTACGAATATCCATGAGTGGGTTCCGTACTCTTGTTTAGTGTGATTGTGACAGGCGTTTTACCGCTGTCTGT
Organism: Leclercia pneumoniae; assembly: GCF_017348915.1. NCBI lineage: Bacteria > Pseudomonadati > Pseudomonadota > Gammaproteobacteria > Enterobacterales > Enterobacteriaceae > Leclercia > Leclercia pneumoniae. The sequence goes on along the minus strand of NZ_CP071383.1, from coordinate 3,863,588 downwards.
AAAGCGTATGAATAACCGTCTGCACCCAGTCCACAGATAACGCCTGCGGCGATATCCGACAGGTAGGAATGGTGGCGGAACGGTTCTCGGGCATGCACGTTACTCAGATGGATCTCGATAAACGGGATACTCACCGCAAGCAGTGCGTCGCGGATAGCAACACTGGTGTGCGTAAACGCGGCCGGATTGATCAGGATATAGTCCACATTGTCTTTAGCCTGATGAATACGGTCGATGATTGCGTACTCCGCATTTGACTGAAAATGGTCCAAATCCACATCTAATGACGCTGCTTCCGTACCCAGACGGTTAACAATTTCACTCAATGTTAGCGTGCCATACTTCTCTGGCTCACGGGTTCCGAGCATGTTCAGGTTCGGTCCGTTAAGAACTAAGATTTGAAATTTACCAGCCATTATGCCGCTATCTCCTGCGAATCTCGGGTAAAAAACAAAATATACCTTCGATGCGCGATTGTCACCCTTTCAGAGGCCCAAAACCTCTGTCAGGAAAACCAAAGTCGCACATTATAACGATTTCGTAGCATTTGGCAGCTAAATACTGGTCTTATCAGGGAAGATTATCAACCGCAAACCCAAAAAGATTCACGGATGATAAGTATTCTGCGGGAAAACGCACAGTTTCGCGAACTATCGCAACCACTGGCGGAACTTCTTATAACGCCACGCCAGCAGGCCCAACGCCAGCAACGCATAGATGATTGGCTGCGGCGAGAGAATTTTCACCGACCACAGGTAATGAATGGGGGCGAGGATCGCAACAAGATAGACGAAGTTGTGCAGATACTGCCACCGTCGGCCCAGTTTTCGCTGGGCATACTGCGTCGAGGTGAGCGTCAGCGCCAGCAGAATCAGCCAGCTTACAATGCCCAGCGTCAGGTAAGGGCGCGTCACCAGTTCGCGGCCCAGTAGCGACAAATTGTTAATCCCCAGCTCAAGCAGCGCATAGCTGGTGAGATGGATTGTCGCCCAGGCAAAACACCATAGCCCTAACAGACGACGGGTGCGTATCAATAATGGCTGTTTAGCGTAACGCGCCAGCGGTGAGACCAGCAAGGTTGCCAGTAAAAATTTCAGAGCCATCCTACCCGTAAAATGCTGGATATCTTTCGCCGGGTCGGCGCTGAACGCGCCAGCATTCACTGCCCAGAACAGCCATATAAAAGGAAGCGCTCCGGCAAGATGCAGGGCGACCTTCAGCCAGGTAATCTGTTTTGCCGTCAGCCGCACTAGAAATTCTCCCGGAGATCGAGGCCGCGATAGAGCGATGCCACCTGATCGGCATAGCCATTGAAAAGCAGCGTAGGCTGGCGTTTCACATCCAGCGCACCGCCGGAGCCGATAAAACGTTCAGTAGCCTGCGACCAGCGAGGGTGGTCCACATGCGGGTTCACGTTGGCATAAAACCCATATTCATCGGACGCGGCGAGGTTCCAGGTGGTCGGCGGACGTTCACGGGTCAGCTTAATGCTGACGATAGATTTAATCCCTTTAAATCCATACTTCCACGGCACGGTCAGGCGAACAGGGGCACCATTTTGCGGGGGCAGCGCTTTGCCATATACCCCAACGGTCAACAGCGTGAGAGGATGCATCGCTTCGTCAAGACGCAGGCCCTCTACATAGGGATACTGCAGCCCGCCGCCGATAAAACGATCTTTTTGGCCAGGCATCTGCTCAGGGGAGTAAAGCGTCTGGAAGGCGACATATTTTGCATTGCTGGTCGGCTCTACCATCGCCAGCAGTTTGTGAAGCGGAAAACCGATCCACGGCACCACCATCGACCAGGCTTCTACGCAACGCATACGATAGATGCGCTCCTCCAGCGGAAAGCGGGTGGTGAGGTCATGGTGATCCAGCGTTAAAGGTTTCGCGACTTCACCGTCGATAGTTAACGTCCAGGGATCGGTCTTCATACTGCCGGCATTGGCCGCAGGATCGGCCTTATCCAGGCCAAACTCATAGAAGTTGTTATAGCCGGTGACCTTATCTTCCGGCGTCAGGGCCAGTTTGCTCTGCCATTGATCGGGTCTGGAGAACGTCAGTGGCTTACCGGCAGGGGCTTTCGGACGATCATTGCCTTTGAACCAGTCGAGCAGATCGGCGTGAGCCGAGGGGGTAAGGGTGAGTGCAGTGGCGCTGATGCCAAGCATTTTCAGGATCTGGCGGCGCTGGAGCATAAAAGCCGATTCAGCAGTTACATCGGCTTCCGTCAGTTTTTTCATTTTCATGGCATCCTCCGTCATGCGATGAGGTAAGCATGACGGAGGAGTGAGGTTAATGCGAATATGTCACGAAAAATTGAAGATTAGGCGATTTTAACCAGCGTACGACCCTGGGCCTGGTTGGCGATAATCTTCGCAGCATATTCTGCCGCCTGCTCGAGGCCAATCTGGGTTGCACTCTGGGCAAAGAACGCTTCCGGCAAATCGCGAACCAGCCGCGTCCATGCTTCGGTACGGCGAGCGGCGGGCGTCATAACGGAATCTACCCCCTGCAAACGCACGTTGCGCAGAATAAATGGCATCACCGTGGTGGGCAGTGCAAAGCCGCCCGCCAGACCGCAGGCCGCCACGCAGCCGCCGTAGTTCATCTGAGCCAGCACTTTCGCCAGCACTTTATCGCCGACGGTATCCACCGCACCGGCCCAGAGCTGTTTTTCCAGCGGACGGGTTTCAGCGAATTCGTCGCGGCCCAGAATGCGGCTTGCCCCCAGCTTGCGCAGATAATCATGGGTGCTTTCGCGACCAGAGACCGCCGCGACCTGATAGCCGAGCTTATGTAACAGCGCGACCGCGGTGCTCCCTACGCCGCCGCTGGCGCCGGTCACCACGATTTCGCCCGATTGCGGCGTAACACCCGCCTCTTCGAGCGCCATAACGCAGAGCATGGCGGTGAAGCCGGCGGTGCCGATGATCATGGCTTTACGGCCATCAAGGCCTTTCGGCATAGGAACCAGCCAGTCGCCCTTCACGCGAGCCTGAGCGGCGAGGCCACCCCAGTGATTTTCGCCGACGCCCCAGCCGGTCAGCAGCACCTGCTGCCCGGCATGGAAGCGAGGATCTTCACTGGTATGAACGCGACCCGCAAAGTCGATACCCGGAACCATGGGGAAGTTTCGGATAATTTTACCCGCGCCAGTAATGGCGAGCGCGTCTTTGTAGTTCAGGCTCGACCAGTCAATATCAACGGTCACGTCGCCTTCAGGCAGTCGGCTCTCTTCGATGGCTTGCACTGTGGCAAGCGTTTTGCCGTCCTGCTGTTCTAAGATCAAAGCCTGCATACAGGTTCCTTACTAAGCATGATGATGGGAGAATAATTTCTGAAGACTATACTCGCACAGTGAAACGCGATGCCGATTTAACGCAATAAATTGCCAGAAACACCAGGTTTGGTAGTATGCCGCTGTTTAAAGCGAGTTAGCGCTCACTCGCTATCCTCATTCACTCACGGAGTAATCTCAAGGATGCGATTATCGACGAAGTTCTCCGCTTTTATCACCTTGCTGACCGGCATGACCATTTTCGTCATTCTGATTGGCTGTTCACTGAGCTTCTATAACGCCGTTCAGGACAAACTGGTCAACCGCGTGCAGGCCGTGGCCTCGGTCATTGATACACGACTTGTCAGCACGTCGTTTTCCCAGCTCTCCGGCCAGCTTGACGAACTGATGGCACCAACGGACATCGTCAGCATTGAGATAAAGCAGGGCAGAGAGACGGTCTTTCGCCATCAGCGCACCGGGGTATACCACTCTGCAGGCATACAGATGCAGTATCGCGAACAGGATATCCATTCGCTGAAAAATCCGGGTATGACCCTCAGACTGGTATATCAGGATCCGATGAACAACTACCTCCACTCGCTGATGACCACCGCGCCACTCACCCTCGCCGTTGCCTTTATCGCGTTGTTACTCCTGTTGGCCGTGCGCTGGCTGCGCCGCCAGCTCAACGGGCAGGAGTTACTTGAATCGCGTTCGGCGCGTATTCTGAACGGAGAGCGGGGGGCACAGGTTCGCGGGTCAGTCTATGAATGGCCATCCCGTACCAGCAGCGCGCTCGATGTCCTGCTCTCTGAAATCCAGTTTGCCAGCGATCAGCGCAGTCGCATGGACACCCTGATTCGCTCTTATGCCGCGCAGGACAACAAAACCGGTCTCAATAATCGTCTCTTCTTTGATAACCAGTTGGCCACGCTGCTGGAAGACCAGGAGAAAGTGGGCTCCCACGGCGTGGTTATGTTAGTTCGCCTACCAGACTTTGATCTGATGAAAGATAACTGGGGACGTACGGTCGCAGAAGAGCATCTGTTTACCCTTATTAATCTGCTCTCAACATTTATTATGCGTTACCCGGGCGCGTTACTGGCCCGCTATCATCGCAGTGATTATGCAGTGTTGCTTCCCCATCGCACGTTGAAAGAATCCGAAAGTATTGCCAGCCTGCTGCTTAAAACCGTGGATGCCCTGCCGCCTACGAAAATGCTCGATCGCGATGATATGGTGCATATTGGCATCTGCGCCTGGCGTGGCGGGCAGACGACGGAGCAAGTAATGGAACACGCCGAAGCCGCTACCCGTAACGCGGTGCTGCAGGGCGCCAACGGTTGGGCCGTGTACGACGACTCCCTGCCGGAGAAGGGGCGCGGCAACGTGCGCTGGCGTACCCTGATTGAGCAGACTCTGAACCGCGGTGGGCCGCGTATTTATCAGAAACCGGCGGTTACAAAAGATGGCATGGTCCATCATCGTGAACTGCTGTGCCGTATTTTTGATGGCAACGAAGAGGTGGTCTCGGCGGAGTACCTGCCGATGATCCTCCAGTTTGGGCTGTCGGAAGAGTACGACCGCCAGCAAATCACGCGCCTGATGCCTTTTTTATCTTTCTGGCCGGAAGAAAATCTGGCGATCCAGATAACCGTTGAATCGCTGATTCGCCCGCGTTTTCAGCGCTGGCTGCGTGATGTTTTGATGCAGTGTGAAAAATCACAGCGAAAACGGATTATTTTTGAACTTGCAGAGGCAGATGTCTGTCAACATATCAGCCGGTTACAAGCGATAGTACGTTTGATCACTGCGCTTGGCGCTCGCGTGGCGGTAACCCAGGCGGGTTTAACGTTGGTCAGTACCAGTTGGATCAAGACCCTTGAAGTGGCACTGTTAAAGCTCCATCCGGGTCTGGTTCGGAACATTGAAAAGCGCACGGAAAACCAGCTGCTGGTGCAGAGTCTGGTGGAAGCGTGCAAAGGGACACAGACGCAAGTATTTGCCACTGGCGTGCGCAGCAGAAGTGAATGGCAGACGTTGACAGAGCGCGGCGTGTCAGGCGGTCAGGGGGATTTTTTTGCTGCCTCTCAGCCGCTTGACAGCAATGTGAAAAAATATTCGCAAAGATACTCTGTTTAACCTGCCGTTTAATTTGTTTTCACGTAGAATATCGCGCCTGTAGCTTGAGTATGACGAGCAAAAAAGACAGTGAACGACCTTTGACTGGTTACAAATGAAAGTGTGAGGAACACTGCTGTTGATTCAGCCCTGAGGGAGTCAGGTGTCGATTTGTAACAAAGGAAACGTACTGCACTAATTTTCACCGTAGCAGATGATTTTTGCGCCTTGTCGCTGCTGCGCGTGGTTGGTAAAGTAAGCGGATTTTGTTTTCCGCCCCAGCTTTCAGGATTATCCCTTAGTATGTTGAAAAAATTTCGTGGCATGTTTTCCAATGACCTGTCCATTGACCTGGGTACCGCGAATACCCTTATCTATGTAAAAGGACAAGGCATCGTACTGAATGAGCCTTCCGTTGTGGCCATTCGTCAGGATCGTGCTGGTTCACCGAAAAGCGTGGCGGCCGTTGGTCATGACGCTAAGCAGATGCTTGGTCGTACCCCAGGTAACATCGCAGCTATTCGCCCGATGAAAGACGGCGTTATCGCTGACTTCTTCGTGACCGAAAAAATGCTTCAGCACTTCATTAAGCAGGTGCATAGCAATAGCTTCATGCGTCCAAGCCCGCGCGTTCTGGTGTGCGTGCCGGTAGGTGCTACCCAGGTAGAGCGTCGTGCTATTCGTGAATCCGCTCAGGGCGCCGGTGCGCGTGAAGTCTTCCTGATTGAAGAGCCGATGGCTGCCGCAATTGGCGCGGGTCTGCCGGTTTCCGAAGCCACCGGTTCCATGGTTGTAGATATCGGTGGTGGTACCACTGAAGTCGCCGTTATCTCCCTGAACGGCGTGGTCTACTCCTCCTCCGTACGTATCGGCGGTGACCGTTTCGACGAAGCCATCATTAATTATGTGCGCCGTAACTACGGCTCTCTGATCGGTGAAGCGACCGCAGAGCGTATCAAGCACGAAATCGGTTCTGCCTATCCGGGCGACGAAGTGCGTGAAATCGAAGTTCGCGGACGTAACCTGGCTGAAGGCGTTCCACGCGGCTTTACCCTGAACTCCAACGAAATCCTCGAAGCGCTGCAGGAGCCATTGACCGGTATCGTCAGCGCCGTGATGGTTGCCCTGGAACAGTGCCCGCCGGAACTGGCTTCCGATATCTCCGAGCGCGGTATGGTTCTGACTGGTGGTGGTGCGCTGCTGCGTAACCTCGACCGCCTGTTGATGGAAGAGACAGGTATTCCTGTCGTAGTTGCAGAAGATCCACTGACTTGCGTAGCCCGTGGCGGCGGCAAGGCGCTGGAGATGATCGACATGCACGGCGGCGACTTGTTCAGCGAAGAGTAGTCGGAAGTGAAAGGGTAGCGGATGCTACCCTTTCTCTCTGACGCGAGAGTACGCATAGCCTATGAAGCCAATTTTTAGCCGTGGCCCGTCGCTACAGTTTCGCCTGATTTTGGCGTTGCTGGTGGCGCTCGGCGTCATTATCGCCGATAGCCGCCTCGGTACGTTCAGCCAGATCCGAACGTACATGGATACCGCCGTCAGTCCTTTCTACTTTATATCAAATGGTCCCCGTGAATTGCTGGATAGCGTCTCCCAGACGTTGTCATCGCGCGACCAGCTCGAACTTGAAAACCGTGCATTACGCCAGGAGTTGCTGCTGAAAAACAGCGAACTGCTGATGCTGGGCCAGTATCGTCAGGAAAATGCCCGTCTGCGTGAGCTGTTAGGATCGCCGCTGCGTCAGGATGAGCAGAAAATGGTTACCCAGGTCATCTCGACCGTTAACGATCCCTATAGCGATCAGGTGGTCATCGACAAAGGCAGCGTAAACGGTGTTTACGAAGGCCAGCCGGTTATCAGCGATAAAGGCGTTGTAGGGCAGGTGGTCGCCGTTGCTAAGCTGACCAGCCGCGTTTTATTGATTTGCGATGCAACGCATGCATTGCCGATTCAGGTATTACGTAACGATATACGCGTGATTGCTGCCGGCAACGGTTGTACTGATGATCTGCAACTGGAGCATCTGCCTGCTAACACCGACATTCGGGTGGGTGATGTACTGGTGACATCGGGTCTGGGGGGGCGTTTCCCGGAAGGTTATCCTGTGGGTGTGGTCTCCTCTGTGAGGCTGGATACTCAGCGCGCCTATACCGTGATTCAGGCTCGTCCAACGGCCGGTCTGCAGCGTCTGCGTTATCTGTTATTGCTCTGGGGCGCAGATCGCAACGGCAGTAACCCAATGACGCCGGAAGATGTGCACCGTGTAGCAAATGAACGTCTGATGCAGATGATGCCGCAGGTGTTACCATCACCTGACGCGATGGGGCCACCGGCGCCCGTTCCGGCGCCAGCGACGGGGCTAACCCAGCCTCAGCCTGCTACGCCGCCACCGCAGCGCTCCCCGGGAGGGCAATAGTGGCAAGTTATCGTAGCCAGGGACGCTGGGTTATCTGGCTCTCGTTTTTAGTCGCACTGCTACTGCAAGTTATGCCCTGGCCGGACGACATTCTTGTCTTCCGGCCAAATTGGGTACTGCTTATTCTGTTGTACTGGATTCTGGCGCTCCCGCACCGCGTAAATGTGGGCACGGGATTCGTGATGGGTGCCATACTGGATCTCATCAGTGGCTCTACGCTTGGCGTGCGCGCTTTGTCCATGAGCATCATTGCTTATCTGGTCGCACTAAAATTCCAGCTTTTTCGCAATCTGGCGCTCTGGCAACAGGCGCTGGTGGTGATGTTGTTATCTCTTGCTGCGGATATCATTGTTTTCTGGGCAGAGTTTTTAGTGATCAACGTCTCTTTCCGACCTGAAGTGTTCTGGAGTAGTGTAGTAAACGGTGTCCTCTGGCCATGGTTATTCCTGCTGATGCGTAAAATTCGCCAGCAGTTTGCCGTGCAATAAAAAGGTTTCTATGACGTCTTTGTATCTCGCTTCCGGCTCACCTCGCCGTCAGGAATTGCTGACCCAGTTGGGCGTAACGTTTGAACGCATCGTCACCGGCATTGAAGAAGTCCGGGCCAGTGGCGAAAGCGCTCAACAGTATGTTTCCCGCCTGGCGCGAGAGAAGGCACAGGCAGGCGTGGCGCAAACGCCGCATGATTTACCCGTACTGGGCGCAGATACCATCGTTATCCTTAATGGTGAAGTCCTTGAGAAACCGCGCGATGGCGCTCATGCGGCGACCATGCTGCGCAAATTGTCCGGGCATACGCATCAGGTCATGACCGCCGTTGCCATCGCTGACAGCCAGCACGTACTGGATTGCCTGGTCGTTACCGATGTTACGTTCAGAGTGCTCACCGAAGAAGACATTACCGCTTACATCGACAGCGGTGAACCTATGGATAAAGCAGGTGCATACGGTATTCAAGGGTTGGGTAGCTGTTTTGTCAGGAAGATAAATGGCAGCTATCACGCCGTAGTCGGCTTACCGCTGGTGGAAACGTATGAGTTGCTGAGCAATTTTAACTCACTGCGTGAGAGAAGAGATAATTATGACGGCTGAATTGTTGGTAAACGTAACGCCATCGGAAACGCGTGTCGCTTATATTGATGGCGGCATTCTGCAGGAAATCCATATTGAGCGTGAAGCGCGACGCGGAATCGTAGGCAATATCTACAAAGGTCGTGTGAGTCGTGTGCTACCGGGTATGCAGGCGGCATTTGTAGATATTGGTCTGGATAAGGCCGCATTCCTTCATGCTTCTGACATCATGCCGCACACCGAATGCGTGGCGGGTGAAGAGCAAAAACAGTTTACCGTACGCGATATCTCGGAGCTGGTTCGTCAGGGGCAGGATCTGATGGTGCAGGTGGTGAAAGATCCCCTCGGTACCAAAGGTGCGCGTTTAACAACCGACATTACGCTGCCTTCCCGTTATCTGGTCTTTATGCCCGGTGCGTCTCACGTTGGGGTTTCCCAGCGCATTGAGAGCGAAACCGAACGCGAACGCCTGAAAAAGGTCGTTAGTGCCTATTGCGACGAGCAGGGCGGTTTTATCATTCGTACCGCCGCAGAAGGGATTAGCGAAGACGATCTGGCCTCGGACGCGGCCTACCTGAAACGCGTCTGGACCAAGGTGATGGAGCGTAAAAAACGCAACCAGACGCGCTATCAACTGTATGGCGAGCTGGCGCTGGCTCAGCGCGTTCTGCGCGACTTCGCCGACGCTCAGCTTGACCGCATCCGCGTCGACTCCCGTCTGACCTATGAAGCCTTGCTGGAATTTACCAGCGAGTACATTCCTGAAATGCCGGGTCTGCTGGAACACTATGTCGGCAAGCAGCCGATCTTCGATCTGTTCGACGTGGAGAACGAGATCCAGCGCGCGCTGGAGCGTAAAGTGGAACTGAAGTCCGGCGGTTATTTGATTATTGACCAGACCGAAGCCATGACGACGGTGGATATCAATACCGGTGCCTTTGTAGGCCACCGAAATCTTGATGACACCATCTTCAATACCAATATAGAAGCAACCCAGGCTATCGCCCGTCAGCTGCGTCTGCGTAATCTTGGCGGCATTATCATCATCGATTTTATCGATATGAGTAATGAAGACCACCGTCGCCGCGTGCTGCATTCACTGGAGCAGGCGCTCAGTAAAGATCGCGTTAAAACCAGTATTAACGGCTTCTCGCAGCTGGGGCTGGTGGAGATGACCCGCAAACGCACCCGCGAAAGCGTGGAGCACGTGCTCTGTAATGAGTGTCCGACGTGCCACGGCCGTGGCACGGTGAAGACCACCGAGACGGTCTGCTATGAAATCATGCGTGAAATTGTTCGCGTGCATCATGCCTACGACTCCGACCGTTTCCTGGTCTATGCTTCTCCTTCGGTGGCAGAAGCCCTGAAAGGGGAAGAGTCCCACGCATTGGCAGAAGTGGAAATTTTTGTCGGCAAACAGGTGAAAGTACAAATCGAACCGCTCTATAACCCGGAGCAATTCGATGTGGTAATGATGTAATACGCAGGCTGCTGCGATACGAGAACGGCTGACAAGGAGCGACGCGTGAGGCGACTGCCGGGGATTTTATTGCTTACAGGGGCAACGCTGATTGTGATTGTCGCGCTGCTGGTAAGCGGGCTGCGTCTCGTATTGCCGCATCTGGATAGCTGGCGCCCGCAGGTGCTGGCTAAACTGGGATCTGCGACCGGTATGCCGATTGAGGCCAGTAAGCTCAACGCCAGCTGGCAAAACTTCGGCCCCACCCTCGACGTTCATGACATCAATGCCGGCCTGAAGGATGGCGGCTATCTGAAAATAAGCCGCGTCACCCTCGCTCTGGATGTCTGGCAAAGCTTGTTGCACCTGCGCTGGCAGTTTCGCGATCTCACCTTTTATCAGCTGAAGTTTGTAACCAATACGCCGTTAAGTAATGACAAACAGAGCGGTGGGTTTGAAGCAAACCGTATTAGCGATCTCTTTTTACGCCAGTTCGATCATTTCGATCTGCGCGACAGTGAAGTGAGTTTTATTACCCTCTCTGGCCAGCGTGCCGAACTGGCGATCCCGCAACTGACCTGGCTTAACGGTAAAGATCGCCATCGCGCCGAGGGACAGGTCAGCCTCTCCAGCCTGAACGGTCAGCACGGGATCGTGCAGGTACGTATGGACCTGCGTGATGATGACAGCGGTCTGCTAAACAATGGCAAAGTGTGGATGCAGGCTGACGACGTAGATGTTAAACCCTGGTTGGGTGAATGGCTGCAGAAAGATATGCAGTTGCAGACGGCGCGGTTCAGCATTGAAGGCTGGATGACCCTCAGTAAAGGCGAGATCGCCGGTGGGGACATCTGGCTGAAGCAGGGCGGCGCGAGCTGGCCGGGTGAAGATCGTCAGCATCGACTTATGGTGGATAACCTCACCGCGCATATTACCCGCGCTGGCGAAGGCTGGCAGTTTGCTATTCCTGATACCCGCATCACGCTGGATGATAAACCCTGGCCGCGTGGCGCGCTGGCGCTGGCGTGGATCCCGGAACAAGAAGTCGGCGGCAAAAATAGCAAGCGCAGCGATGAGTTGCGTATTCGCGCCAGTAACCTCGAGCTGGAAGGGCTTGAAGGATTGCGTTCAATGGCGTCAAAACTCTCACCGGCTCTGGGGGAAGTGTGGCAGGCGACACAGCCGGTCGGGGCCATTAACTCGCTGGCGCTGGATATTCCTCTGCAGGCTACCGAGAAAACCCGTTTCGACATCGCCTGGACCGACCTCGCGTGGAAACAGTGGAAGCTGCTGCCAGGGGCAGAACATTTCAGCGGAACCCTGGAAGGGAGCGTTGAAGATGGCCGTCTGACCGGCCAGATGAATAATGCCGTCATGCCTTATGAAACGGTCTTCCGCGCCCCGCTGGAGATTGAGAAAGGAACCGCAACGCTCAACTGGTTAAAGAACGAAAAAGGGTTCCAGCTGGATGGCCGCCAGATTGATGTGAAAGCGAAAGCGGTACATGCCCGGGGCGACTTCCGTTATATGCAGCCTCAGGGCGAAGAACCCTGGCTGGGCATTCTGGCGGGTATTAGCACGGATGATGGGGCGCAGGCCTGGCGCTATTTCCCTGAAAACCTGATGGGCAAGGATCTGGTGGATTACCTGAGCGGTGCGATTCAGGGTGGCCAGGCGGACAACGCTACCCTGGTCTATGGCGGTAACCCGCACCTGTTCCCATACAAACATAATGAAGGCCAGTTCCAGGTGCTGGTCCCGCTGCATAACGCGACCTTTGCCTTCCAGCCGGACTGGCCGGCGCTAAAGAATCTCGATATCGAACTCAACTTCATCAACGACGGCCTGTGGATGAAGAGCGACAGCGTGGCGCTGGGCGGCGTGACTGCCAGCAACCTGAAGGCGGTTATCCCCGATTACTCAAAAGAAAAATTGCTGATTGATGCCGATATCAACGGGCCGGGTAAGGCCGTTGGGCCCTATTTTGCAGAGACTCCGTTGAAGGATTCCCTGGCTACGACCCTGGATGAGCTCCAGCTTGATGGTGATGTGAATGCTCGCTTACATCTGGATATTCCGCTCGACGGTGAAATGACCACCGCTGAAGGCGACGTGCATCTGCACGACAACGATCTGTTTATTAAACCCCTCAATAGCACCATCAATAACCTGAGTGGCCAGTTCAGCTTTGTGAATGGCAATCTAAAGAGTGAACCCCTGACGGCAAGCTGGTTTAAGCAGCCGGTCACTATCGACTTTTCGACCACCGAGGGGGAAAAGGCGTATCAGGTCGCGGTGAATCTGGATGCTAACTGGCAGCCAGCCCGTATGGATGTGCTGCCAAAACCGGTTAGTGAAGCGGTGAACGGCTCGTTGCCGTGGCAGGGGAAAGTGGCAATTGATCTGCCGTACCGTGGAAGCGCGAAATATAAGGTAGATATCACCAGCGATTTGAAGAATGTAAGCAGTCACTTACCTTCTCCGCTGAACAAGAGCGCAGGTGAAGCATTACCGGTTAAAATCAATGTCGATGGCAACCTTAACAGTTTTACCCTGACGGGCAACGCCGGTGCCAATAACCACTTCAACAGCCGCTGGCTGCTGAATCGCAAGCTAACGCTGGATCGGGCAATCTGGACCTCCGATAGCCGCACCCTCCCGCCGCTACCGGATCAGCCGGGCGTTGAACTGAATTTGCCAGCGATGGATGGCGCCGAGTGGCTTGGATTGTTACAAAAAGGGGTAGGGAAAAACGTGGATGATGCCGCGCAATTCCCGGAGCAGATCACCGTTCGGACCCCTTCGCTGGCGCTGGGCGGACAGCAGTGGAACAACCTGAGCATTGTCTCCCGACCGACGGCGACGGGATCGACGGTCGAGGCGCATGGTCGTGAAATCAACGCGACGCTAACGATGCGAGATGCCGCCCCATGGCTGGCTGATATCCGCTACCTCTATTTCAACCCGGCCTCACCGACGGGCAGTAACGACACTAACGCAATCCCCTTCGCGGCGAATAAACGCATCGATTTTACCGGCCTGCCTGACCTTCAACTGCGCTGTGCTGAATGCTGGCTGTGGGGACAAAAATATGGTCGCATCGACGGCGATTTTGCCATTAAGGGCAACACCCTGTCCCTGACGGACGGGCTGCTGGATACTGGCTTTGGCCGTTTGACGGTGAACGGTGAATGGGTAAACAGTGCGAGCGAGCAACGTACCTCGCTGAAAGGGCAGGTGAAAGGTAATAAGCTGGATGCCGCAGCAGGCTTCTTTGGGGTCACCACACCGGTTCGCGATTCGAATTTTGATGTCGATTATGACCTGCACTGGCGCAATCCGCCGTGGCAGCCGGATGAGGCCTCGCTGAACGGAATCATCAAAGCGCGGCTTGGAAAGGGCCATATTACCGACGTAAGCACCGGCCATGCCGGGCAAATTTTGCGTCTGCTGAGTTTTGATGCCCTGCTGCGTAAGCTGCGCTTCGACTTTAGCGATACCTTTAATGAAGGCTTCTACTACGATGCCATTCGTAGCACCGCCTGGATCAAGGACGGGGTACTGCATACGGACGACACCCTGGTTGATGGGCTGGAAGCTGATATCGCTATGAAAGGCTCCGTCAACCTGGTGCGTCGCGAACTGGATATGGAAGCGGTTGTCGCGCCGGAGATCTCCGCTACCGTCGGCGTGGCGGCGGCCTTTGCGGTTAACCCGATTGTGGGCGCTGCGGTGTTTGCTGCCAGTAGGGTGCTAGGACCACTGTGGAACAAGGTCTCGATTCTGCGCTATCGCATCACTGGCCCGGTAGATAAACCGCAGATCAATGAAGTCCTGCGCCAGCCGCGCAAAGATGCACAGCAATGATTTGACGCGGGCAATTAATTGCCTCACTCTCAATAGATAAGATCTTAATTACCGCCTCGTGGGCGGCAACGAACAACGAGTAGCAAAACGATGAGTCTGAACCTGGTAAGTGAACATTTGCTGGCAGCGAACGGCCTGAATCATCAGGATCTGTTCTCTATTCTTGGTCAACTGACCGAACGCCGTCTCGACTACGGCGATCTCTATTTCCAGTCGAGCTATCACGAGTCCTGGGTGTTAGAAGACAGCATCATCAAAGATGGTTCCTGGAACATCGATCAGGGTGTGGGAGTCCGCGCGGTCAGCGGTGAGAAAACCGGTTTTGCCTATGCTGACCAGATTAGCCTGGCGTCGCTGACTCAGAGCGCACAGGCCGCTCGTACTATCGTGCGTGAGACGGGCAACGGACAAGCAAAAACCCTTGGCGAAGTGTCGCATACGGCGCTTTATACCAGCATCGATCCGCTGCAGAGCATGAGCCGCGAAGAGAAACTGGACATCCTGCGTCGCGTAGACAAAGTCGCCCGTGCGGCGGATAAGCGCGTACAGGAAGTGAGCGCCAGCCTGAGCGGTGTTTATGAATTGATCCTGGTGGCCGCCACCGATGGCACCCTGGCTGCCGATGTTCGTCCGCTGGTGCGTCTGTCGGTCAGCGTACAGGTTGAAGAGGATGGGAAACGAGAGCGCGGCTCAAGCGGCGGCGGCGGTCGTTTCGGTTATGAGTGGTTCCTTGCCGATGCGGATGGCGAAGTGCGTGCCGACGCGTGGGCGAAAGAGGCTGTGCGCATGGCGCTGGTAAACCTCTCCGCCGTTGCAGCACCCGCGGGCACTCTGCCGGTCGTGTTGGGTGCTGGCTGGCCGGGCGTGCTGCTGCACGAAGCGGTCGGTCACGGTCTGGAAGGTGACTTCAACCGTCGCGGTACTTCAGTCTTCAGCGGCCAGATGGGTCAGCTGGTGGCATCTGAACTTTGTACCGTTGTCGATGATGGCACCATGGCCGATCGCCGTGGATCTATCTCAATCGATGACGAAGGGACGCCGGGCCAGTACAACGTCTTGATTGAAAATGGTGTGCTGAAAGGCTACATGCAGGACAAACTCAACGCGCGTCTGATGGGCGTGGCACCTACCGGTAACGGTCGTCGTGAGTCTTATGCCCATCTGCCGATGCCGCGTATGACGAACACCTACATGCTGGGTGGAAAATCCACGCCGCAAGAGATCATCGAGTCGGTCGATTACGGTATCTATGCCCCGAACTTTGGCGGTGGCCAGGTGGACATCACCTCCGGTAAATTTGTCTTCTCAACTTCAGAAGCCTATCTGATTGAGAAAGGCAAAGTCACCAAAGCGGTAAAAGGGGCGACGCTGATTGGTTCGGGTATTGAAGCGATGCAGCAAATCTCTATGGTCGGCAACGATCTCAAGCTGGATAACGGCGTGGGCGTGTGCGGCAAAGAGGGGCAAAGCTTGCCGGTTGGCGTAGGCCAGCCGACGCTGAAAGTAGATAACCTGACGGTGGGCGGCACGGCCTGATCCAACTCTGCTCCTCTTCCTGCGGGAAGAGGAGCCTGCTACTCCTTCCTTTTTTCCCGCATTGCCCGATACAGCTCCGCCACGTCCACAAAGTAATCTGTCAGATAGTTAATACAGACCTGTACCTTCAGCGGCAATTTATCCTTTTCAGTATAAAGCGCATAGACCGGACGGGGATCGGATTGATAGCGCGGGAAGAGGATCTCCAGCTCGCCGCTGTTGATCTCATTGATCACCCACATTAGCGGTACATAAGCGATCCCGGCGCCGGCCACCAGCCAGCGCGTTAAGGTCATGGGATCGTTGGTCACAAACCGTCCCTGCGGGATCAACTTTGTCGATAACCCCTCTGGCGCCACCAGTTCAAACGCGTTGTCCGGACGCACGCTGTACTCAAGCCAGGAGTGGTTACTGAGATCGGCAGGTTTATCCGGTATCCCGGCCTGCACAAGGTACTTTTTGGCGGCACAAACCACCATCGGCATGCTACCCAGTCGCCGGGAGAAGAGGCTGGAATCCTGGAGCGCGCCTACGCGGATCACCACGTCCAGGCCGTCGGCAATCAGGTCCGGTGCCGGAATGCCGGTCACCAGATCAACTGACAGGCCTGGGTACTCTTTCAACATCTCTGCCGTCATACCGGCGAGGACATTTTGTGCCATAGTGGAAGAGCAACCGATACGCAGGGTACCAATGGGGGTGTTATTAAAGGCGTAGAGTTGCTCGTGCACCTCCTGCGCTTCATGCAGCATACGGCGGCAGCCCTGATAGTAAATTTTACCGGCTTCGGTCAGGCCGATACTGCGGGTACTGCGGTTAAGAAGTTTTACCTGAAGGTCATCTTCCAGTTTAGAGACGGTCTGACTGATCGACGAGACGCTCATCTGTAGTTGCCGGGCAGCGGAAGTAAATGAGCCCAGTTCAACGACTTTGGCAAAAACGGACATGCGTTTTAAACGTTCCATTATTCACTCTGGCTTAAAAGTGATTTAGATCACATATTATAGATAACAGCATAACAGTTACGCTAATATACTATTAATAACCCGGCAGCTACGCCACTCTCGCCCGGCTTTTCTTGACCTTAATGCGGTGGCGCAGCTCAATAAATCTTTCGCCTGCTCGCTCTCTAACCAAGGTCAACATGAGTCTGTTTCCCGTTATCGTGGTGTTCGGTTTGTCGTTCCCACCGATATTTTTTGAACTGCTTTTATCACTGGCGATTTTTTGGCTGGTGCGTAAGGTGCTGACGCCGACCGGCATTTATGATTTCGTCTGGCACCCTGCATTGTTCAATACCGCGCTGTACTGCTGCCTGTTTTATCTGATATCGCGTTTGTTTGTTTGAGGTAGATGTGAAAACACTAACAAGAAAAATCTCTCGTACCGCTATCACCCTGGCGCTGGTCGTACTGGCGTTCATCGCGATTTTCCGTGCATGGGTCTACTACACCGAGTCACCCTGGACGCGCGATGCGCGTTTTAGCGCCGATATCGTGGCGATTGCGCCTGACGTCGCAGGGCTGATTACCTCAGTGAATATTAAAGACAACCAGCTGGTGAAGAAAGACCAGGTGCTGTTTACCATCGATCAGCCACGTTATCAGAAAGCGCTGGAAGAGGCTGAAGCAGATGTTGCCTACTACAAAGCGCTGGCCGCGGAGAAACGTCGTGAAGCCGGACGCCGTAACAAGTTAGGCGTGCAGGCCATGTCCCGTGAAGAGATTGACCAATCTAACAACGTGCTGCAAACCGTCCTGCATCAGCAGGCAAAAGCTGAAGCGACCCGCGATCTGGCGAAACTGGATCTGGAACGCACCGTGATTCGCGCCCCGGCCGATGGCTGGGTGACGAACCTGAACGTTTATACCGGCGAATTTATTACCCGCGGCTCGACCGCAGTGGCGCTGGTTAAGCAACGCTCTTTCTACGTGCTGGCCTATATGGAAGAGACCAAGCTGGATGGGGTACGCCCGGGTTATCGGGCAGAGATTACGCCTCTGGGCAGCAACCGCGTACTGAAAGGTACGGTAGATAGCGTGGCGGCAGGCGTGACAAACGCCAGCGCAACCCGTGACAGCAAAGGGATGGCCACCGTTGACTCTAATCTGGAGTGGGTGCGTCTGGCCCAGCGTGTACCGGTACGTATCCGTCTGGATGAAGAGCAAGGCAACCTGTGGCCGGCAGGCACGACGGCAACGGTGGTGATCACCGGCGAGAAAGATCGTGATGCCAGCCAGGATTCATGGTTCCGTAAAATGGCGCATCGCCTGCGTGAGTTCGGTTAATCACTATGGGCATCTTCTCCATCGCCAACCAGCATTTACGCTTCGCCATTAAGTTGGCCTGCGCCATTGTGCTGGCGCTGTTTGTTGGCTTTCACTTCAATCTGGAGACCCCGCGCTGGGCGGTATTGACGGCGGCAATCGTCGCGGCCGGCCCGGCGTTCGCGGCCGGGGGCGAACCCTATTCAGGCGCTATCCGCTATCGCGGGATGTTACGTATTGTCGGTACCTTCATTGGCTGTATCGCCGCGCTGACCATCATCATTCTGATGATCCGCACCCCGCTGCTAATGATTATGGTGTGCTGCATCTGGGCCGGTTTTTGTACCTGGGTCTCCTCATTGATCCGTGTGGAAAACTCCTACGCCTGGGGGCTTTCTGGCTATACGGCGCTAATCATTGTTATCACTATTCAGACCGAGCCGTTGCTCACGCCGCAGTTTGCGGTTGAGCGCTGTAGTGAAATTGTGCTTGGTATTGTCTGTGCGATCGTCGCGGATCTGCTCTTCTCGCCGCGATCCATCAAACAGGAAGTCGACCGGGAGCTGGATGCGCTGATCGTTGCTCAGTATCAGCTGATGCAGCTCTGTATCAAACATGGCGACAGCGAAGCGGTGGATAATGCCTGGGCGGCGCTGGTGCGCCGTACCACCGCGCTGGAGGGGATGCGCAGCAACCTCAATATGGAATCTTCTCGCTGGTCGCGAGCTAACCGACGCCTGAAAGCGCTTAATACCGTCTCCTTAACGCTGATCACCCAGGCTTGCGAAACCTATCTTATTCAAAATAGCCGCCCGGAAGTCATCACCGACACCTTCCGCGAACTGTTTGAAGAGCCGGTAGAGACTGTGCAGGATGTGCACCGACAGTTAAAACGCATGCGTCGGGTCATCGCCTGGACTGGCGAACGTGATACGCCCATCACCATCTATAGCTGGGTAGGCGCGGCGACACGCTATTTGCTTCTTAAGCGGGGCGTCATCGGTAACACCAAAATCAGCGCCACGGAAGAAGAGGTGCTGGCAGGCGAAGTGGTCGTAAAAGCCGAATCGGCAGAACGCCACCACGCCATGGTCAACTTCTGGCGTACAACGCTTGCCTGTATGCTCGGTACTTTGTTCTGGCTCTGGACCGGCTGGACCTCCGGCAGCGGGGCGATGGTAATGATTGCGGTGGTGACTTCGCTGGCAATGCGACTTCCCAATCCACGCATGGTGGCGCTGGATTTCCTGTATGGCACCATTGCGGCGCTGCCGCTGGGGGCATTCTATTTCCTGGTGGTGATCCCCTCGACTCAACAAAGCATGTTCCTGCTCTGCCTCAGTCTGGCAGTGATGGCCTTCTTTATTGGTATCGAGGTGCAAAAGCGTCGACTGGGATCGCTGGGGGCGCTGGCCAGTACCATTAACATCATCGTGCTGGATAACCCCATGACCTTCCACTTCAGCCAGTTTCTGGATAGTGCGCTGGGGCAGATTGTGGGCTGTTTCCTGGCGATGATGGTGATTCTGCTGGTGCGCGATAACTCGCAGGCCCGCACCGGGCGCGTTTTGCTGAATCAATTTGTTTCGGCCGCCGTCTCGGCGATGACCACCAACACTGCCCGGCGTAAAGAGAACCATCTGCCTGCGCTCTATCAGCAGCTCTTTTTACTGCTGACGAAGTTCCCGGGAGATATCGCCAAGTTCCGTCTGGCGCTGACGTTAATCATTGCCCATCAGCGACTGCGTAATGCGCCGGTACCGGTGAATGACGATCTCTCTGCGTTTCACCGCCAACTGCGTCGCACTGCGGATCACGTGATTGCGGCCTCCAGCGACGACAAACGCCGACGCTACTTTGGCCAACTCCTGGAAGAGCTGGATGTCTATCAGGAAAAACTGCGTATCTGGGAAGCGCCGCCGCAGGTGACCGAGCCGGTAAACCGGCTGGTCAGCATGCTGCATCGGTATCAAAATGCCCTTACCGACAGCTAATCCTCCCGCAAAAACCGACGCCCAAAGCGTCGGTTTTTTTGTGGCTATACTTAGTCTGGCAAGTTTTTAAATCCAGAAAGGGAGGACACCATGACAACGCAGACTCTCCAGGACAGTGCGCTTTTTCAAACCGGGTATCTGGTTGATGGCGTCTGGAAAACGCTCGACACCACCTTCGATGTGCTCAATCCGGCTACCGGCGAGGTGATCGCCAAAGTGGCGAAAGCGGGCACCAAAGAGACCGAAGAGGCTATCGCTGCGGCCAGTAAGGCGTTTCCTGCATGGCGGGCGAAAACCGCTAAAGAGCGCTCAACGATACTTTATCGCTGGTATGAACTCATCATCGAAAACAAAAGCTGGCTTGGTCAGTTGATGACCATGGAACAGGGCAAACCCCTGAAAGAGGCCGAAGGCGAGGTAGAATACGCGGCGAGCTTTATCCAGTGGTTTGCCGAGCAGGCCAAGCGTGCAAACGGTGAAATTATCCCACCCATTAAACCCGGCTCCCGGATCCTTGCTACTCGCGAACCCGTTGGCGTGGTGGCAGCCATCACGCCGTGGAACTTCCCCATGGCCATGCTGACCCGCAAGCTCGGTCCGGCGCTGGCTGCCGGCTGTACGGGGGTGATCAAACCGGCGAACAACACTCCCCTTAGTGCCTTTGCACTGTTGACGCTGGCGAAAAAAGCGGGCGTGCCGGATGGTGTGCTGAATGCCGTTGCGGGCAATACGCATGAGATAAGCGACGCCATTATGGCCAGCCATGAAGTGCGAAAAATCTCCTTCACCGGCTCTACTGAGGTTGGAAAAACCCTGGTGCGCAACGCCGCAGAGACCATGAAAAAAGTCTCCATGGAGTTGGGGGGGAACGCGCCGTACATCGTCTTCGACGATGCCGATATTGACGCTGCCGTAAAAGGAGCCATCGCTAACAAATTCCGTAACGCAGGCCAGGTCTGCGTGAGTGTTAACCGTTTCTATATTCAGGAATCGGTGTACGACGAGTTTGTTAACAAGCTTGCTGAGGCGGTCAATGCGCTGAAAGTGGGTAATGGACTGGAGGAGGGCATCGTAGTCGGGCCGCTTATTGAATCCTCTGCCGTGGAAAAGGTACGCGAGCATGTGGAAGACGCAGTCGCAAAAGGGGCAACCGTGCTGGCAGGCGGTAAACCGCACAGCCTGGGCGGCAATTTCTGGCAGCCTACGGTGCTGGGAGATTGTCATGAAGGTATGAAGCTGGCCAGCGAAGAGACCTTCGGGCCGGTGGCAGCATGCTTCCGCTTTACTACAGAAGATGAGGTGATCCAGCGAGCCAATAACACGCCGTTTGGTCTGGCTGCCTACTTTTACACCCAGAATCTGTCGCGCGTATTCCGGGTGTCTCAGGCCATTGAAAGCGGCATGATCGGTATTAACGAGTGCGCGGTCTCAACTGAGCTTGGACCATTTGGTGGGGTGAAGGAGTCAGGGCTGGGTCGTGAGGGCTCGGTACTGGGGCTGGAAGAGTTTCTTGAAGTCAAAACCCTGCATATCGGGGGATTATAATCGTCGGGGCGGCTATGCCGCCCACCTTTACGGGGTGGCGGACAATGAATATCTACACGTTTGATTTTGATGAAATCGACAGTCAGGAAGACTTTTATCGCGAGTTCTCGCGGGTGTTCGGCATTGAAAAAGGGAAGGTCGCCAACCTGGATTCCTTGTGGGATGTGGTAACGACTCATCCGCTCCCTGTACCGCTGGAGATTGAGTTCATTCATCTCCCCGAGAAGCTACGCAGGCGTTTTGGGGCGTTGATTTTGCTGTTTGATGAGGCAGAAGAGGAGCTGGAAGGACAAATTCGGTTCAATGTCCGGCCGTAGACATAAAAAAGCCCCTGACAGGCAGGGGCAAGTCGTACGCTGAGTACGACGAGGGTTTATTTATACAGTTCTGCGGTGGCGTGCCAGTGATCGCCCTGAGTGAGTTCAGTGACGCGATAGCTGCCGGCACCTGCTTTTTCAGCTTTTGCCGCCAGTTTGTGGCGAATATCCATTGGCGAGCCAGAAACCTGTGATACGGATACGCTACCCAAAGATTGCAGGTTTTGTGCCTGATCGGCATTCACTTGTTGCACAGCCGCGCTGGCACCAAAGGAAATAACAGAGGCTAAACCCAGTGTGGCGATGAGAGATTTCATTTTCATAGTCATTACTCCAGAAGTTGTTTTGCTCAACGGCATGAAGGATTAAACCGCTTTTTTTATATCTGACGCCGTTGAGTGAATTATCAGTGCTTATTACCAGAACTTATTTATACAGCTCTGCGGTTGCGTGCCAGTGGTCACCACTGCGCGCTTCGATCACACGGTAAGAAGAGGCACCCTGTTCTTCCGCTTTTTTGTTCAACATCTGACGCATATCCATCGGTGACGTACCAATTGCACCAACAGAAACAGTGCCGATAGCCTGGCGAGACTGTGCCTGTTCAGCGTTGATGGAATCAGCCGCAAAGGCACCGAAAGAGAGAACGGACAGGACGCTAAGCGCTGCTACAGTTGTTTTGATTTTCATGATTTTTTCCTCGTCGTATTTTTTATAGGGCCTTTCATTTCGTGACCCTCATCACAAAATCAAGTATACACTAATAACGGGAAAAATTAATACCATGCTAATTGTTTCCCCTGAAATTACGTATTAAGCACGGCGTTTTTTATAACTAAAATGAATTAAAATGGTCACTTATTCGTCACATTGGTGGTGTATAGCTTTAAAAATCATTGGGATAGGGTACTTTGATTTTTTGTGCGATTTTACGGTTTATCATTCACCACATGAATGTCAAATGGCAGGAAATCGCACTAAATGTGAAAGCAATAAGCAACAGAATGTAGGGAGAAGGGCGTTTGTGGCAGTAGGTTCCCCGCTGCCAGGAGCAGCAGGGAAGGGGGATCAGAGTTCTTGTTCGAACAGCACCAGGATGGCTTCATAAAGGTCTTTGACCGAGAAACCATTGGCCGGGGTGGTGAAGATAGTGTCATCCCCGGCAATAGTGCCAAGAATGCCTTCTGCTTTACCCAGCGAGTCCAGCAGGCGCGCGATAAGCTGTGCAGCCCCCGGGCTTGTGTGAATGACGACAACCGCGTCGTTATAATCGATATCCAGTACCAGATTTTTCAGCGGGCTGGAGGTGGTCGGAACGCCAAGCTCGGCTGGCAGGCAATAAACCATCTCCATTTTGGCATTGCGAGTCCGCACCGCGCCAAACTTCGTTAACATGCGCGAGACTTTCGACTGATTGATGTTATCGAAGCCCTCTTCCTGCAAGGCCTGGACGATTTCACCCTGGGAACTGAATTTTTCTTCTTTAAGTAGCGCTTTAAACGCCTTCACTAATTCTTCTTGTTTTGAAGAGGTTCGCATAAGTCACCCGAAATATGGCGGTAGAAACAACATTATTATGCACATAGATGAATTTTTATGCAAACTATCTGCCCAAACTTAGGCTGAAATAATGTTATGAAAGAGCGGGATTTTATCAAATTTTGTTATCCAGGAACATGCCTGCGTCACGCCTTATAAATAACCTTAAAAGTAAATTAAATGTTATCAAATTGATGTTGTTTTGGTGGCGCGCAGAGGTGTATTGTAACCCCCTCTTGATTCGTTGCTTAGTTCTCGCCAGGCACCTGATAGCCTTCAGGCCGCAGCGAAAAGTGAGTGACCCCTGATTCTGCAGCAACGACGATTGTAATTATTTATCTGCTGAATTAAGGTCGCCGCGACGGAGCAACAGATATTTAGCTCACCATAATAAGGAGTTTAGGATGAAAGTCGCAGTCCTCGGCGCTGCTGGCGGTATCGGCCAGGCGCTTGCCCTACTACTGAAAACCCAGCTGCCTTCAGGCTCAGAACTCTCCCTGTACGATATTGCCCCGGTTACCCCAGGTGTGGCGGTTGACCTGAGCCACATCCCAACGGCTGTTAAAATCAAAGGCTTCTCCGGTGAAGATGTGCGTCCTGCGCTGCAAGGTGCGGACGTGGTTCTCATCTCTGCAGGCGTCGCGCGTAAACCGGGTATGGATCGTTCCGACCTGTTTAACGTTAATGCGGGCATCGTGAAGAACCTGGTTCAGCAGATCGCTGAAACCTGCCCGAAAGCGTGCATCGGTATCATCACTAACCCGGTCAACACCACTGTGGCGATTGCTGCAGAAGTGCTGAAAAAAGCGGGCGTGTATGACAAAAACAAACTGTTTGGCGTAACCACGCTGGACATCATCCGCTCCAACACCTTTGTGGCGGAATTGAAAGGCAAGCAGCCAACCGAGCTGGAAGTGCCGGTTATCGGTGGCCACTCTGGCGTGACTATTCTGCCGCTGCTTTCCCAGATCCCAGGCGTGACTTTCTCTGAGCAGGAAGTGGCTGACCTGACCAAACGTATCCAGAACGCGGGCACCGAAGTGGTGGAAGCGAAGGCGGGTGGCGGTTCTGCGACGCTCTCTATGGGCCAGGCAGCAGCGCGCTTCGGCCTGTCCCTGGTTCGCGCCCTGCAGGGTGAGAAAGGCGTTGTAGAATGTGCTTACGTTGAAGGTGATGGCGAACACGCCCGCTTCTTCTCGCAGCCACTGCTGCTGGGTAAAAACGGTATCGAAGAACGTCAATCTATCGGCACGCTGAGCGCGTTTGAACAACAAGCGATGGCAGGCATGCTGGATACGCTGAAAGGCGATATCAAACTGGGCGAAGAGTTTGTAAACAAGTAATCTCCTCCCAGTGAACAAAAACCGGAGCCCAGGCTCCGGTTTTTTTATTGCTGTCAGTTGGTGGCGGGATATTCCTGAATGGTCACCTGCAGCGTGAGCTTTTTATCTTCGCGCATCACTTCGACAGGGATGATGGAGCCAGGCCTGATTTCGGCCACCTGATCCATAGTTTCCAGCGCGGAAATCGCCGGTTTGCCATTCACCGAGACAATAACGTCGTTAACCTGCAGACCCGCTGCAGCCGCCGGCCCGCCCGGAGAGACCTCGTTGACTACAATTCCCTGAATCTGATCGATACCGCCGCCGCCCTGTGCGTGCAGTGGCGCGATTTCACGCCCGCCAATACCGATATAGCCGCGGATCACCCGGCCATCGCGAATCAGCTTATCCATGATTTTGGTTGCTAACTGGAAGGGAATCGCAAATCCCAGCCCTTCCGGCGTTTCACCATCGTTGCTCTTATCGAAGGAGAGCGTATTGATGCCTATCAGCTCCCCCAGGGAGTTGACCAGCGCCCCGCCGGAGTTACCGTGGTTAATGGAAGCATCCGTTTGCAGGAAGTTTTGACGGCCCGAGGGGTTCAGGCCAATTCGGCCGGTGGCGCTAATAATGCCCTGAGTAATGGTCTGCCCAAGGTTATAAGGGTTACCGATGGCCAGCACCACATCGCCAATATGCGGGCTACGTTTGCGGTTGATGGGGATCACCGGCAGGCCGCCGGTGGCCGTGATTTTCAGTACCGCAAGGTCGGTCAGGCTGTCTGAACCGACTAACAGCGCTTCGAACACGCGCCCATCCTGCAAGGCGACAATAATCTGATCGGCGTCGTTGATAACGTGCTTATTGGTAATGATATAGCCGCGTTCATCCATGATCACCCCGGAGCCCAGGGTACGGATCTCTAGTTGATTATGGCTGGTACTGTTCAGACCGCGGTTATAGACATTCACCACCGCAGGCGCGGCGCGGCGTACCGCCTGGTTGTAGCTGGCAGGTGTTTCATCTGCGCTGTCAAACTGCGGCGCAGCCAGCTTATTAAACTGGCGCAAAGAGGGCATGGCGACCAGTAACAGGCCACCAACAGCCAGGCCAATGGCGACCGAACGAATGATCTTCAGAAACATGATGCGGGCGTCGTTAAAGTGAAAACTGCTGCAGCATAACATGACTTTTCCGGACATCACATGCCGTGATGCCCGGAGCAGAAATGCTTATCGCAGAAGAATATAGAGCGTATCGTTACCCCGCACGATCTGCAGGGCGATCACCGCCGGTTTGTTCTCCAGCACTTTGCGCATTTCGGCAATAGACTGTACGCGCGTGCGGTTGACCGCAATGATCACGTCATCTTCATGCAGACCCGCTTGTGCCGCCGGGCTGCTCTTCTCTACGCTCTCAAGCGTGATCCCTTTGGTACCATCTTTCAGTTGGCCATCGCTCAGGGTCGCCCCCTGCAGCGCAGGTGCAATCATCTCGGCGCTGGCAGAGGAGGAGGTGCTTTTATCAAGCGTTACCTCTACGGTCATTGGTTTGCCCTCCCGCAGCAGCCCCAGCTTCACTTTGGTGCCAGGCTCGGTGGTGGCGATGCGTGAACGCAGCTCCGCAAAACTGCTCAGCGGCTTGTCGTTAAGGCTAACAATGACATCACCCGACTTAATGCCCGCTTTCGCTGAGCCAGAGTTCGGTAAGACTTCACTCACAAACGCACCGCGCTGGACGTTCAGATTGAACGCTTTGGCGATATCCGCGCTCATCTCCATCCCTTTAATGCCCAGCAGGCCACGTTTCACTTCACCAAAGTCAATAAGCTGTTGGGCCAGCGTTCGGGCCATATTGCTCGGAATGGCAAAGCCGATGCCGACGCTGCCGCCACCCGGCGCGAGAATAGCGGTATTGATACCAATAAGCTCACCGTTCAGGTTCAACAATGCGCCGCCCGAGTTTCCGCGGTTGATGGAAGCATCGGTCTGAATAAAGTTTTCCAGCCCTTCGAGATTCAGGCCGCTGCGCCCCAGCGCAGAGATGATGCCCGACGTCGCAGTCTGCCCAAGGCCAAATGGGTTACCGACCGCAACGGCAAAATCTCCTACGCGCAGCTTGTCAGAGTCGGCAACCGCGATTTGCGTCAGGTTAGTGGCATTCTGGAGCTGTAACAGGGCGATGTCGCTTTGATCATCCCCGCCAATCAGTTTGGCCTCGAATTCACGACCATCGTTCATCTGGACGCTGATTTTGTCAGCCTCGCTGATGACGTGGTTATTGGTCAGTACATAGCCTTTAGCGGCATCGATGACCACACCGGATCCCAGCCCCTCAAAAGGTTGCGCCTGATCGGCCCCCTCTTCGCCGAAATATTTTTTCAGCTCTTCAGGAATGCGCTGGCTTTGTTGCGCCGTGCCTTCCACCTTCACGCTCACCACCGCCGGCAACACTTTCTCCAGCATTGGGGCGAGCGTCGGAAGGGGCGCCTGGCCAGGTACCTGTGAAGGCATGGCTGCATAAACAGGGAAAGATGCCGGAAGAGCGAATCCGACACACAATGCTAACGCGCTTAACAGCTGATTTTTTTTGTTCATTGACGCTGGCTCTCGCAACCTGGGGTAAAGGAATATCGGCCCAAAAACAGTCTGATGTTATTGAATTTTAAAACGCTGAACAATGAGGTGTTTGACTAAATAATAGCTGGGGTAATGAAGAAAGGACGGGCGCAAAGGCTGCGCCCGTGAAATATATTTGCGCTGTGCGGTTAGTCGCGTTTTACGCCACCGCGCAGCAGACCAGATGCACCGTCAGAATAATCGCGCGGCATCTGTACCGGAGCTTGATCGTTACTGGCTTCGGATTCAGCCAGGCGGTTGCGGAATGGATTCGTTTCTGCGGTCATTTCCGGCAGCAGGCTGCTGGAGCTTTTTGCCATATGCTGATAGAGCTGACGGTAATCGTCCGCCATGTTGTCCAGCAGCTCTGCGCTACGCGCAAAGTGGCTAACCAGCTCTTCACGATACTCTTCCAGTTCAGCTTTGTTCTTTTCCAGTTCGTACTGCAAAGCCTGTTGTTGACGCAATTTGCGATTACCAAAACGCATGGCCACGGCGCCGATAACGATGCCGACGACTAAACCAATTAGCGCATATTCCCAGGTCATGAACTTCTCCCGTTGTCTTGTGGTTCCGTAGGGTATTGGCTCGGCTCCATGCCTGTGCCTGATTATGCCACTATAACCGCTATTTCCGTAGAAGTGGAATCCCGCGGTATCATCGCGTAGTGTAGAACGGCCTTTTTTTCGTCAACAGCGCAGGTTGGCGCGTCTTAATTGAAGGAATAACAACGAGATTATGCAAAGCCTCTCCCCGACAATGCGTTATCAGCAGGCCCTGCAGGAGGGCTCGCATCAGCCGGACGATGTTCAACGCGATGCGGTAAATCGTCTGGAAAAAATCTTTCAGGCGCTGACATCCCGTCCCACCGAGGCCGCACCCGCAGGTGGACTGAAAGCCGCCTTTGGTCGTCTGTTAGGAAAAAAAGAGCCGCAGGCGATCACACCTGTGCGTGGCTTATATATGTGGGGTGGCGTAGGGCGCGGTAAAACCTGGCTAATGGACCTCTTTTATCAGAGCCTGCCGGGCACGCGTAAACAGCGTTTGCACTTTCACCGCTTCATGCTGCGCGTGCATGAAGAGCTCACCGCGCTTCAGGGGCAGAGCGATCCGCTGGATATTGTCGCCGAACGTTTCAAAGCCGAAACCGATGTGCTCTGTTTTGATGAATTCTTTGTTTCCGATATTACCGACGCCATGCTGCTGGGCGGGCTAATGAAAGCGCTTTTTGCCCGGGGCATCACCCTGGTGGCAACCTCGAACATCCCGCCGGATGAACTCTATCGCAACGGTTTACAGCGGGCGCGTTTCTTACCCGCCATCGATGCAATTAAACAGCATTGTGACATCATGAACGTGGATGCGGGCGTTGACTATCGGCTGCGCACGCTGACGCAGGCACATCTCTGGTTGTCCCCCCTCAATGATGATACCCGCCAGCAGATGGATAAACTCTGGCTGGCACTGGCTGGGGCGAAGCGCGAAAACGCCACTGAACTTGAGATTAACCACCGCCCGTTGCCAACGCTGGGCATGGCCAACCAGACGCTGGCCGTCTCCTTCGCGACGCTGTGCGTCGATGCCCGTAGCCAGCATGATTACATTGCACTGTCGCGCCTGTTTCATACCGTCATGCTCTTTGATGTGCCGGTGATGACCATGCTGATGGAGAGTGAGGCTCGTCGCTTTATTGCGCTGGTTGATGAGTTTTACGAGCGTCACGTTAAGCTGGTGGTAAGCGCCGCGGTGCCGCTCTATGAAGTCTATCAGGGCGAGCGGTTAAAGTTTGAGTTCCAGCGCTGTCTGTCGCGTTTGCAGGAGATGCAGAGCGAAGAGTACCTGAAACGCGAGCATATGCCCTGAATGGCTCTTTTCGTTCCGGAAAAGTCGGGCAGTGGGCGGTGCTTTTCGCACCGCTGAAAAACCCTCGTCAAATCACATTTAGGGGTCGATCTTTGACCTCGACTTCTCTATAATCTTGCGACCCCACGTTACAAGAAGGTTTTTTTCCCAAAACTTTCTATGTGTCGGCATTTGCTATTCGAAGGGGTAGGTTTGCCGGACTCTGTCGTGTGAACCTCAACTGATTAAACGTTTGGGTGAACACCTACGTGTAACTTATTTATTTGGGTAAGCTTTTAATGAAAACTTTTACAGCTAAACCAGAAACCGTAAAACGCGACTGGTATGTTGTTGACGCGACCGGTAAAACTCTGGGCCGTCTGGCTACTGAACTGGCTCGTCGCCTGCGCGGTAAGCACAAAGCGGAATACACTCCGCACGTTGATACTGGTGACTACATCATCGTTCTGAACGCAGACAAAGTTGCAGTAACTGGCAACAAGCGTACTGACAAAATGTACTACCATCACACTGGCCACATCGGTGGTATCAAAGAAGCGACCTTTGAAGAGATGATTGCTCGCCGTCCTGAGCGTGTGATTGAAATCGCGGTTAAAGGCATGTTGCCAAAAGGCCCGCTGGGTCGTGCTATGTTCCGTAAACTGAAAGTTTACGCAGGCAACGAGCACAACCACGCGGCACAGCAACCGCAAGTTCTTGACATCTAATCGGGATTATAGGCAATGGCTGAAAATCAATACTACGGCACTGGTCGCCGCAAAAGTTCCGCAGCTCGCGTGTTCATCAAACCGGGCAGTGGTAAAATCGTAATCAACCAGCGTTCTCTGGAACAGTACTTCGGTCGCGAAACTGCCCGCATGGTAGTTCGCCAGCCGCTGGAACTGGTTGATATGGTAGAAAAACTGGATCTGTACATCACTGTTAAAGGTGGTGGTATCTCTGGTCAGGCAGGTGCGATCCGTCACGGTATCACCCGCGCTCTGATGGAGTACGACGAATCCCTGCGTTCTGAACTGCGTAAAGCTGGCTTCGTTACTCGTGACGCTCGTCAGGTTGAACGTAAGAAAGTGGGTCTGCGTAAAGCACGTCGTCGTCCACAGTTCTCCAAGCGTTAATTGCTTTCTGCTTTGGCAGACAACAATTGGCCAAAAACCCGCTTCGGCGGGTTTTTTTATGACCGCTGCTGCGGTTACCCTCAGGATAAGCTTGTTTATCTCCTCTTTTTCGGCATTTCCAGAATCGCCTCACCACAAAGCCATCAAAATCTGGTAAACTATCATCCAATTTTATGCCCAAATATCGGTGAATACTCGATTTTTGTTCGCTTTTTGAGCAATGATTTAGGCTCTCCGGGATGGGTGACAAATCATCTGGCTGGCCACGTGGCCGGTAGCAGTAAAAATTCTGAATATACCTGGAGGTTTTCATGGCTGTCGCTGCCAACAAACGTTCGGTAATGACGCTGTTTTCTGGTCCTACTGACATTTATAGCCATCAGGTTCGTATCGTGCTGGCCGAGAAGGGTGTCAGTTTTGAGATCGAGCATGTGGAAAAGGATAACCCGCCTCAGGATCTTATCGATCTCAACCCGAGCCAAAGCGTGCCGACGCTGGTTGATCGTGAGCTGACCCTGTGGGAATCCCGTATCATTATGGAATACCTTGATGAACGTTTCCCTCATCCGCCGCTGATGCCAGTTTATCCGGTTGCGCGTGGTGAAAGCCGCCTGTACATGCAGCGTATCGAGAAAGACTGGTATACGCTGATGAACGTTATCGTGAATGGTACCTCTTCCGAAGCCGATGCCGCGCGCAAACAGCTGCGCGAAGAGCTGCTGGCTATTGCACCGGTGTTTGGTCAGAAGCCTTTCTTCCTGAGCGATGAGTTCAGCCTGGTCGATTGCTACCTGGCGCCGTTGTTGTGGCGTCTGCCGGTAATGGGCGTTGAGTTCAGTGGCCCGGGTGCGAAAGAGCTGAAAGGCTATATGACGCGTGTCTTCGAGCGCGACTCTTTCCTGGCTTCTCTGACAGAAGCCGAACGTGAAATGCGTCTCGGCCGGGGTTAATCATTGTGGAAATGTCACAGTTATCTCCACGCCGTCCTTATCTGCTGCGCGCCTTCTATGAATGGCTGCTGGATAACCAGCTCACGCCGCACCTGGTTGTGGATGTGACGCTGCCCGGCGTACAGGTCCCGATGGAGTATGCGCGCGACGGACAGATCGTTCTCAATATCGCTCCGCGTGCCGTAGGTAATCTGGAGCTGGCAAACGACGAAGTGCGCTTTAATGCGCGTTTTGGCGGCGTGCCACGTCAGGTTTCCGTGCCGCTGGCTGCGGTGCTGGCAATTTATGCTCGTGAAAACGGTGCCGGTACCATGTTTGAGCCTGAAGCGGCTTATGATGAAGATGTGACAAGCCTGAACGATGACGGAGAGACCGCGACTGGCGAGAACGAAACCGTCATGTCGGTTATCGACGGTGATAAGCCTGACCATGACCACGACAACGATCCGGATGACGATCCGCCGCCGCGCGGTGGTCGACCTGCGTTACGCGTTGTGAAGTAAAGTGCGAATGATAAAAAGCCCAAATAGAAATTTGGGCTTTTTTTTATCGGTAAGAAACCTTTAAAGATAAACGAGCGTAATGGTGGCTAATCCATCTAACCCGATAGTGTTGCTGGAAGTGAGACCACTGGCGATGCTCGCGGATACGCGCAGAGGCACAACTACCGTTGTCACAGGCTGCAGCGTGGTACTGTTTTTGCGGGCAAAGGATAAATACCCGTTCATACCCGATGAGAACGCGGCAGGAGAGGCGATGGACCAGGGGCCGGCCGTGGTGCTGGCACTGACAATGCTTACCGGGACAGCCGAACCCGCATCCTGCGCCTGCACACTCTCCTGGTCGATGACAATGGCATAGCTACCAATATTTTTACCTTCGCTGGTTTTGCCCAGTCCGAACAGACGCTCCGGATTACTAATATTGCCCTGACCCTGGAAAGGGACATCAGGGCCGGTATTGCCGTTTCCATCCTGACCATAAGCGACAGAATCGGGTCGCGAATCTCTGGCGGTGATGGCCACGGCCGTGGAGGCTTCGCATACGATATTCAGCGTGATGTCGCGACTGCCCCACTGTGTGAAATGGGTGGCAGAAAGCAACGCGGCAGAACGTTTCCCGAAGTCTACGATGCCGTTATTACTGAGCGTGGGCGTGCAGGCTGCGGCATCTGTGGTGACAGACACATCAATATTCACGGTGTCCGATGCCCAGGCCAGAGAGGTTGATACAACCAGCCCGACGAGCGTTTTAAGCAGTGTATTCATTGTGCTTCCACCCTGACTCTAATGTTACCGGCATAGCGGGTTGTATCAGTAATGGCTTCGTTTTCAAACTGCGGCGTAACCGTCAGCGTGACGCTCGCCTGGCTTGCCGTCCGTTCGCCACTGTCGATAAACGCTAACCCGTCGTTGACGTTGAGAGACAAGGAGGATTGGCCCGCGTCGGTAATGGCCTCGTCGCCAGCGCTCACTTTACTGAGCCGCACGCTACGGTCATCCAGCATTGCCTGGCTCGCCATGACTTTCATTGCTCCGCGACTGCCGAATCCAAACTGGTTGCCGTTGGCCAAACCAGAAGAGACAAACAGACGGATTCGGGAAGGTGTATCGCACACGGCGCGTACCACCACCTGCTTTTCCGTCAGAGTAATCTTTTGGCTACCCTGCAGCTGGCGTTCTGCCGGGCTCATCCGGCTGTAGGAGAGCGAAGGCTGACTGGCGGTAATCTGACAATCCGCAAGGGCCAGACTGGACGTGAATAACATCAGGCAGAGTGAATAACGGAGTTCACTTCTCATTTGCATACCCCCTCTGCGGTATCGTAAAAGGTGTTAGGGTCGCTGTTTTCAGGCAACGACGTTTCGATACGGCAAACGCCATTTTCGAGTCTTGCCGCCAGGATCTGTCTCGGCAGAATGTTATTAATGAAAACGATACCGTCTTCGACTACGGTGGTGATGTATTTCCCGTCAGTATCTTCAATGGCAATGCCTCTCGGCAGCTTGCTACCATCAGGAAGGGTGACGTAGAGGAGTGCCCGACGCTGTTCCAGTAATTTGAAATTGACGTTTCCGACAGCACCGCGGCCCTGTTTCATGCGCTTGCTTCCGTTACTGACGTCCACATTGCGCGGGAGGGTTTCTGTATCAATTTGCACTAACGCGTTACGGTAGGGGGGCAGCGCCGGAATGATGGCCTGGCCCCATCTGTCAGTCCAGACCGGGCCTTGTGGCGTCTCAATTCTGACCCCGGAAATATTGCTATCCAGGCGAGCAACGGCGAAGGTGTCGTTGATCTGCCACGGAGAGAAGGTCACACCGTTGCCGTGGGCTACAATTCCCCCCTGCATCGATGCGCTGTAGGTCCGATTTCGATCGTTGTCTGCGCTGGCGTTCAGGTTCAACTGGGTATAATGCAGATTGGCGTTAATACCGCCGTTGACGGCGTTAACGTTATCTTTGGTGCCTCTTTCCGCGCCGACCGAGTAGTTCAGCTCGTCAGAGACATTGGCGTTCATCGTGGCGCCAAAATGGGTGTTGTTGCTGTCATGGCGGCTATACAGGTTGGCCGACTTCTCTCCCAGCGGTATGCTGAGATTCACGTAGACCAGATCCTTATCGTTTCCTGCCGTGTTATTTTTGCCATTGCCGGTGTCATAGTGGAGCTGGCCGTTGGTCCCTAACTGGTGCTGCCAGCTCACGGATAACATGGCGCGACGGAAGGCTTTCGACCAGCTCAGCGCGAGATAGCGAGTATCATTATCGCGCTGGTAACTGTCCGTCTGATAGTAGCTCAGGCCCAGGCTGCCGATCGCCTCGGTCGCCAGGCTTATCCCAGCAGAGTATTCATTTTTGTTTTGCGCCACAAAATCGTTGTCGAGCGTGTCCGACAAGGTGCGGTAATCACGCGTCGCGTGCGCAGCACTGGCCCGCAGGCTGATGTTTGGCGTAAGCGCATAGTTTGCCGAAACCGAGGCTTTTTGCCCCTGAAGGGTGTATTCCCGATCGTTTGATACCGCCAACTGCGTCGTCGTGCTCAGGCGTGTAAGCAGCCAGTCGACGTTAATCGCGGCATTTTGATAATCCCGTGCGCCGATCAGGCCGCCGCTCAGGTTAAGGTTATGGGTTAAACGAGTGCCCATCGACACGCTACCCACCCAGGGCTTTTTCTTGTAATCATCATCGACGCGCCCAAATGCTACGTGGATGCCCGTCGGCGTGCCGCTCCCCCGGTTATATTGTGTTGCCGGTACGATAAAGCGCTGCTGTGAAGCGTCCGATTCCACCACCGTCACCGACAGATCGCTGCTGCGATCGAGCAGTTGAAGATCCGTGAGCGTAAAGGGTCCCTGAGGAACAAGGTTGGAGGCGATGAGCTTATTACCCTGACGAATCTCCACGCGAGCCTGGGAAGAGTTGGCGATACCGCTTACCTGGACACCAGCATCATTGGGAGACAATGCGCTATCCGGTGAGAACGATACGCCGTAAATGGATGCTCCATCCAGTAAGCTATTATTGAGACTGACCTCACCCGCTTTCATGGTGCTGCCAAGCCCAACAAAGGTATGCTGTATCCATGTTGAGGAGCTTGTGGTGCTGTATCTGCCGTCGTTATAGCTCAGCATTTGGTGCGAGCGCACCATCCAGTCGAGGATGTTGAAACCGCCGTCAATCGTCGCCTGTGAATAGTCGGATTGCGAATCAGCAAACTGGTTTCGGGTCGTGAAAAGGGAATAATTTAACATTCCCGCCGCGCCACCCGTTACGTAATCACCCAGATGGTCCGCCTGACTGTCCAGCGCGTCAGTCGGTACGATGATTTCCAGTTCTTCCTTTTCAGGATGCTGTTTGATGATCGTATTGGGCCAGGTTTTGCGAAAGTCATAGCAAGGCGTATCGTTAATATTGCTGGGTATTTTCAGCGCCGCCTGCTTAAGCAACCCTTCATCAAAGCACAGTTCGCCTTTCTCAGAAAAACGAGCGATAAAAGCACCTTTAGAAGTGCCATTCACTTTCAATGCCAGAGGGACTTCACCGGGCGCAAAGCGAGCTTCTTTCTCAAAATATTTGGAGATAGCAGGGTCCATGCCCAACGCTTTAAGCGTCTCGCGATCAAAATCTACCGCCTGACTGTCATCCGCGGAAGCGGTGATGCTGCCAACTTACTGATTTAGTGTATGATGGTGTTTTTGAGGTGCTCCAGTGGCTTCTGTTTCTATCAGCTGTCCCTCCTGTTCAGCTACTGACGGGGTGGTGCGTAACGGCAAAAGCACCGCCGGACATCAGCGCTATCTCTGCTCTCACTGCCGTAAAACATGGCAACTGCAGTTCACTTACACCGCTTCTCAACCCGGTACGCACCAGAAAATCATTGATATGGCCATGAATGGCGTTGGATGCCGGGCAACCGCCCGCATTATGGGCGTTGGCCTCAACACGATTTTACGTCACTTAAAAAACTCAGGCCGCAGTCGGTAACCTCGCGCATACAGCCGGGCAGTGACGTCATCGTCTGCGCGGAAATGGACGAACAGTGGGGCTATGTCGGGGCTAAATCGCTCCAGCGCTGGCTGTTTTACGCGTATGACAGGCTCCGGAAGACGGTTGTTGCGCACGTATTCGGTGAACGCACTATGGCGACGCTGGGGCGTCTTATGAGCCTGCTGTCACCCTTTGACGTGGTGATATGGATGACGGATGGCTGGCCGCTGTATGAATCCCGCCTGAAGGGAAAGCTGCACGTAATCAGCAAGCGATATACGCAGCGAATTGAGCGGCATAACCTGAATCTGAGGCAGCACCTGGCACGGCTGGGACGGAAGTCGCTGTCGTTCTCAAAATCGGTGGAGCTGCATGACAAAGTCATCGGGCATTATCTGAACATAAAACACTATCAATAAGTTGGAGTCATTACCCGCGGAAGCAACGGTCGGATAAATGACTACAGGCAGCGTACCAAGCGTAATAACAATTAATTTTTTTAAGAACGATCCATGTAACCACATTCTATTCCCTTTTATTGTAATGCGGTGGTATAACTTTCTCCTGTGTAGCCATAGCGGCTGGCCGGGAAGAATTTAATTTTAGAGTCGGTTGTCTGCGGTAATTTCACTGTGATGTGAGTGCCGGGTAGAATATAGGTTGCCGGAAGATGACCTTCTTTCCCTGAAGGCATGGAAATAAACCTTGGTGACATCCGAACGACATATTTTCCGGGATTAACTATATCAATATCACTGCCTTTTTTTTGCCATTGCAGATGCTTCCAGGGTTGTAAGTCTTCTGGCAGAGAGGTTGGCTGAATAATTACCGGTAAATCCTGGCGTATCGTGACGGCGAGACGGTTGCCATCCTTCGTTTTGGCCGGGATCCCTTCAAAACTTACACGTTTCATTTCCTGCTGCTGTAACGGACCGGATGTTTGCAACATAAAGCGCACACGCTGTACCTGGCCTGCTTCTAAGCGAACCACTGGCTGAGTAGCCACCAGACGGGTAGTGCTCTTACTGCCCGGTAGCTCTGTGACGCGGGTATATAAAAGCGCAGGGGTGCTGTCCGTATTGGTAATATTAATACTGGCTTCGCCTTTGCTTTCATCGACCAGAAGCATTGTGGTTTCAGGAACCATTCCTGACGCCAGACTTTGCGCCGAATAAAGAATAAGCAGGGTGGGTAGGAAATGTTTTTTCATAAACACATCAGCTAAAAAAATAGTAAAAAGGCCTGCGAACGTTCCGTTCGCAGGCCGGCGTATTACAGGTAAATCAGACCGATAGTTGCATTACCACTCAGAGTAATGCTTTCACTTGCGCTGCTGAAGGCAGACATTGGTTGTACAGCGGCAGTGATGGTCAGCGGTACGCTCGCGGTTTTAATAGCGACCGGAGCCAGGGTACCGGTACGCGCAAAGGTGACGATATTTGCACTGGTACCATTAAAGGGACTCAACATGCCGGTATTCGCTTTGCTCCAGGTAGTGATGCCTGCACGAACGGAGAGCATATCTACAGGCAGGTTGGCATCAGCGCCATCGGTCGCGGTGATGTCACTCATTTTCATGGCAATGGTGTATGCACCGATCTTCGTTGTCCCAACGGTACCCAGACCAAACGCCTGAGAACTGTTGCCTACGGAGTAGTTGGTCTGGTTAGGGCTGGCGTTGGCAATAAAAGTATCAGTGCTCAGCGGAACGACAGATTCGAGGCGGTTGTCGTTAGCGGCAAATGCCACTCCCGTTGCGCCGGTGCAGGCAATAGAAAGAGTAATATCACGTGAACCCAGCTGGTTCAGTGCAGGCGCTACTGCGGTCAGGGTGGAAGCAGTGATGGTGCCGAAGTCAATCTCAGCTGCGCTCAGGGTTGGGGTGCATGAACCCGGGGTGATAGAGCCTTTTACGCCCATGGTCACGCTGCCAGCGGCTGCTGCATTAAAAGTTGCAAATGACAGTGCAGAGCACAGCGCGACTGCAGAAATTTTCCATTTCATGTTCATAGTATCAAATATCCTTACTGATAAAATTACGGTGTGTTAATAAAAGCGTTGTAGTGAATTAAGATTCGTTACAACAATGCCATTCAGGGATTAACGATCATCCTGTTAAGATGATTATTAACGCTTAATTGGCATGGGTTAGAGTGTGTTGCTTTAGCTATTCCTATATTAAATACTCTTTAGGCTAATGTGAATTAGCAACTCGAGTATTAAGAATTCATTTGGTTCGTATTGATTTGTTGAATGTATTTATACTAAATCATCTGTTTTTAAAGCTTTTAATAACCAATTAAAATTATCTGGACGTTATTATTTAATGTCTCTACCGAGGCCATTTAAGGGTTTTTATTATAAGCGTGATTTTATTTAAAGCCGTAAAAGCGGCAATTACGCTGCTGGATAATTTTAAGCAAAAATCATCTTGCAAAATTTAAATGCTTATTAATGGAGTAAGAGGGCTATTTTTAGGTGGGAAAATCATTAACTGATGAATGTGACAGGCCATCTTTAATAGACGAGATGGCCTGTCTTTACGCGTTTTATACTTCCAGGTAGTTCATAATGCCGTCAGCCGCTTTGCGCCCTTCGGCAATCGCCGTGACCACCAGGTCAGAACCGCGAACGATATCGCCACCGGCGAAGATTTTCGGGTTGCTGGTCTGGAAGGCGTTATCGCTGCCTTCCGGGGCAATCACGCGACCCTGCGAATCCAGCTCAACGCTGTGCTTCGCCAGCCACTCCATGCTGTGGGGACGGAAACCAAACGCCATCACCACTGCATCTGCCGGGATCACATGCTCGGAGCCGGCCACGATTTCTGCACGACGACGGCCTTTCGCATCCGGCGCCCCCATCTCGGTACGCGCCATCTTCACGCCGCTCACCTTGCCGTTTGCATTCACTTCAATACCCAGCGGCTGGATGTTGAACTGGAACTCGACACCCTCTTCACGCGCGTTTTTCACTTCGCGTCTTGAGCCTGGCATGTTCTCTTCATCACGACGGTAGGCGCAGATAACGTGCGCCGCATTCTGACGAATAGAGGTTCGCACGCAGTCCATCGCGGTATCGCCGCCGCCCAGCACCACGACGCGTTTACCTTCCATGCTCACGAAGGGCTCGTTGGTCGTTTCACCGTAGCCCATCAGCTGTTTGGTGTTGGCAATCAGGAACGGCAGGGCGTCGTACACGCCTGGCGCATCTTCATTCTCCAGACCACCGCGCATGGACTGATAGGTACCCACGCCCAGGAATACGGCGTCGTAATCCTTCAGCAGGTCGTCGAGCTGCACGTCGCGGCCCACTTCCACATTCAGTTTGAACTCAATGCCCATGCCGGTGAAGATTTCGCGGCGGCGGGTCATGACCTCTTTTTCCAGCTTGAAGGCCGGGATGCCGAAGGTCAGCAGGCCGCCGATTTCCGGATGACGGTCGAAGACCACCGCCTTCACGCCGTTGCGGGTCAGGACGTCGGCACAGGCCAGGCCCGCCGGGCCTGCACCAATGATCGCCACGCGCTTGTCGGTTTGACGCACGCCGGTCATATCCGGACGCCAGCCCATCTCGAACGCTTTATCGTTGATATAGCGTTCGATGTTTCCGATGGTCACCGCACCAAACTCGTCGTTCAGCGTACAGGAGCCTTCACACAGACGATCCTGTGGACAGACGCGACCGCACACTTCCGGCAGGGTGTTGGTCTGGTGAGACAGTTCGGCGGCTTCAAAAATACGTCCTTCATTGGCCAGCTTCAGCCAGTTCGGGATGTAGTTATGGACCGGGCATTTCCATTCGCAGTAAGGGTTACCGCAGGACAGGCAGCGGTCTGCCTGCGCTTTGGCCTGGCCTTCTGAAAACGGCTCATAGATTTCTACAAATTCAATTTTACGGATCTTCAGCGGTTTCTTTGGCGGATCAACACGCTGCAGGTCGATAAACTGGTATACGTTCTGGCTCATTGCTACCCCTTACTGCGCCTGCACGCGCAGCTCTGCTGCGCTACGACTACGGTGACCCAACAGGGCTTTAACATCGCTGGACTTCGGTTTAACCAGCGCGAATTTCGAGGAGAAGGCTGGCCAGTTCGCCAGAATCTCTTCGCCGCGTGAAGAACCGGTATGCTGCACGTGCTCGGTGATAAGACCGCGCAGATGCTCTTCGTGGATCGCCAGGGATTCAACATCCAGCACTTCAACCAGCTCCGGGTTTACACGTTTACGGAAATCACCGCTTTCGTCCAGCACGTAGGCGAAGCCGCCCGTCATACCGGCACCGAAGTTCACACCGGTTTTGCCCAGAACACAGACGATCCCGCCGGTCATATACTCACAACCGTTGTCGCCAATACCTTCTACCACGGTGATAGCACCGGAGTTACGCACTGCAAAACGCTCACCCGCACGACCGGCTGCAAACAGACGACCGCCGGTCGCGCCGTACAGGCAGGTGTTACCGATAATGCTGGCTTCGTGGCTACGGAAGGCAGAACCGACCGGCGGACGTACCGCCAGCAGACCACCCGCCATGCCTTTACCCACGTAGTCGTTGGCATCTCCGGTCAGGTACAGCTCCACGCCGCCCGCGTTCCAGACGCCGAAGCTCTGACCCGCCGTGCCGCTGAAGTGCGCGGTAATCGGATCGGATGCCAGGCCCTGGTCGCCGTGCGTTTGCGCGATGTAGCCGGAGAGCGATGCGCCGACGGAGCGGTCAGTATTGCGGATATCAAACCAGAAAGTTTTGCTCTGCTTATCATCCACATACGGCTTCGCCTGCTGCAGCAACTGTGCATTCAGCACGCCGTTGTCAAACGGCGGGTTTTTCTCGGTGCAATAGACCGCTTTGCCAGGGTGCGGCTGCGCGGTTTCCAGCAGCTTGCTCAGCTCCAGTTTCTGCTGTTTGGCGGTAAATCCTTCCAGCTCTTTCAGCAGGTCGGTACGGCCAATCAGATCCACCAGACGCTTCACGCCCAGCTGCGCCATCAGCTCGCGCGTTTCGCGGGCAATAAATTCAAAGTAGTTGGTCACTTTGAAGGGAAGACCATGGTAATGGTTCTTACGCAGCTTTTCGTCCTGGGTTGCCACACCGGTTGCGCAGTTGTTGAGGTGGCAAATACGCAGGTATTTACAGCCCAGCGCCACCATCGGGCCGGTGCCGAAGCCAAAGCTTTCTGCACCGAGGATCGCCGCCTTGATGATGTCGAGGCCGGTTTTCAGACCCCCGTCTACCTGCAGGCGGATCTTGTGGCGCAGGCCGTTCGCCACCAGCGCCTGCTGGGTTTCCACCAGGCCCAGCTCCCACGGACAGCCAGCGTATTTCACGGAGGAGAGCGGGCTTGCGCCGGTACCACCGTCGTAGCCGGCAATGGTGATCAAGTCTGCGTAGGCTTTTGCCACGCCGGTAGCGATGGTGCCGACGCCCGGTTCGGAAACCAGCTTCACGGAGATCATCGCCTGCGGATTAACCTGTTTCAGGTCGAAAATCAGCTGCGCTAAGTCCTCGATAGAGTAGATATCGTGGTGCGGCGGCGGGGAGATCAGCGTCACGCCCGGCACCGAGTAGCGCAATTTAGCGATGTACGGCGTGACTTTATCACCCGGCAACTGACCACCTTCGCCCGGTTTTGCCCCCTGAGCGACCTTAATCTGAATCACGTCGGCGTTAACCAGGTACGCAGGCGTTACGCCAAAGCGACCGGATGCCACCTGCTTAATGCGCGACACTTTATTGGTGCCGTAGCGCGCAGGATCTTCGCCGCCTTCGCCGGAGTTCGAGTTGCCGCCGATGCTGTTCATGGCTTCTGCCAGCGCTTCATGAGCTTCCGGGCTGAGCGCGCCGATAGACATCGCCGCGGTATCGAAGCGTTTGAACAGCTCGGACGCCGGTTCAACGTCATCGATGCTGACCGCTTCATCACCCGGATTCAGGGCAATCAGGTCGCGCAGCGTTGCCGCCGGACGGTTATTGACCAGTTCAGCGTACTGCTGATAGTCGCTGTACTCGCCGCTCTGCACTGCCTGCTGCAGCGTGCGCACAACGTCCGGGTTATAGGCATGGTATTCGCCCCCGTGAACGTATTTCAGTAGACCACCTTGTTCCAGTGGTTTACGCGCCAGCCATGCACGTTTGGAAAGGTTGAGCAGGTCTTGCTGGAAATCAGCAAAGCCCGCGCCGCTGATGCGGCTGATCACGCCCTGGAAGCAGAGTTCTGCCACATCGTCATGCAGACCCACGGCTTCAAACAGCTTCGAACAGCGGTAAGAGGCGATAGTCGAGATGCCCATCTTGGACATGATCTTGTACAGGCCTTTGTTGATACCGTTGCGGTAGTTCAACATGACAGTGCGGTAATCTTTGTCGATGGCACGGCTATCGACCAGCTTCGCCAGCGTTTCGTAGGCCAGGTACGGGTAGATGGCCGTCGCACCAAAGCCTAACAGCACGGCGAAGTGGTGCGGATCGCGGGCGCTGGCGGTTTCAACAATGATGTTGGCATCGCAGCGCAGGCTCTTATCCACCAGACGGGTTTGAATCGCTCCCACCGCCATCGGCGCAGGCACTGGCAGACGGTTTTTGGCAATGTTGCGGTCAGAGAGCACCAGCAGCACGGTACCGTTACGTACCATCTGCTCCGCTTTGTCGCACAGCGCCTTCACCGTCTCTTCGAGGGTCGCTTCGGTCACGTCGAAGGTAATATCAAGCGTGTCGGCGCGATAGTGATCCTCTTGCAGCGTCGTAAGCTGTTTGAAATCGGAATAGAGCAGAATCGGCGATTTAAAGGTCAGACGGTGCGCCTGGCCTTCGGCTTCGCAGAAGACGTTCATCTCGCGGCCGATGCTGGTGGCCAGCGACATGACGTGCGCTTCACGC
The DNA here is from genome assembly GCF_017348915.1 of Leclercia pneumoniae. Lineage (NCBI taxonomy): Bacteria > Pseudomonadati > Pseudomonadota > Gammaproteobacteria > Enterobacterales > Enterobacteriaceae > Leclercia > Leclercia pneumoniae. The sequence goes on along the minus strand of NZ_CP071383.1, from coordinate 3,820,935 downwards.
AGCGGATCGATTGGCGGGTTGGTTACCTGCGCAAACTGCTGGCGGAAGTAGTCATAAATAATACGCGGCTGGCTGGAGAGGACGGCAAATGGGGTATCGTCGCCCATTGATCCGACCGCTTCCTGGCCATTTTCGCCCAGTACGCGGATAACCGAGTCCAGCTCTTCCGCGCTGTAGTTAAACTGTTTCTGGAAGCTCGCGAGCGCATCGTCATCCATCTCACGGCTACCCACTTCTTCGTCCGGCAGCTCTTCAAAAGGCACCAGGCGACGAACGTTTTTCTCCATCCACTCTTTGTACGGGTGGCGGCTTTTCAGATCGTTATCGGTTTCAGCGGAGTGCAGAATACGCCCGCCACGGGTATCGATAACCATCAGCTCGCCCGGGCCGACGCGGCCTTTCTCGACCACTTCATCAGGCTGGTAATCCCAGATGCCGACTTCAGACGCGCAGGTGATGAGCTTATCTTTGGTGATGACGTAGCGCGCAGGACGCAGGCCGTTACGGTCCAGGTTACAGGCGGCAAAGCGGCCATCGGACATAACAATGCCCGCCGGGCCGTCCCACGGCTCCATGTGCATGGAGTTAAAGTCGAAGAACGCGCGCAGTTCAGGATCCATGTCCGGGTTGTTCTGCCAGGCCGGTGGCACAAGCAGACGCATGGCACGGACGATGTCCATCCCGCCAGCCAGCAGCAGCTCAAGCATGTTATCCATGGAGCTGGAGTCCGAGCCGGTTTCGTTCACGAACGGTGCGGCATCGTGCAGATCGGGGATCAGTGGAGTCTGGAACTTATAGGTACGGGCGCGCGCCCACTGGCGGTTACCGGTGATGGTGTTGATCTCGCCGTTGTGTGCCAGATAGCGGAACGGCTGAGCCAGCGGCCAGCGTGGAACGGTGTTGGTGGAGAAGCGCTGGTGGAACAGGCAAATGGCCGATTCCAGACGCAGGTCCGCCAGGTCCAGGTAGAAGCGCGGCAGGTCAGCCGGCATACACAGACCTTTATAGATGTTCACCAGGTTGGAGAGGCTACAGACGTAGAACTCTTTGTCTTCCTGGAGACGTTTTTCAATGCGGCGGCGAGCGATAAACAGACGGCGTTCCATATCACGTGGACGCCAGCCCGCAGGCGCGTTGACAAAAATTTGTTCAATGCGAGGCAGCGAGGAGAGGGCAATTTCACCGAGCACCCCTTCATTGGTTGGCACATCGCGCCAGCCGACAATCGACAGGGTTTCGCGCTGAAGTTCTTCTTCAACGATGCGGCGTGAGGCGGCTGCTTTTTCAGGATCCTGATTCAGGAACAGCATGCCGACAGCGTAGTTTTTGGCTAAACGCCAGCCGCGCTCTTCCGCCACGATACGGAAGAAACGATCCGGTTTTTGCAGCAGCAGACCGCAACCGTCGCCGGTTTTACCATCGGCAAGGATGGCACCACGGTGCTGCATGCGGGCCAGTGCGTGAATGGCAGTACGCACTACCTTGTGGCTAGGTTCGCCTTCTATGTGGGCGATCAGGCCGAAACCACAGTTATCCTTCTCAAGGGATTTATCGTACAACATATCAGTGAACCTCCCCAGGCTCGTCGGGCTTCCCACTGAACTTAACCGTGGCGCACAGGCACAGAAAGAGCATGGCGACGGGGTTTGCGTTTCATACGCGTACCTCGCATTCGCCCTCTTTTTCATCCTTTCGCGCAGGTAAACAAGTTTGAGGACTTGCTTCAGAGGGAATCTCAATTACTGCATAAATATGATGAGCAGACTGCTCATCCAGAAAGCTTCCAGCGGATTTCCAACTTATCGGGAATCGGTTATCAGGTCAAATGGCAATCTTATTTATACGAAAATGTGCTAAAGCATGTTTAATTAATTGAAATAAAAAGATATTTAACGAATTTTACAACCACAAAAGGCCAAGGGAGGGAGCGGGGTAGTGTGATCTGACTCACTATCTGAAAGCGGTATTATCCACGTGGGATGCTGAAAAGCTTGTTTTTGGCAGGATATTACTCTGGGGTGGCGATCAAACCCGCATAATCACACTCTTTTTCAGCAGTGACGCTATAAATGAAAAAAAAGCGGCTGAACATAAGGAAAAGTAATTGGCTAATGCTTGAATGAAATTGCAGTAATCTTGATTTTTTATTCAAATGAATAATAGCCGTCCAGGGCGATTGATCCAGGTCATCGCCGACTGTGGCTAAAAATGGCAGGCTAGGCCCCTTTCAGCGGGGCGGTCTATCAGATTATGCAGTTACAGAAATTAGTCAATATGTTTGGTGGGGATCTTTTACGTCGTTATGGCGAAAAGGTCCATAAGCTGACGCTGCACGGTGGTTTCAGCTGCCCCAACCGCGATGGAACTATTGGCCGTGGCGGCTGTACCTTCTGCAACGTGGCCTCTTTCGCCGATGAAACACAGCAGCAGCACTCCATGGCTGAACAGCTGGCGCATCAGGCGAGCCGGGTCAATCGCGCCAGACATTATCTGGCCTACTTCCAGGCTTATACCAGCACCTGGGCAGAGGTGCAGGTACTGCGCGCCATGTATCAGCAGGCCGTAAGCCAGGCGAATATCGTCGGGCTCTGTGTCGGCACGCGTCCGGATTGTGTCCCTGATGCCGTATTAGACCTGCTGAGCGAATACCACGCGCAGGGTTATGAAGTCTGGCTGGAGTTGGGGTTACAGAGCGCGCACGACAAAACGCTACACCGTATTAATCGCGGCCATGACTTTGCCTGCTACCAGCGCACTACGCGGCTGGCGCGTGAACGGGGGCTTAAGGTGTGCTCGCATCTGATTGTAGGCTTGCCCGGAGAGGGGCTCCAGCAGGGGCTCGAGACGCTGGAAAATGTGGTCGAAACCGGCGTGGATGGCATCAAGCTGCATCCGCTACATATCGTGACCGGCAGTATTATGGCAAAGGCCTGGGAAGCGGGAAGGGTAAATGGAATTACACTCGAAGAGTACACCGTGACGGCGGGGGAGATGATCCGCCATACGCCGCCAGAAGTGGTTTACCACCGTATATCCGCCAGCGCCCGCCGTCCAACGCTGCTGGCACCGCTCTGGTGCGAGAACCGCTGGACGGGGATGGTGGAAATCGATAAATACCTCATTGAGCACGGGGTTCAGGGGAGTGCCCTGGGGCGCCCTTGGCTACCACCTTTAGCGTCTACGTCCGCCTAACAAGCTGCCCAGCATGCCGCGTACGATCTGATTGGTGACCTGGCGTGCTGCGCTTTTCGCCATAGTTTGTACCACGCCGTCGCGCTTACCCCCGCGCGGCCCGGTGCTGCCAAACAGAATATCTTTGAGCCCGCCCAGAATGCCATCGTCCGTGGCCGCTGCATCGCCTTTCGCAGTGGGAGCACTCTGCTGCTGCGGGCTCGCCTCTATCCCCGCCTGTAACTTTTCAAAAGCCGATTCCCGATCGATCTCGTCTTCGTATTTGCCGTAAACCGGAGAGTGGTTAATTAGCCCGTTACGTTCATCGTCAGTGACGGGCCCCATACGTGAGTTGGGTGCGATCACCATTGCGCGCTCTACCACTGAGGGGCTGCCTTTGACATCCAGGAAGGAGATCAAGGCTTCACCGGTGCCCAGCGCCTGAATTGCCTCTTCCGTACTGAACGCTGGATTGGCGCGCATGGTCTGTGCGGCCGCTTTAACCGCCTTTTGATCTTTTGGCGTGAAGGCGCGCAGGGCGTGCTGTACGCGGTTACCTAACTGACCCAGTACGTTGTCAGGGATATCGGACGGATTTTGCGAAACAAACCAGACGCCAACCCCTTTCGAGCGGATCAAACGGATCACTTGTTCAATCTTGTCGAGTAAGACCTGCGGAGCACCGCTGAACAGCAGATGTGCTTCGTCAAAGAAGAACACCAGTTTGGGTTTTTCCAGATCGCCCGCTTCAGGGAGTTGTTCATATATTTCAGAGAGCATCCATAGCAGACTGGCGGCGTACAGTTTGGGCATCTGATAGAGCTTTTCCGCGCTCAGAATGTTAATGATGCCCTTACCGTTACTGTCGGTGCGCATCCAGTCCTTAATATCCAGCATCGGTTCGCCGAAGAAGTGCCCGGCGCCTTGCTGCTCAAGCGTGAGCAATCCACGCTGAATAGCGCCAATCGAGGCGGAACTGATGTTGCCATACTGGGTCTGGAAAGATTTGGCGTTATCGCCAATATAGTGGGTGATAGCGCGTAGATCTTTGAAATCCAGCAGCAGTAATCCCTGTTCGTCGGCAATACGAAAGATGATATTCAGCACGCCAGACTGCACCTCGTTCAGATTGAGCAGCCGTGCCAGCAGCAGCGGGCCCAGATCGGAAACGGTGGCACGTACCGGGTGGCCTTTTTCGCCGAAGATATCCCACAAGACGACCGGGTTACCCTGCGGTTGCCAGTCGGTCACACCGATGTTTTTCAGTCTGGCGAGCAGCTTCTCTGAGCCAACGCCCTCCTGCGCAATGCCGGTCAAATCGCCCTTCACATCGGCCACAAATACCGGTACGCCACAGCTTGAGAATGATTCAGCCAGCTTTTGTAGGGTGACGGTTTTGCCCGTGCCGGTGGCACCGGTAATGAGCCCGTGTCGGTTTGCCATTGCAGGGAGGAGAAACAGCTCGTGATCCAGCGTACGAGCAATTAGCAGAGGAGTACTCATGATCCAATTCCTTTTCTGGGCACTGGGTGGAGTATAGGCAACCTGATGCGCAAATTCCTTTGTTTGCTGCGCATTACCCAGTGCGGACTATGCTTTTCCATACGGTTATCAACTTTTTGGGAAATTATGTCCAGATTCTTTTTTAACGACCGCGAACAGCTGGTCAATGACGCCATTGAAGGCATGCTGATTTCTACACCACACGCTAATCTCGCCAGGCTTGATATTGACCCGGCTATTCGCGTTGTCGCCCGTGCTGACTGGGATAAAAGCCGCGTGGCGGTTATTTCCGGCGGTGGTTCGGGTCATGAACCCGCCCATGCCGGGTTTGTGGGCAAGGGGATGCTCACCGCAGCGGTGTGCGGCGATCTTTTTGCTTCGCCGAGCGTTGACGCGGTCTTGAATGCGATCATGGCGGTAACGGGCGAGCATGGCTGCCTGTTGATCGTCAAAAACTATACCGGCGATCGTCTGAACTTTGGCCTCGCGGCAGAAAAGGCCAAGGGCTACGGGCTGAACGTCGAAATGGTGATCGTGGCCGACGACATTGCTCTGCCTGATAACAAACAACCGCGAGGCATTGCGGGTACGGTGCTGGTGCATAAGATAGCCGGTTACGCTGCCGAGCAGGGGAAATCGCTCCGTGAGGTTCGGGATCTCGCCCAGCAGGCCTGCGATAACCTCTGGAGCCTCGGTGTGGCGATGCGCACATGCAGTCTGCCCGGCAGCGATGAAGAAGAGGGGCGTATCCAGCAGGGGCAAGTCGAGCTGGGTCTCGGGATCCACGGTGAGCCGGGTGCGTCGATTGTCAATACCCAGAACAGTAAAACAATCATCGACACCCTGGTGAAACCGCTGCAGGAGCAGGCTGGCGCCGGGCGGCTGGCGGTTATGATCAATAACCTCGGCGGCGTATCTGCGCTGGAGATGGCGCAGCTTACCAAAGAGCTGGCGCACTCAGCGGTAAAAGACCAGATTGACTGGCTTATCGGCCCGGCGACGCTGGTCAGTTCGCTGGATATGAAAGGCTTTTCGCTCTCGTGTTTGAAGCTGAACGACACCTTTGAGCAGGCACTCAATTCGCCAGTGGAGACCCTGGGCTGGCAAAAACCCGTCGCCTTTGCGCCAATGCGTACGGTATCGCACGAGGTTGTGCGCGACAAAGTGGAATTTACCCCCTCCGATAATGCGCAAATTGCCGCGTGGGTGGGCGCAGCGACGCAGACGCTGCTGGATCTGGAAAACCGGCTCAACGCGCTGGATGCGAAAGTAGGCGATGGCGATACCGGATCTACCTTTGCGCAAGGTGCGAAGGAGATAGCCCAACGCCTTGCGCAAAAGCAGTTGCCGCTAAATGATCCCGCGAAGTTGTTATTGCTGGTGGGTGAAAGATTGGCGACGGTGATGGGCGGCTCGAGCGGCGTATTGATGTCGATCTTCTTTACCGCCGCCGGGCAGTCGTTGCTGGAGGGTAAAACCGTGCCAGAGTCGTTGTTGAGCGGGTTGGCGCAAATGAAGCATTACGGTGGGGCCGCGCCTGGGGATCGCACCCTGATCGATGCGCTCCAGCCCGCGCTGGAAGCTTTGCAGCAAGGGGATATTCAGGCTGCTGCACAGGCCGCTCAGCAGGGTGCAGAGGCGACGGCCAGCATGCACAAAGCCGGTGCGGGGCGTTCATCCTATGTCAATAAAGAGAATCTTCAAGGGGTGACCGATCCGGGTGCGGTGGCGGTGGCGGAGGTGTTTAAAGCGCTGGCGAAGTAGCGAAGAAAAGCCGGGTGGGGCGATGCCTCCACCCGGCGTAGTCACATCAGAAATCGGCTTTTAACACCACGCGGTAACGGGCCTTGCCGTCGCGCACGTGCTGGATAGCCTCATTGATTTTCGACATCGGATACAGTTCGGTGGTTGGGGACACTTTGGTGCGTCCGGCAAACTTCATCAGTTTGCGCAACTCGAACGGTGTGCCGGTTGCAGAGCCAGATACGCTGCGATCGCCACCAATCAGGGTAAATGCCGGAACCGGCAGCGGCTTCAGCACTGCCCCAACGGTATGGAAGTTACCGCCGTAGGCCAGCGCTTCAAAGTACGGCTGCCAGTCGAGATCGACGTTCACGGTGTTGATGATCAGATCGAACTGACCCGCCAGCGCTTTCAGGGCTTCCGGATCGCGGCTGTTCACCACTTTATCGGCGCCCATTGCCAGCACTTCCTGCTCTTTCGCCGGGTTAGAGCTGAACGCCGTCACTTCGCAGCCCATGGCGTGCAGTAACTTAATGGCAATGTGGCCCAGTCCGCCAATACCAATTACGCCCACGCGGCTGGTGGCGGTGATGTGGTGCATCAGCAGCGGTTTAAATACCGTAATACCGCCGCAGAGCAGCGGGCCTGCGGATTCGATATCAATGCTGTCCGGTAGCGGGATCACCCACTGCCAGTCGGCGCGCAGTTTGTCGGCGAACCCGCCCTTATTGAGAATGGTAGGTACCGCGCCTTCCAGACAGTTAATCTGGTTACCGCTGATACAGGCATCACAATGTCCACAGCTGCGTGCCGTCCAGCCAATGCCCACGCGCTGGCCAACTTTCAGCCCTTTGTCCTGCGCGGCAGTGCCCAGCGCAACCACACGGCCGATGACCTCATGCCCGGCAACCAGGGGATAATTTGAAAAGCCCCATTCGTTGTCGATCATCGACAGATCCGAGTGGCAAATGCCGCAATAATCTACCTGAACTTCGACGTCTTCTGCTTTTAGCTCACCCGCATCGTACTCGTACAGCTCAAGTTCTGCACCCGCCTGCGGCGCGGCATAGCTTTTTATCATCGACATCTTTATTCCCCCGTTATGGTGTTGAACTGAGAGTGTAGAGCATTCAGTTTACAGCCGCTTAACAGAATGGGGGCAGTATCAGAGGGTCTTTAGCATCCGCACTTCGCAGTCGACGTGGCCAGTGCAGCCCAGCGGCGCGTCGATATGTTCGAAGCCCAGGTGTTCATACAGGCCAATGGCCTCTTTGAGGAACGCGGTGGTTTCGAGATAACAGCGGGTGAAGCCCTCAGCGCGCGCGTGTTCAAGCGCTACCAGCGCCAGCTTTTTCGCCAGCCCCTGGCCGCGAATGGCGGGCAGAAAGTACATCTTCTGCAGTTCACAGATATCGGGCTCGCTGCAGGTCAAAGGCGCCACGCCGCCACCGCCCACAACCTTGCCTGCCTGCTCAATGATCCAGTAGGCGTGGCCCGGCTGGCTGTATAGCTGGAACAGCTCATCGAGGTTTGGATCGGCTACGGTGTAGCCTTTATCGGCCGTGAGGCCATATTCGGCGGAAACGGTGCGGATAACGGCGGCGATAGCCGGGTTGTCCTGTTCAGTGATACGACGCATCGTCGTCGCGACGGGGGCAATCACGCTCATAGCATTACTCATGACAAAAATTGACACACAGCTGCTGTTAATAGCACCGGAGCAAAGGGAGTGCAAGCGAGGAGTTTTCAGGGAGGAAACCCCTTACGCCCTGAAGCGTAAGGGGTAAAAGCATTACAGGGCTGCGATAACCGCCTGCTGCTCAATCAGTTTGGTTTTTGCATCGGCGAAAGCAACCAGACGCTCACGCTCTTTGGCGATGACCGCTTCCGGCGCGCGGGCGACAAAGCCTTCGTTCGCCAGTTTGCTTTCGATTTTGCCAATTTCCACGTCGACTTTCGCCACTTCCTTCGCCAGACGCGCCAGCTCGGCATCTTTGTCGATCAGACCCGCCATTGGGATCAGCAGCTCGGCGCCGTCGATGATTTTGGTCACAGAAACCGGACCTTTGTCATCGGCAGGCAGCACGGTGATGCTCTCCAGACGCGCCATGGTTTTCAGGAAGGTGCTGTTCTCATTCACACGACGAACGGCAGCCTCGCTGCAACCGCGCAGCAGCAGTTCCAGCGGCTTGCTCGGGGCGATGTTCATTTCTGCACGAACGTTACGCACAGCAACAATCGCCTGTTTCAGCCATTCGGTATCAGCTGATGCGGCTTCATCTACTTTAGCGGCATCGAACTCCGGGAACGGCTGCAGCATGATGGTGTCGGCGTTGATACCTGCAATCACCTTCACGCGCTGCCAGATAGTTTCAGTAATGAACGGAATGACCGGGTGCGCCAGGCGCAGCAGACCTTCCAGCACGGTGATCAGCGTATTACGCGTACCGCGCAGTTCTGCTTCAGAACCACCGTTCATCACCGGCTTCGCCAGCTCCAGATACCAGTCGCAGAACTGGTTCCAGGTGAATTCGTACAGGATGCCTGCCGCGATGTCGAAGCGGAAGCTGTCCAGTGCGTCACGGAAGGCTTTCACCGTCTGGTTGAATTCCGCCAGGATCCAGCGGTCAGCCAGCGACAGCGTCATCTCGCCGCCGTTAAAGCCGCAATCCTGATCTTCGGTATTCATCAGCACGAAACGGCTGGCGTTCCACAGCTTGTTACAGAAGTTACGGTAACCTTCCAGACGCTTCATGTCCCAGTTGATGTCGCGGCCGGTAGAGGCCAGCGCCGCCAGGGTGAAGCGCAGGGCGTCGGTACCGTGAGACTCAATCCCGTTCGGGAACTGCTTCTCGGTACGCTTGCGGATCTTCTCGGCTAGCTGCGGCTGCATCATGTTGCCGGTACGTTTTTCCAGCAGCTCTTCCAGCGAAATACCGTCGACCATATCCAGCGGGTCGATAACGTTACCCTTGGATTTAGACATCTTCTGACCTTCGTCATCGCGGATAAGGCCAGTCATGTAGATCGTCTTAAACGGGATCTGCGGTTTGCCGTCTTCATCTTTAATAAAGTGCATGGTCATCATGATCATGCGGGCGATCCAGAAGAAGATGATGTCGAAGCCGGAAACCATCACGCTGGTTGGGTGGAACTGACGCAGGGCATCGGTATTTTCCGGCCAGCCGAGGGTAGAGAAGGTCCAGAGTGCGGAGGAGAACCAGGTATCCAGCACGTCTTCGTCCTGACGCAGGGCAACGTCAGCGCCCAGGTTATTTTCCTGACGCACTTCGTCTTCGGTGCGGCCAACGTAGACGTTGCCTTCGTTGTCATACCACGCCGGAATACGGTGGCCCCACCACAGCTGACGGGAGATACACCAGTCCTGAATGTCACGCATCCAGGAGAAGTACATGTTTTCATACTGTTTCGGCACGAACTGGATGCTGCCGTTTTCAACCGCTTCAACAGCAGGTTTAGCCAGCACGTCGGCACGCACATACCACTGGTCGGTTAACATTGGCTCGATAACCACACCGCCACGGTCGCCGTACGGCACGGTCAGATCGTGAGGCTTGATCTCTTCCAGCAGGCCCAGCGCATCTACGGCAGCGACGATCGCTTTACGCGCGGCGAAGCGTTCCAGCTTCTGGAACTCGGCCGGGATGTCACTTGCGTAAACATCAGACTCGTTGCCTTTAGTGTCATACACTTCTGCGCTTTCACGGATATCGCCGTCGAAGGTCAGAATGTTGATCATTGGAAGCTGATGACGACGACCCACTTCGTAGTCGTTGAAGTCGTGGGCCGGGGTGATTTTCACGCAGCCGGTGCCTTTTTCCATGTCGGCGTGTTCGTCGCCCACAATCGGAATACGGCGGTTAACCAGCGGCAGGACCACAAATTTACCGATCAGATCTTTGTAGCGCGGATCTTCCGGGTTAACGGCCACACCGGTATCGCCCAGCAGGGTTTCCGGACGGGTGGTAGCAACCACCAGGTAATCTTTACCGTCTGCGGTTTTTGCGCCGTCGGCCAGCGGATAGCGGATGTGCCACATCGAGCCTTTTGACTCGCGGTTTTCCACTTCCAGGTCAGAGATGGCGGTGCGCAGTTTCGGGTCCCAGTTTACCAGGCGCTTGCCACGGTAAATCAGGTCCTCTTTATACAGACGGACAAACACTTCTTTCACAGCGTTGGAGAGGCCTTCGTCCATGGTGAAGCGCTCGCGCTCCCAGTCCACGGAGTTGCCGAGACGACGCATCTGGCGGGTAATGGTGCCGCCAGATTCTGCCTTCCACTGCCAGATTTTGTCGATGAACGCGTCGCGACCGTAGTCGTGGCGGGTTTTACCCTCTTCAGCGGCAATTTTACGCTCAACGACCATCTGGGTCGCGATACCCGCGTGGTCAGTCCCCGCCTGCCACAGGGTGTTTTTACCCTGCATGCGCTGGTAGCGGATCATGGTGTCCATGATGGTCTGCTGGAAAGCATGACCCATATGCAAACTGCCGGTGACGTTCGGCGGCGGGATCATGATGCAGAAGGACTCTTTGCTTTCATCGCCGTTAGGCTTGAAATAGCCCTGCTGTTCCCAGTGCTCGTAAAGCGGCTGTTCGATATCGCGTGGGTTATATGTCTTTTCCATTATTTCCAGGTTGCCGTATTCAGGTTAAAACCAGCCAGGCGGTACGCTTTATAGCGTTCGCGCGCCAGTTGTTTCAGGGAATCTTCGTAGGGGACAAAGTCTACCACTTCTGTGAAAGCGGTGGCAAAATCTGCAAAGCCAGTACGCAGGCTTATCAGGATATCGCGCGCGCTGCTGTTACGTTTTTGTGGCCAGGCTATCTCCACCGGGGCACCGCCACGCGGCCCTTCACCCGACAGATTGTGTGGGACAAAACTCTCGGCAGGTCGCGCCCATAGCGCCTCATCAAGACGAATGGCTTGCTGCTCATCTTCACAGGCGATGAGCACGCGCTTGCCACTGCGCCAACGTTCTGCGGCAATGTCACACACCAGTTGTTCAACGGCGCTCAGGCCATCCTGTTGTGTATCGTTGTCCAGAATATAGAACGTTGCGTTTTTCATGATATGGGGCTTCTTGTGGTGATTTTAAATGCGAAACCGGGTGGCATCTGCCACCCGGCTTTCGGGTTTACTCTTCGCCGTTAAAGCCGGCGCGGTTGAGCAGGAACTGCGACAGCAGCGCAACCGGACGACCGGTGGCGCCTTTGGCTTTGCCGGAGCGCCATGCGGTACCCGCGATGTCGAGGTGTGCCCAGTTGTACTTACGGGTGAAACGCGACAGGAAACAGCCCGCGGTGATGGCACCACCCGGACGGCCGCCGATATTCGCCATATCCGCGAAATTCGACTCCAGCTGATCCTGGAACTCGTCGGCCAGCGGCAGTCGCCATGCGCGGTCGCCAGCCTGCTCGGACGCGCCAATCAACTCGTGCGCCAGCGGATTGTGGTTCGACATCAGCCCGGTGATGTGGTGGCCCAGCGCAATGACGCAGGCCCCGGTCAGGGTTGCCACATCGATAACTGCTTCAGGTTCGAAGCGCTCAACGTAGGTCAGGACGTCGCACAGCACCAGGCGGCCTTCAGCATCGGTATTCAGCACTTCAACGGTCTGACCGGACATGGTGGTCAGCACGTCGCCTGGGCGGTATGCGCGGCCACCCGGCATGTTTTCACAGCCGGCCAGTACGCCGATGACGTTAAGCGGCAGTTGCAGCTCTGCCACCATACGCATGACACCGTACACGGCCGCCGCACCGCACATGTCGTACTTCATCTCATCCATGCCTTCGGCAGGTTTGATGGAGATACCACCGGAGTCAAAGGTCAGGCCTTTACCCACCAGCACGATAGGGCGTGCGTCTTCAGATGGATTGCCCTTGTATTCAATGACCGACATCAGGGATTCGTTCTGGGAACCATTTCCCACCGCGAGGTAGGAGTGCATGCCCAGCTCTTTCATCTGCTGCTCGCCAATCACGCGGGTGATGACGTTTTTGCTGTAAGAGTCTGCCAACTGACGCGCCTGCGAGGCCAGATAGCCAGCGTTACAGATGTTTGGTGGCATATTACCCAGATCTTTCGCGGCTTTAATACCGGCAGCGATGGCCAGACCATGCTGAATCGCACGTTCACCGCTGGTCAGTTCACGGCGGGTAGGCACGTTAAAGACCATTTTACGCAGCGGACGACGGGGTTCGCTTTTATTAGTTTTCAGCTGATCGAAGCTGTACAGCGACTCTTTTGCCGTCTCAACGGCCTGACGTACTTTCCAGTAAGTGTTACGGCCTTTAACGTGCAGCTCGGTGAGGAAGCAGACCGCTTCCATTGAGCCAGTATCATTCAGCGTATTGATAGTTTTCTGAATAACCTGTTTGTACTGGCGCTCATCCAGCTCACGTTCTTTACCGCAGCCGATCAGAAGAATACGCTCGGACAGTACGTTGGGAACATGATGCAGTAATAAGGTCTGTCCCGGTTTGCCTTCCAGTTCGCCACGGCGCAGCAGGGCACTAATATAGCCGTCGCTGATTTTGTCGAGTTGCTCGGCGATGGGGGAGAGGCGGCGGGGCTCAAAGACACCCACAACGATACAGGCGCTCCGCTGTTTCTCCGGGCTGCCGCTTTTTACACTGAACTCCATGCACTACGCTCCTGAATCTTAAAGACAACAGCGGCCGCTACGGATAGAATTGAAACCTTTCGTAACTCATGCCCGCTGTTGCGGTGACTTCGTGTTAATCTTACGTTATTACGGTTTCGACACATCATTACATCTTCTGAAGCGCGAATCCGTCGGGTGTTCTAATCTTAGCGATGATTTCGACGACTCAAGAGAATAAATGACGTTTAAGCCATGAAACAAGCGATTTTCCAGCAAAAAGACGGGTTTTTACGGGCGTATTTAATGTGATAATCATAAGATATCTGGTGCGGGAGACGCTCAAAAGCCAGCTGGCAATACTCTTCATCCTGCTTCTGATTTTTTTCTGTCAGAAACTGGTGAGGATCCTCGGTGCAGCGGTCGACGGCGAAATTCCTACAAATCTGGTGCTTTCCCTCCTCGGGTTAGGCGTGCCTGAAATGGCGCAGCTGATCCTGCCGTTGAGCCTTTTCCTCGGATTGCTGATGACGCTCGGTAAACTCTATACCGAAAGTGAAATCACCGTCATGCACGCCTGCGGACTGAGCAAAGCGGTACTGGTAAAAGCCGCCATGGTACTGGCGTTGTTTACCGGTATCGTTGCCGCCGTCAACGTGATGTGGGCAGGCCCCTGGTCATCGCGCCATCAGGATGAAGTGCTAGCTGAAGCGAAAGCCAACCCCGGCATGGCTGCCCTGGCCCAGGGACAGTTCCAGCAAGCCAGCGACGGCAACTCGGTCCTGTTTATCGAAAGCGTTGACGGTAGCCGGTTCAACGACGTTTTCCTCGCGCAAATTCGACCGAAAGGCAATGCCCGTCCCTCCGTGGTGGTGGCTGATTCAGGCCAGCTTTCTCAGACTAAAGATGGGTCTCAGGTCGTCACGCTGAACAAAGGCACCCGCTTTGAAGGCACTGCCATGTTGCGCGATTTCCGTATTACCGACTTCCAGAACTACCAGGCGATCATTGGTCACCAGGCGGTCGCGCTGGACCCGAGCGATACGGATCAGATGAACATGCGTACGCTCTTCACCACCGATACCGATCGCGCCCGGGCAGAGTTGCACTGGCGTATTACGCTGGTATTCACCGTGTTTATGATGGCACTGATGGTGGTTCCGCTGAGCGTGGTCAACCCGCGTCAGGGACGTGTGCTGTCAATGCTGCCGGCGATGCTGCTCTATCTGGTGTTCTTCCTGCTGCAGACCTCCATAAAATCGAACGGTGGGAAAGGCAAAATCGACCCGGTTATCTGGACCTGGGCGGTCAACGTGCTGTATCTGTTGCTGGCCATCGCGCTTAACCTTTGGGATACCGTGCCGATGCGCCGTTTCAGATCCCGTTTTATGCGTAAAGGAGCGGTGTAATGCAGGCTTTTCGCGTTTTAGACCGCTATATCGGTAAAACCATTTTTACCACCATCATGATGACGTTATTCATGCTGGTCTCCCTCTCCGGCATCATCAAGTTTGTTGATCAGCTGAAAAAGGCCGGGCAGGGGAGTTACGACGCTCTGGGTGCAGGTATGTATACCCTGCTCAGCATGCCAAAAGATGTGCAGATCTTCTTCCCGATGGCGGCGTTGTTAGGTGCCCTGCTGGGTCTGGGGATGTTGGCACAGCGCAGTGAACTGGTTGTCATGCAGGCCTCTGGCTTTACCCGTATGCAGGTGGCGCTGTCGGTCATGAAAACCGCCATTCCACTGGTGCTGCTGACCATGGCCATCGGCGAATGGGTGGCACCGCAGGGCGAGCAGATGGCGCGTAACTACCGTGCGCAGGCCATGTACGGCGGCTCGCTGCTCTCAACCCAGCAGGGGCTGTGGGCGAAAGACGGAAATAACTTTGTCTATATCGAACGCGTGAAGGGCGACAACTCCCTTGGCGGCGTAAGCATTTATAGCTTTAACGATCAGCGCCGGCTGCAGGCGGTACGTTATGCGGCATCGGCGACCTTTGATGCAGACAATAAACTTTGGCGTCTGTCGCAGGTTGACGAGTCTAACCTGCAGGATCCAAAACAGATCACGGGCTCGCAAACCGTCAGTGGCACCTGGAAAACCAACCTGACGCCGGACAAGCTCGGCGTGGTGGCGCTGGATCCGGACGCGCTCTCTATCAGTGGCCTTCACAACTATGTGAAGTATCTTAAGTCGAGTGGCCAGGATGCCGGTCGTTATCAGCTCAATATGTGGAGCAAAATCTTCCAGCCACTCTCCGTGGCGGTCATGATGTTGATGGCTCTCTCCTTTATCTTCGGGCCGCTGCGTAGCGTAGCCATGGGCGTGCGCGTCGTCACCGGGATTAGCTTTGGCTTTGTCTTCTACGTGCTGGACCAGATCTTCGGTCCGCTGACCCTGGTGTATGGCATACCGCCGGTGATTGGTGCCCTGCTGCCAAGCGCATCTTTCTTCGTTATCAGCCTCTGGCTGATGCTAAAACGCTCCTGACCTGCTTTACCCCTCTCTCCCCGTCGTGGGAGCGAGGGGGATCTCCCGCTCTACCCCGCACTTTTTCGCACAACCTTCAACGTCTTGCCTGAAATTTGAGTATGATTGTGCGATGAAGCCGTGAAGGAATCCTCTATGAAGCAAATTCGAATGCTGGCGCAGTACTACGTCGATCTCATGATGAAGCTTGGCCTGGTACGCTTCTCCATGTTGCTCGCCCTGGCGCTGGTAGTGCTGGCGATTGTGGTACAGATGGCGGTGACCATGGTGCTGCATGGGCAGGTCGAAAGTATCGACGTCATCCGCTCTATTTTCTTCGGTCTGTTGATTACCCCCTGGGCGGTCTACTTCCTGTCGGTGGTGGTCGAGCAGCTCGAGGAGTCGCGTCAGCGCCTCTCCCGGCTGGTGGAGAAACTGGAGGAGATGCGCGAGCGTGATCTGAAGCTCAATGTTCAGTTGAAGGACAACATTGCACAGCTTAATCAGGAAATTTCAGATCGTGAAAAAGCCGAAGCAGAGCGCCGCGTAACGCTGGAGCAGCTGAAGGTAGAGATGAAAGAGCGTGAAGAGACGCAGATCCAGCTCGAACAGCAATCCTCTTTTCTTCGTTCGTTTCTTGATGCCTCACCGGATCTGGTCTTCTACCGTAATGAGGATAAAGAGTTCTCCGGCTGCAACCGGGCAATGGAACTGCTGACCGGCAAAAGTGAAAAACAGCTGGTTAGCCTCAAACCGCAGGACGTCTATTCCGAAGAGGCGGCGGCAAAAGTCATTGAAACGGATGAAAAAGTCTTCCGTCACAACGTCTCCCTCACCTACGAACAGTGGCTGGATTATCCGGATGGGCGCAAAGCCTGCTTTGAGATCCGCAAAGTTCCCTATTACGACCGCGTGGGTAAACGCCATGGCCTGATGGGCTTTGGCCGCGATATTACCGAACGTAAGCGCTATCAGGATGCGCTGGAGCGCGCCAGCCGGGATAAGACCACCTTTATCTCGACCATCAGCCATGAGCTGCGTACGCCCCTTAACGGTATCGTCGGGCTAAGCCGTATTCTGCTTGATACCGAGCTGTCTGCCGAGCAGGAGAAATACCTTAAGACTATCCATGTTTCAGCCGTGACGTTGGGGAATATTTTCAACGACATTATCGACATGGATAAAATGGAGCGGCGTAAAGTTCAGTTGGATAACCAGCCGGTAGACTTCACCAGCTTCCTGGCCGACCTGGAAAATCTGTCAGGCCTGCAAGCGCAGCAGAAAGGTCTACGCTTTGTGCTGGAGCCGACATTGCCGTTGCCCCATAAAGTGGTCACCGATGGTACGCGTCTGCGCCAGATTCTGTGGAATCTGATCAGTAACGCCGTCAAGTTTACGCAGGCAGGGCAGGTGTCGGTGCGGGTTCGCTACGGCGAAGGGGAGATGCTGCATTTCGAGGTTGAAGACTCAGGGATCGGCATTCCACAGGAAGAGCAGGATAAGATCTTTGCCATGTATTATCAGGTGAAAGATAGTCAGGGCGGTAAGCCTGCCACCGGCACCGGTATAGGTCTGGCAGTATCGCGTCGTCTGGCGAAAAGCATGGGCGGCGATATCACCGTCTCCAGCAACCCGGGTAAGGGCTCGCTGTTTGCTCTGAGCGTGCATGCTCCGGCGGTGGCAGAAGAGGTGGAAGATACCTTCGCTCACGATGATTTACCGCTGCCCGCGCTGCACGTCTTGCTGGTGGAAGATATTGAACTTAACGTCATTGTGGCGCGCTCGGTGCTGGAAAAGCTGGGCAGTAGCGTGGATGTCGCCATGACCGGGACTGCCGCGCTGGAGATGTTCACGCCAGGCGAATATGACCTGCTGTTGCTTGATATCCAGTTGCCGGATATGACCGGGCTGGATATTTCGCGTGAGCTCACGCGTCGCTACAGCCGTGACGAGCTGCCGCCGCTGGTGGCGCTGACCGCGAACGTGCTGAAGGATAAAAAAGAGTATCTGGAGGCCGGGATGGACGATGTGCTGAGCAAGCCGCTGTCCGTACCTGCTCTCACTGCCATGATTAAGAAGTACTGGGATACCTGTGACGAAGAGGAGAGCACCATGACGAAGGTTGATACCGATAAAGCGCATACCTTGCTGGATATCGCCATGCTTGAACAATACATCGAACTGGTTGGCCCGAAGCTGATTACCGATGGGCTGGCGGTCTTCGAGAAGATGATGCCTGGCTATTTAGCGGTGCTGGAGTCGAACCTGACCGCGCGCGATCAGAAAGGCATCGTGGAAGAGGGGCATAAAATTAAAGGCGCAGCGGGATCGGTAGGTTTGCGTCATCTGCAACAGCTTGGTCAGCAGATCCAGAGCCCCGATCTTCCTGCCTGGTCCGATAATGTCGGTGAATGGGTCGAAGAGATGAAGCAAGAGTGGCAGAACGATGTGGCGGTATTGAAAGCGTGGGTAGAAAGCAGAAAAAAATGACCCCGGCTAAACCGGGGTGCGCGAATACTGCGCCAACACCAGGGAAATCTTGGCTGCGCCTGTAGAGAACATTGTTATCATTTTGGAACCAGACGCCGCCTCAAAATTTAGGCCGCACGCAGTTAAGATAGCAAATCTTAAATACTTTGTTACATGAATCAGTGAAATATGTGAAGCATAGCGTTTTAATCAGAATTATTAATAAGCTTCAGTCACTTGCTATAAGGAATCGGCATGATGAAAAAAGTTGGCGTAGTGCTTAGCGGTTGTGGTGTTTATGACGGGGCTGAAATCACCGAGTCCGTCCTTACGCTCCTGGCGTTGTCCCGGGGAGGTGCGCAGGCAATCTGTTTTGCCCCAGATAAAGTCCAGTCCGACGTCATTAATCATCTGACTGGCGAAGCGATGGCCGACAGCCGTAACGTGCTGATCGAAGCGGCGCGCATCGCCCGTGGAGATATTCATCCGCTCAATATGGCGAAGGCAGAGGCGCTGGATGCGCTGATCGTACCTGGCGGATTCGGTGCGGCAAAAAACCTGAGCAACTTTGCTGCGCAGGGAAGCCAGTGTGAAGTTGATGACGATCTGAAAGCGCTGGCGCAGCAGATGCACCAGCAGGGCAAACCCCTGGGTTTTATCTGCATTGCACCGGCCTTGCTGCCAAAGATTTTTGATTTCCCGCTGCGCCTGACCATCGGCACCGATATCGATACTGCCGAGGTGATCGAGGAGATGGGCGGTGAACATGTTCCCTGCCCGGTGGAAGATATCGTTGTCGATGAAGATAACAAAATCGTCACCACACCTGCGTATATGTTGGCACAGACTATCGCCGAAGCCGCTGCGGGCATTGATAAACTGGTCGCACGCGTACTGGTGCTGACGGAATGATTGTGAAGATGTTCAAGCGCTGGCTGCTGCGGATTGTGTTGGTGCTGGCGGTGTTCTGGGGCGGCGGCATTGCGCTGTTCAATATTCTACCGGTGCCATTTTCTGCGGTAATGGTAGAGCGTCAGCTTAGTGCCTGGTTCGCGGGAAACTTCAGCTATGTGGCGCATTCCGACTGGGTGAGCATGGATGAGATCTCCCCCTGGATGGGGCTGGCAGTGATAGCCGCTGAAGATCAGAAATTCCCGGAGCACTGGGGGTTTGACATGGGCGCCATTGAAAAAGCGTTGGCGCATAACGAACGCAATGAGAACCGGATCCGTGGTGCATCGACGCTTTCCCAGCAAACGGCCAAAAACCTCTTTTTGTGGGATGGACGCAGCTGGGTGAGAAAAGGGCTGGAAGCCGGGCTGACGCTAGGTATGGAGACCGTCTGGAGTAAGAAGCGGATCCTGAAGGTGTATCTCAACATCGCCGAGTTTGGTGAGGGGGTATTTGGTGTGGAGGCTGCGTCTCAACGCTATTTCCATAAACCTGCCAGTAAGCTAAGCCCCGCTGAAGCCGCGCTTCTCGCAGCCGTTCTGCCAAACCCAATTCGCTTTAAGGCCAGCGCACCGACGGGTTACGTGCGTAGCCGCCAGGCGTGGATCCTGCGGCAGATGCGGCAGTTAGGCGGCGAAGGCTTTATGCAGGCGCACAAGCTCTACTAATCTTCGTCGAACCCGGCGTTAAACAGCGCAATGACCGCGGCCAGCGCCTCTTCTTCCTGAGGCCCCGTCGCTTCAATTTCAATCTGGCGGCCCTTAGCGGAATCGAGCATTAGCAGTGCAATCACGCTGTTCGCTTCCGCTTCGGTACCTTCGTCGTTACGTAGCAGAACCTCTGCGTCGAAGCCCTGCATCAGCTCAAATAGCTTCATGGCCGGGCGGGCGTGCATTCCCAGCTTATTGGTGACTTCCACGGTCTGCTTTACGGTCATGTTTTACGTTTTTCCAGCGTGCGATGACGCGACTGAACGTTTTTACCGCGAGAGCGGAAATAGTCAGCCAGTTGCTCGGCAATGTAGACCGAACGGTGTTTACCGCCCGTACAGCCAATCGCCACAGTCAGATAGCTGCGGTTATTGGTCTCCAGCATAGGTAACCATAGCTCAAGATAGCTACGAGTCTGGTAGATAAAGTTATGGACTTCAGTATGCCGATCAAGGAAGGCCGCTACCGGCTTATCCAGACCCGTCATTGGGCGCAGTTTAGGATCCCAGTGTGGGTTTGGCAGGAAGCGTACGTCAAAGACGTAGTCGGCATCGATAGGGATACCGTGCTTGAAGCCAAAGGACTCAAACACCATGGTCAACTCGCGTTCGCGTTTACCCAGCAGGCGGGTACGCAGCATCTCGGCCAGCTCATGCACTGACATCTCAGAGGTATCTACGATCAGATCCGCGCGGGAACGCAGCGGCTCCAGTAGATCGCTCTCTTCATCAATAGCGCTTTCCAGCGACAGATTCTTACTGGAAAGGGGGTGCAGACGACGGGTGTCGCTATAACGACGGATTAACGTATTGCGGTCGGCATCAAGGAAGAGCAGCTGCGGGGAAAACGCTTCCGGCAGGCTGCTCATGGCCTGTTCGAAGATCTCCGGGGATTCCGGCATATTTCGTACGTCGATACTGACGGCCGCCGAGATTTGTCTGTCTGCCAGCGTTCGTGCCAGGTCGGGCAACAGCACCACCGGCAGGTTATCTACGCAGTAAAAGCCCATATCTTCCAGCGCACGCAGGGCGACGGATTTACCCGACCCGGAACGTCCGCTGACGATCATCAGCACCATGAAACTTTTCTCCTCAGGACAGCAAATGTCATAGCCATTACCCGATTACGCATCATCCTGGTTGCCTTCCGCTTCCGTGATAATTTGATAAAGCTCTTCGTCACTCTGCGCAGCGCGCAGGCGGCGACAAATGGTTTTGTCTGCCAGGCGTCTGGCGACCAGCGACAGCGTATGCAGATGGGTTTTCGTTTGATCGGCAGGAACCAGCAGCGCAAACAGCAGGTCGACAGGCTGATTGTCGATGGCATCAAAGGCGATCGGCGTTTCCAGCTGCACAAAGACGCCCACGGCGCGCAGGGTGTCCTCTTCCAGCTTGCCATGCGGAATGGCGATGCCGTTACCGATACCGGTACTGCCCATTTTCTCACGGGTCAGGATGGCTTCAAACACCACTTGCGGCGCTAAGCCCAGCTGTTTAGCCGCCAGTTCGCTGATGATCTCCAGCGCACGTTTTTTGCTCTGGCAATGAACGGCACTGCGGGTACATTCCTGGTTAAGGACATTGCTCAGTTGAAGAGCGGAATCGTTATTTATCATAATTTCACCTAAGCGCTAACGATACAAAGGGCCTGATGTGTTTCACAACAGGCCGGCCTGCATCCGTTAACTGCCCGGACAATTAGTGTTGTTTCAGTTTATCTTTATGTTTATTTAGCTGTCGGGCCAGCTTATCAATCAAGCCGTCGATAGCCGCATACATGTCCTGCCCTTCCGCACTGGCATGGAGCTCGCCACCGTTGACATGCAGGGTGGCGTCCGAGATATGAGTCACTTTCTCCACTTTCAACACAATGTAGACCTGGTTGATCCTCTCGAAATACTGTTCAAGTTTGGCAAATTTTGTATTCAAAAATTCGCGCAGCGCCTCGGTAATTTCGACGTTATGTCCAGTGATGTTGAGCTGCATAGTGTCTTCCTTATCGGTTGTGTCAGACCAGCTGCTTACGCTGGTTAGACGGCGGAATGGATAAAGACTCTCGATACTTCGCAACAGTGCGGCGAGCCACCATGATACCTTGATCCGACAGCATGGTGGTTAACTTACTGTCACTCAGTGGTTTCGCGGGGTTTTCCGCGGCGATCAATTTCTTCACCAGCGCACGGATGGCTGTCGACGATGCTTCGCCGCCGCCCTCGGTATTAACATGGCTAGAGAAGAAATACTTAAGCTCAAAAATACCGCGTGGGCTATGCAGATACTTCTGCGTAGTGACGCGGGAAATCGTGGATTCGTGCATTTCGACGGCCTGGGCGATATCCGCCAGCACCATCGGTTTCATGTACTCTTCGCCCCGTTCGAAAAAGGCCTGCTGTTGCTCGACGATACAGCGGCTGACGCGCAGCAGGGTATCGTTACGGCTCTCAAGGCTTTTAATCAGCCAGCGCGCTTCCTGCAGATTACTGCGAATAAACTGGTTATCGGAATCGTTGCGCGAGCTGGTGCACATTGAGGCGTATTGCTGGTTAATTTGCAGGCGGGGAATGCTGTCGGAGTTAAGTTCTACGGTCCACAGACCGTTATGTTTTCGCACCAGCACGTCGGGGATAACATACTCGGGCTCGCTGGTCTGGATCGACTGACCCGGACGGGGATCCAGTGACTGAATCAGATTCACGGCGGCCTTGAGCACATCTTCTTTTAGCCGCGTCACCCGCATTAAGGCCCGGAAGTCATGATTTGCCAGTAGATCCAGATGATCGCTGACGATCAGTCTGGCCTCTTCGATCCAGGGCGTCTCTTTCACAAACTGCGACAGCTGTATAAGCAGGCAGTCACGTAAATCTCTCGCCGCTACGCCAATGGGATCAAAGCGCTGAACTCGCTTCAGAACCGCTTCGACCTCTTCCAGATCGATATCGGCATCGCCAATGCTTTCAAGAATATCTTCCAGCGTTACGGTGAGATAACCGGTGTCATCAACAGCATCGACGATAGAGGTGGCGATGGCGCGATCGGTATCGGAGAACGGGGTCAGCTCCACCTGCCACATCAGATAATCCTGCAGTGACTGGGTCGTTTCCCCCTGATAAACCGGCAGTTCATCGTCCTGGTAATCCACGCGGTTACCGGAAGGGGTGCCGGCGGTGTAGATCTCATCCCAGCTGACATCCAGCGGCAGCTCGTCGGGCATCTCTTTCTGCTCAAGGGCATCGGCGGTATCAAGTGCCTCGGTGTCCTGGGACTGCTGGGTGTCTACCTCATCGTGAAGATCGGTTTGCTCAAGCAGAGGATTGCTCTCCAGCGCTTGCTGGAGCTCCTGCTGCAGTTCAAGCGTAGACAATTGCAACAGGCGGATTGCCTGCTGTAATTGTGGCGTCATTGCCAGCTGCTGGCTGAGCCTTAATTGCAAACCTTGCTTCATATTCAGAGCATTTTTCTCCGGTTACGCGTTGTTGTACCTCTTACCCTATCAGAGTCTGAAGTCTTCCCCAAGATACACGCGCTTAACATGCTCGTCTTCCAGGATCGCCTGCGGCGTGCCATGAGCAATCAGATGCCCCTGGCTCACAATGTATGCACGTTCGCAGACGGCCAGCGTTTCGCGCACGTTATGGTCCGTTATCAATACGCCGAGGCCGCTGTCGCGCAGATGCTCGATAATGCGTTTGATATCGATTACGGAAATGGGGTCAACGCCCGCAAAGGGTTCATCAAGAAGAATGAATTTTGGGTTGGCAGCCAGCGCTCGGGCAATCTCAACGCGACGACGTTCGCCGCCCGAGAGCGCCTGACCGAGGCTATCACGCAGATGTTCAATGTGGAACTCTTCCATCAGCTCGTTAGCGCGATCTTCACGCTGCTCGGCGGTAAGATCGTCACGGATCTGCAAGACGGCCATCAGGTTGTCGAAGACGCTCAGGCGACGGAAGATGGACGCTTCCTGCGGCAGATAGCCGATACCACGACGGGCACGGGCGTGCAGTGGCAGCAGACTGATGTCTTCGTCATCGATAATGATGTTGCCTGCATCGCGCGGCACAATACCGACCACCATGTAGAAAGTGGTGGTTTTACCCGCACCGTTCGGCCCCAGAAGCCCGACGATCTCACCAGAGTTTACGGTCAGACTGACATCTTCCACGACGCGGCGGCCCTTATAGGCCTTCGCAAGATTCTTTGCAGTTAATGTTGCCATAACGAATTAGTTACTCTTTTTCTGTGCCGGAGCCTGATTGCTGTTTTTGTCCTGCAGCTGCGACGGAACAAGTACGGTGGTGACGCGTTTGCCTTTTTCACTGAAGGCCTGCATTTTCTGCTCTTTCACCAGGTAGGTGATCTTGTCGCCGGTGATATTACTGTCCAGCTGCTCCAGGAACGCGTTGCCAGTGAGCACGACAAAATCTTTTGCCAGCTCATAGTGCATGTGCGAGGCGTGGCCTTTTACCGGTTTGCCATTGTCCTGCATCTGGTAGAAGGTGGCCGGATTGCCGTAACCATCGATAATCTCTTTACCATCTTCGCCACCCGGACGGGTCACGACGACTTTGTCTGCATTGATTTTGATGGTGCCCTGAGTCACCACCACATTGCCAGTGAACGTCACCACATTGCCCTGCATATCAAGAGACTGGGTGTCTGACTCGATATGAATCGGCTGCTCGGTATCACCTGTCACAGCAAGCGCAGGCAGACTGGCGGCCAGCAGTGCGCTGGCGATGACGAAATTAAGGCTGAGTTTGTTTGTTTTGAATTTCATAGGAGGTTCTAACCTTTTCAATCAGCTCTGCGTTCTTGCTGCGTAAGTTCCCGCGCATTCTGAGGCCGCTGGAATTAAATGTTGTGCCGTATAAAGTGACCAGATCCTGGGATGTGACATCCT
The DNA here is from genome assembly GCF_017348915.1 of Leclercia pneumoniae. NCBI lineage: Bacteria > Pseudomonadati > Pseudomonadota > Gammaproteobacteria > Enterobacterales > Enterobacteriaceae > Leclercia > Leclercia pneumoniae. The sequence continues at coordinate 3,796,391 of NZ_CP071383.1, read as the reverse complement.
GGGTGACCAGGTTGATCTGTGCGTTGTCAGTGGTGATTTTGCGCAATTGCGCATCAGGGGTCAGCGCATTCACTTCCACATGGCCATAAAGATAAAGCATACGGTCATTCGTCAGTTTTGCCCGATCTGATTTGATGGACCATGTCTGAACTTTATCTTTGTCAAACGTGGTCAGCACCGGCTGGGTAAACCACGAATCACCCTGCTCAGAGAAATATTCAACGTGCTGGGCGATAAGGCGATAATTCAGTGCGCCTTCCGGGCTATAAACCACGGTATTGCTTTGATCGCTTTTATAGGTTGGATCGCTCGTGTTCACCGTCGGCGCTTCGGTGTCATCCCGATCGGCAAGATTCACGCCAATCAGTACCAGTGCCAACAGCGAAAGCAGAATAATAACCCAACGTCTGGTTTTACTCATATCGATTGCCCTTTGGCCTCATCAAGCTTGCCTTGCGCCAGTAACAGGAGATCGCACACCTCACGAACCGCGCCCCGCCCACCGTTGATCCGGGTGACATAGTCAGCGCGGGGGAGTAAAAGCGGATGCGCATCGGCAACGGCAATGCTCAGTCCCACTTCAGCCATTACTGGCCAGTCAATCAGATCGTCGCCTACATAGGCTACGTTTTCTGGGGCAATAGCCAGTTTATCCAGCAAATCCCTGAAAGCGACCCTCTTATCGGATTGTCCCTGATAAAGATGGGTAATGCCCAACGTGTCGCAACGGTCTTCTACTAGTTTAGCCTTCCGGCCGGTGATAATGGCAACTTCTATGCCAGAAGTCAGTGCGCAGCGAATGCCGTAGCCATCACGCACATTAAAGGCCTTAAGCTCCTCGCCGTTATTGCCCATATAGATCAGGCCGTCGGAGAGGACGCCGTCCACGTCCAGAATCAGCAAACGAATCTTTTCCGCTTGCGCCATCATTTGTGAACTGACCTGGCCGTAACAGGTTGCAAGCGAAGCACCCGCATTACTCATTGTCTTATCCTTCATTACACTACGCCTGCGCGCAGAAGATCATGCATATGTACCACACCCAGCAACTGGTCGCCATCGGCAACCATGACCGCGGTAATATGGCGGGACTGCATCAGGTTGAGTGCATCGACCGCCAGCGTCCCCGGACGCACGCGAATTCCGCCGCTGGTCATCACATCGGCGATACCCAGCGTACGAACATCGACGCCCATATCAAATACCCGGCGCAGGTCCCCGTCGGTGAAGATACCTTCGATCTTCATCGTCTCATCACAGATGACCGTCATGCCCAGGTTTTTACGGGTGATTTCCAGTAACGCATCACGTAAGGGAGCGTCTTTACTGACGTGCGGAATTTCCTCGCCAGTATGCATGATGTCGTTGACGCGTAATAGCAATTTGCGTCCAAGCGCACCGCCAGGGTGGGAGAGGGCGAAATCTTCTGCCGTAAAACCGCGGGCCTCAAGCAGCGCGACGGCAAGGGCGTCGCCCATCACCAGTACCGCGGTGGTGCTGGATGTGGGAGCCAGACCCAGCGGGCAGGCCTCTTTAGGGACTTTCACGCACAGGTGCACATCTGCGGCGCGCGCCATGCTGCTCTCGGGGCGGCTGGTAACGCAGATAAGCTTAACCTGCAGCCGCTTTAGGACCGGGATCAGCGCCAGAATTTCGTTAGATTCACCTGAGTTGGATAAGGCAATAACCACATCCTGCGGCGTGACCATACCGAGATCGCCGTGAGCGGCTTCGCCTGGGTGGACGAAAAAGGCCGTTGTCCCGGTGCTGGCAAAGGTTGCCGCCATTTTGCGGCCGATATGACCTGATTTACCCATCCCCATTACCACGACTTTGCCGCTACAGCGAAACAGCATTTCGCACGCCAGCGTAAAATCCTGATTAATGTATTGGTCTAACTGCGCCAGACCTTCACGTTCAATCTCCAGAACCGCTTTTCCTGCTTTCTGAAAGTCAAAGTCCGGCTGCAATTCTATGTGCGACATAATCCGTATCCGTTTACCCAGAGAGAAGAGGCGAGAGCCAGTACAGCATCGCCATCCATACGATAAAACCCGCGGTCAGTAGCGCGCCTGCGCCTTTACCAATCTGCCGTTTGCGGCGCCAGCAGAGTAGGGCAAAGATGGCGCTGACCAGCACCATCACCCCGTAATCTCGCGAGAACGCCAGCGGGTTGAATACGCCAGGTGAGAGCAACGCTGGCAGGCCGAGCACAATCGCGATATTGAAAATGTTCGAACCGATGATGTTACCAATGGCGATATCGTCCTCGCCTTTACGCGCTCCCGCGATGGCGGTTGCCAGTTCGGGCAGACTGGTACCAATGGCGATAACCGTCAGGCCGATGGTGAGCTCGCTCATGGCAAAGTAGTTTGCCAATACCGTAGCGTTATCGACGATCATCCGCGTCGCCATGGGCATGATGATCAAAGCGATCCCCAGCCAGAGTAGCGCCACGGGCAGCGTGCCTTCGCGCGGTAGCTCCGCCATCTGTTCTCGGGTCAGGCTATCATTGCCCTGTTTTTCTGCGGCGCGGGCGAGCTTAACAATGTAAAGCAGCCAGACCGTCGCCAGCGCCAGCAGGAATATGCCATCGCTCATCGTCAACTGCCCGTCGTACAATACGCAGCCTGCCAACAGACTTACGATCAACATTAGCGGCAATTCGCGGCGCAGAACATCAGAATGCACGCGAAATGGGTGCAACAGTGCGGCAAGCCCTAATATCAATAATATATTGACGATATTGGAGCCAATGGCGGTACCGACGGCGAGATCCAACTGGTCATGCATCGAAGCGGCGACCGACACGATGATCTCAGGAAGGGAGGTGCCAACGCTGACCACCGTCATGCCAATAATCAAAGGGGGAATGCCAAAGAGACGACAGAGTATTGATGCTGAAAACACCAGACGATCGGCACTGTAGACGACCAAAAGTAAACCAATTATTAACAGTGCTGTTGCGAGAAGCATCAAAAGTCCTTTCTTCAGGTATACTCGCCGGTCCACTGAGAGAAAATCTCTGGCTGCATACAGTCTGTAGACGTAACGAATTCTTAATTTTGACTTTATGCGCCGTAAAAGTAAAACAAATGCCAGCTTTCGCTTACCTCAGTGTGAAATATTCTGTAAAAATGCTGGGTTTGGAGCTGAATCAAGCATCATGCTTATCCTGAGCCGGCAATAGAAAGGAAATATACATGAGCCTGAACGGGGCGAATTTAGTCGATGTTCGCGGCGTAAGTTTTACGCGCAGCGACCGGGTCATTTTTGACAATATTTCTCTGACCGTGCCGCGCGGCAAGATCACCGCCATCATGGGGCCTTCTGGCATTGGTAAAACCACGCTGCTGCGCCTGATCGGCGGCCAGATCCCCCCGGACAGCGGCGAGATCCTTTTCGATGGCGAAAACGTTTCAGCCATGTCACGTTCACGCCTCTATACCGTGCGTAAACGCATGAGCATGCTTTTCCAGTCGGGGGCGCTTTTTACCGATCTTAACGTCTTCGATAACGTGGCTTATCCGCTGCGTGAACACACACGTCTGCCCGCGCCGCTGCTGAAAAGCACGGTAATGATGAAACTCGAGGCCGTGGGGCTACGCGGGGCGGCAAAGTTAATGCCTTCTGAGCTCTCTGGCGGGATGGCGCGCAGGGCAGCGCTTGCCCGTGCCATTGCCCTTGAACCGGATCTGATTATGTTCGACGAACCTTTTGTCGGGCAGGATCCCATCACCATGGGAGTGCTGGTTAAACTGATCTCGGAACTGAACAGTGCGCTCGGCGTGACCTGTATTGTGGTGTCGCACGATGTTCCGGAAGTACTGAGCATCGCTGACTATGCCTATATCGTGGCCGATAAAAAGATCGTCGCTCACGGCAGTGCGCAGTCCCTGAAAGAGAACGACGACGCGCGCGTGCGCCAGTTCCTCTACGGTATTGCTGATGGGCCGGTTCCGTTCCGTTATCCGGCGGATGATTATCATCAAGATTTATTAGGAATAGGGAGTTAAGCCGCTCATGCTGTTAAATGCGTTGGCCGCTTTAGGACACCACGGCATAAAAACCGTCAGGACGTTCGGGCGTGCCGGATTGATGTTATTCAATGCGCTGGTCGGCAAACCGGAGTTCCGTAAACACACCCCGCTACTGATACGTCAGCTCTATAATGTTGGCGTACTGTCGATGGTTATCATCATCGTTTCGGGAGTGTTCATTGGAATGGTGCTGGGGTTGCAGGGATATCTGGTCCTGACCACCTATAGTGCAGAAACCAGCCTCGGTATGCTGGTGTCGCTTTCATTGCTGCGTGAACTTGGGCCGGTAGTGGCCGCGCTGCTCTTTGCGGGGCGGGCGGGTTCTGCGCTCACGGCGGAGATTGGTTTGATGCGCGCGACCGAGCAGCTTTCCAGTATGGAGATGATGGCGGTCGACCCTCTGCGTCGGGTGATTTCACCGCGCTTTTGGGCTGGGGTAATCTCTCTGCCGCTGCTGACCATTCTCTTCGTCGCGGTGGGCATTTGGGGTGGTTCGCTGGTGGGCGTGCAGTGGAAGGGCATCGATGCCGGCTTCTTCTGGTCTGCTATGCAGGATGCTATCGATCTGCGAATGGATTTGGTGAACTGCCTGATAAAAAGCATTGTGTTTGCCATCACCGTTACCTGGATTGCCTTATTTAACGGTTACGATGCTATCCCGACGTCTGCAGGGATCAGCCGCGCAACAACACGTACTGTCGTGCATTCGTCGCTGGCCGTATTGGGTCTGGATTTTGTGCTCACCGCACTGATGTTTGGGAATTGAGTTCATGCAAACGAGAAAAAGTGAAATTTGGGTTGGTATCTTTGTTTTGCTGGCGCTGCTGGCGGCCTTGTTTATTTGCCTGAGAGCGGCAGATATCACCTCTGTTCGTACCGAGCCTACGTACCGAATTTATGCCACCTTCGATAATATTGGCGGCCTGAAGGCACGTTCGCCGGTGCGCATCGGCGGCGTGGTGATTGGGCGGGTAGCGGATATCTCGCTGGACGAGAAAACCTATCTGCCTCGCGTGGCGCTGGATATCGAAGAGCGCTACAACCACATTCCGGATACCAGCTCGCTCTCCATTCGTACCTCTGGCCTGCTCGGCGAGCAATATCTGGCGCTGAATGTCGGTTTTGAAGACCCTGAACTGGGAACGACTATTCTTAAAGATGGCGGCGTTATTCAGGATACCAAGTCAGCCATGGTACTTGAGGATATGATTGGTCAGTTCCTTTACAACAGTAAGGGAGGTGACGAGAACAAATCTGCTGAAGCGCCCGCAGAATCAGATGTCACGCCACCTACTGGCACGACGAATTCATCTCAGGAGAAGTAATTCATGATTAAACGACTGTTAATGGTTGCCATGCTGATGATTGCCCCACTCACAGCGGCAAATGCGGCTGGTCAGGCTAACCCTTACCAACAGATGAATGAGGCGGCCAAGAAAACCTTCGATCGCCTTAAAAACGAACAACCTAAAATTCGCTCTAACCCGGATTATCTGCGTGATATCGTCGATCAAGAACTGCTGCCATACGTACAGATTAAGTATGCCGGTGCGCTGGTTCTGGGCCGCTACTACAAAGACGCCACCCCAGCGCAGCGTGACGCCTACTTTGCTGCGTTTCGTGAATATCTGAAGCAGGCATACGGTCAGGCATTGGCGATGTATCACGGCCAGACTTACCAGATCGCCCCTGAGCAGCCGCTGGGTGATGCCACTATCGTGCCGATTCGCGTAACCATTATCGATCCGAACGGCCGTCCGCCGGTACGCCTGGATTTCCAGTGGCGTAAAAATAGCCAGACGGGCAACTGGCAGGCCTATGACATGATCGCTGAAGGCGTTAGCATGATTACCACCAAGCAGAACGAGTGGAGCGACCTGCTGCGTACCAAAGGTATTGACGGCCTGACTGCTCAGCTGCAATCCATCTCTCGCCAGAAAATTACCCTGGACGAGAAAAAATAATGACGCAGCCACTCAGCTGGATCCGTGATGGCGAAAAGCTGTTGCTATCAGGCGAGCTGGATCAGGATTATCTGAATCCTCTGTGGGATGCGCGCGACCAGGCGATGCAAGGGGTGACCTGCATCGATCTTGGCGGGATCTCTCGCGTGGATACGGCCGGCGTCGCACTGCTGGCACATCTTGTCGCTGCCGGTAAGAAGCAGGGGCTACAGGTCTCTCTGGCAGGCATCAGCGATAACGTCATCACGCTGGCTCAGCTCTATAATCTGCCGCAAGACGTTTTGCCTCGCTAATTTTTTCAGTACGTTACTATCAAAAGCCTCGACAGTTTCATTGTCGGGGCTTTTTGCTTGTTTAAGACAGCGCCACTTTGCTCTAAGATGTTGGGCTTGTTTTCACTACCAGATGATATAGAACCCATGGAAAATAATGAAATCCAGGCAGTGCTGATGAATGCACTCTCCCTTCAGGAAGCCCACGTCTCCGGCGATGGCAGTCACTTCCAGGTTATTGCTGTGGGTGAGATTTTTGACGGCATGAGCCGCGTGAAGAAACAGCAGGCTGTTTATGCGCCGCTGATGGAATATATCGCGGATAATCGTATCCATGCCCTGTCGATTAAGGCGTTTACCCCACAAGAGTGGGCTCGCGATCGCAAACTAAACGGTTTTTGAGCTGAGGGCGATTAGCCAGCAGCACGGTTGAATTCATACAGAGAGCAAATAATGGACAAATTTCGTGTACAGGGGCCGACGCGTCTCCAGGGCGAAGTGACAATCTCCGGCGCCAAAAACGCCGCGCTGCCAATCCTCTTCGCCGCACTGCTTGCGGAAGAGCCGGTAGAGATCCAGAACGTACCAAAATTGAAAGACATCGACACCACTATGAAGCTGCTGACTCAGCTCGGTACGAAGGTGGAGCGCAACGGATCCGTGTGGATCGATGCCAGCAACGTGAACAACTTCTCTGCGCCTTACGATCTGGTAAAAACCATGCGTGCCTCTATCTGGGCCCTGGGTCCACTGGTGGCGCGTTTTGGTCAGGGGCAGGTCTCACTGCCTGGCGGCTGTGCTATCGGCGCGCGTCCGGTTGATCTGCACATCTACGGCCTGGAAAAACTGGGCGCAGATATCAAACTGGAAGAGGGTTACGTAAAAGCCTCTGTTAATGGCCGTCTGAAAGGCGCGCACATTGTCATGGACAAAGTGAGCGTTGGCGCCACGGTAACCATTATGTCTGCCGCCACGCTGGCAGAAGGCACCACGGTTATCGAGAACGCCGCACGCGAGCCGGAAATTGTGGATACCGCAAACTTCCTGGTCGCGCTTGGCGCGAAGATCACCGGCCAGGGTACCGATCGCATCACCATCGAAGGCGTTGAGCGTCTGGGTGGCGGCGTTTACCGCGTACTGCCTGACCGTATCGAAACCGGTACTTTCCTGATTGCTGCCGCGATTTCAGGCGGCAAAATTGTCTGCCGCAATGCACAGCCCGACACCCTGGATGCCGTACTGGCTAAACTGCGTGACGCAGGGGCCGATATCGAGATCGGTGAAGACTGGATCAGCCTGGATATGCACGGCAACCGTCCAAAAGCGGTAAACGTCCGTACCGCGCCTCATCCGGCATTCCCGACCGATATGCAGGCACAGTTCACTCTGCTGAACCTCGTGGCGGAAGGAACCGGCTTCATCACTGAAACCATCTTTGAGAACCGCTTCATGCACGTACCGGAACTTATCCGTATGGGCGCACACGCGGAAATCGAAAGCAATACCGTTATTTGCCATGGCGTTGAAACACTGTCTGGCGCACAGGTGATGGCGACCGATCTGCGCGCGTCAGCGAGTCTTGTGCTGGCGGGTTGTATTGCCGAAGGTACAACGATTGTCGATCGTATTTATCACATCGATCGCGGTTACGAACGTATCGAAGATAAACTGCGCGCGCTGGGTGCCAATATCGAGCGTGTGAAGGGCGAGTAATCGTGCCTGGCAGCCCCCTGCCTTTCAGACCGGGGGGTTGCTATTCCTGCTAAAAAAGCGTCACTCCTGGCGCTTTCTCTCTTCTCTTTTCCGCCGCATCAACCGCGTTCTGTCAACAAATTCGTGGGTTATGGGATCGTGATAACGCGATGGCCATATCACCCAGGGATCGGTGCCCAGTGCAGTGGCAATGATCAACTCACCTTTCGGCCATGAGCGCGTTAACGCGTTAGCTAAAGTGGATGAGCTAAGACCATTACGGCGAGACTCCGCAGCCAGTGAAGTTCCTTTTTTACGCAGCGCGGCAATAATATCGGCCGGATGCCAGTCGATAAATTTCTTATCCATGTTGCTGTCCCTCTGTTCAGGTGCGTCCACGTCATTTCGAGTTAAATGACGTTGTTACTATACCTTCTTCGAACAGCGGTTCTAAAAAGTTCGCGGCATGCGGAGTGACATTCAGATTATGCCAATCCTTTATTCATGCGGGTTGTAAGCGAATTCATTAACAACGTTATGGATAAAATTGGAGCTTATAAGAACTCTCTTTTTCCGAATCGAGAGTTCTTATTCAGATCAACGATCGCGTTGTACCGCAATGTGCGCCAGGCCAATAAGCGCCTCACGCCAAGGGCTTTCAGGCAGAACCTGAAGGGCAGCGATCGCTTTGTCTGCTTCCTCTTCGGCGCGCTGACGCGTCCATTCCAGAGAGCCGCAAGCTGCCATTGTTTCCAGCACGGGTTCCAGAAGGTGTCGGCCATTACCCTGTTCGATCGCATCACGGATCTGCTTCGCTTGTTCAGGCGTACCGTTACGCATGGCATGCAGCAAGGGTAGTGTCGGTTTGCCTTCGTTCAGGTCATCACCCACGTTTTTACCCAGCGTTTCGCCATCGGCGCTGTAGTCGAGCAGATCGTCAATCAGCTGGAAAGCCGTACCCAGGTAACGCCCGTAGTCTTGCAGACCCTTTTCTTGCGCCTCAGAGCAGCCGCCAAGAATACCCGAGCACTGTGCCGCCGCTTCGAACAGACGTGCCGTCTTGCTGTAGATGACGCGCATGTAGTTCTCTTCGGTGATGTCCGGATCGTTGACGTTCATCAGCTGCAACACTTCACCTTCGGCGATGACGTTAACGGCTTTAGACATCACCTCCAGGATCTTTAAGGATCCCAGACTCGTCATCATCTGGAACGCACGTGTGTAAATAAAATCGCCGACCAGAACGCTGGCGGCATTGCCAAACGCGGCGTTCGCGGTGGCTTTACCCCGGCGCATGTCCGATTCATCCACCACATCGTCGTGGAGCAACGTTGCGGTATGGATAAATTCGATCAGGGCTGCAATCGTAACGTGCGCATTTTCCTGATAGCCCACCGCGCGCGCGGCAAGCACAGCGATCATTGGACGGATGCGTTTCCCGCCTCCGCTGACGATGTAGTAACCCAACTGATTGATAAGCTGAACATCAGAGTTGAGCTGTTCCAGGATTGCTGCATTCACACCCGCCATATCCTGCGCGGTTAACTCATTGATTTTTTCTAAATTCATCGTAAAAGCCGGGCTTTTAGTCCTGTAGGCCCCATTTTAAATGGGTTAACAAAGGGTTCGGTTAATCAATAGTAGCGCCGATTGTACTGAAAAAACGCCTCAGATAAACGTTGCCGTACGTGTTGTGTTTTTTTTCTTCATGTATTGACGGTAGCACTTGTCAAAGGCTCGCGTTTTGCGTAATATTCGCGCCCTATTGTGAATATTTATAGCGCACTCTGAATCATACGAGGATGTGCGCGGAAGCGGAGTTTATATGTACGCGGTTTTCCAAAGTGGTGGTAAACAACACCGAGTAAGCGAAGGTCAGACCGTTCGCCTGGAAAAGCTGGACATCGCAACTGGCGAATCTGTTGAGTTCGCAGAAGTTCTGATGATCGCAAACGGTGAAGAAGTCAAAATCGGCGTTCCTTTCGTTGATGGCGGCGTTATCAAAGCTGAAGTTGTTGCACACGGTCGTGGCGAGAAAGTTAAAATCGTTAAGTTTCGTCGTCGTAAACACTACCGTAAGCAGCAGGGCCACCGTCAGTGGTTCACTGATGTGAAAATTACTGGCATCAGCGCCTAAGACCTGAGGAGAGATTTAAATGGCACATAAAAAGGCTGGCGGCTCCACACGTAACGGTCGCGATTCAGAAGCTAAACGCCTGGGCGTTAAGCGTTTCGGTGGCGAAACTGTACTGGCGGGTAGCATCATCGTTCGTCAGCGTGGCACCAAATTCCACGCTGGTAACAACGTAGGTTGCGGTCGTGACCACACTCTGTTTGCTAAAGCAGACGGTAAAGTGAAATTTGAAGTTAAAGGCCCGAACAACCGTAAATACATCAGCATCGTTGCTGAGTAAGGTTTTCTCGGTCCGGTAACGGATTAAAGCCCCGCAACCTGTTGCGGGGCTTTTTACATTGGAAACCCGGCAATTTTTTCTGTAGGGAAAACGGGCATGAAGCAGCAGGCCGGCATTGGTATTCTTTTGGCGCTCACTACCGCAATGTGCTGGGGTGCACTGCCAATCGCAATGAAGCAGGTTCTGGAGGTGATGGAGCCGCCCACCGTGGTGTTTTATCGCTTCCTGATGGCAAGTATTGGCCTTGGTGCGATCCTCGCGATAAGAGGCAAGCTCCCACCACTACGGCTCTTCCGTAGTCCGCGCTGGCTGGTGTTACTGGCTATCGCGACGGGGGGGTTATTCGGTAACTTCATCCTGTTCAGCTCTTCCCTGCAATATTTAAGCCCTACGGCATCGCAGGTGATTGGTCAGCTTTCCCCTGTGGGCATGATGGTAGCCAGCGTGTTTATTCTCAAAGAGAAGATGCGTGGCACCCAAATTATTGGGGCATGTATGCTGTTGTGTGGGCTGGTGATGTTCTTTAACACCAGTCTGGTTGAGATTTTCACCCGCCTGACGGATTACACATGGGGTGTGATTTTTGGGGTAGGTGCAGCGATGGTCTGGGTGAGTTATGGCGTCGCGCAAAAGGTGTTATTGCGGCGTCTGGCGTCACAGCAGATCCTCTTTTTGCTGTACACTTTATGTACTATTGCATTGCTGCCACTTGCGAAGCCGGGCGTCATTGCTCAGTTGAGCGACTGGCAACTGGCGTGTCTGATCTTTTGTGGTCTGAACACGTTGGTGGGTTATGGTGCGCTCGCTGAGGCGATGGCGCGCTGGCAAGCAGCACAGGTGAGCGCCTTAATCACGCTTACCCCGCTGTTTACGCTATTATTTTCAGATTTGTTATCAGTGGCCTGGCCCGATTTCTTCGTCAAACCGATGTTAAACCTTCTGGGTTATCTCGGTGCGTTTGTCGTGGTTGCGGGCGCGATGTATTCCGCCATTGGTCATCGTCTTTGGGGACGTTGGCGCAAAAATGAAGCGGTTGTAGTCATGCCCCGCTCAGGCGAATGAGTTACGGAGAGTAAAATGAAGTTTGTTGATGAAGCAACGATCCTGGTTGTTGCAGGTGATGGCGGTAATGGTTGCGTAAGCTTCCGCCGTGAAAAATACATTCCACGCGGCGGCCCGGACGGCGGCGATGGCGGGGATGGCGGCGATGTGTGGCTGGAGGCGGATGAAAACCTCAACACGCTGATCGACTACCGTTTCGAGAAATCTTTCCGTGCGGAACGTGGCCAGAATGGCCAGAGCCGTGACTGCACCGGTAAACGCGGGAAAGACGTAAGCATTAAAGTGCCGGTAGGGACGCGCGTCATCGATCAGGGCACCGGCGAAACCATGGGTGACATGACGAAGCATGGTCAGCGCCTGATGGTCGCTAAAGGTGGCTGGCACGGCCTGGGCAACACCCGCTTCAAGTCCTCTGTGAACCGTACACCTCGTCAGAAAACGATGGGGACGCCGGGCGATAAGCGCGATCTGCAGCTGGAGCTGATGCTGCTGGCCGACGTGGGGATGCTGGGCATGCCGAACGCCGGTAAATCGACCTTTATCCGCGCCGTCTCTGCTGCCAAGCCGAAAGTAGCTGATTATCCGTTTACCACGCTGGTGCCAAGCCTGGGCGTGGTTCGTATGGATAACGAGAAGAGCTTCGTTGTGGCTGATATTCCTGGCCTGATCGAAGGTGCTGCCGAAGGTGCGGGTCTGGGTATTCGCTTCCTGAAGCACCTCGAGCGTTGCCGCGTCCTGCTTCACCTGATCGATATCGATCCTATCGACGGTTCTGATCCGGTTGAAAACGCCCGTATCATCATCGGTGAGCTGGAAAAATACAGCGACAAGCTGGCGGCGAAACCGCGCTGGCTGGTCTTTAACAAGATCGACCTGATGGACAAAGCCGAGGCCGAAGCGAAGGCGAAAGCGATTGCCGACGCGATGGGCTGGGAAGATAAATACTATCTGATCTCTGCGGCAAGCCAGGTTGGCGTTAAAGATCTCTGCTGGGATGTGATGACCTTTATCATCGAGAACCCGATCGCTCAGGCAGAAGAGGCGAAACAGCCCGAGAAAGTCGAGTTCATGTGGGACGATTATCATCGTCAGCAACTCGAAGAGCAGCAAGAAGATATCGAAGATGACGAAGACTGGGATGACGACTGGGATGAAGATGACGAAGAAGGCGTCGAATTCATCTACAAACGTTAAGACCGTCTGTGACCCCCTTATCAAGGGGGTTTTTTTTATCTCAGTTTTGCAGGGAGCCAGCAGCTCACTATTAGCCCGCCTTCAGGACGATTCTCCAGATGCAGGGTGCCGCGATGGAGTTGCAGAATACGTTGAACGATACTCAGCCCCAGACCACTGCCGCCATAACGTTGATCAATACGGCGGAACGGCTCAGTAATAGACTGTCGATGCGCCTCATCAATACCCGGCCCCTGGTCAAGTACGCTGACTCTCGTCCCGTCGCCCGTCTCTTCTAATTTCACCTCGATTACGGTGCCTTTTGGGCTGTAACGAACGGCGTTCTCCAGCAGATTACGCAGCATCAGGCGCAGCAGGATGGCATCACCCTCGGCCACGAGGGGACTTTGCGGGGGCCAGATAAGCCTGTGCTCTTTAGCATCATGTTCCAGCGCCAAAGGCGCAAATATCGTGTCGCTCCAGCTCAGCGTCTGATAGTGACCACTCGCCATCGCCTGTCCCGCACGGGCCAGCATTAAGAGTTGCTCTACCGTGTGCATCAACTGGTCAATACGTGTAATCAATGGCTCCGCCTGAGGCGTGCCAGACTTCGCCATTAACTCCAGATGCAGACGAATGCCAGCCAGCGGCGTTCGCAGCTCGTGTGCGGCGTCAGCGGTGAATAAGCGCTCCTGCTGCAGAGTATGGTCAAGACGAGCCAGCAGCTGGTTTAGCGTGCGGGTTACGGCACTGATCTCCAGCATGTCGGAATAGACTGGCAGCGGCGTGAGATTGTCGGCAGAACGGTTTGCCAGGCTGGTACGCAACTGATTAAGTGGACGGGTAATCCAGGTGATTGCCCAGAACGAGAAAAGCAGGGTAAAGCCAATCATCACCAGCGAGGGAACCAGCAAAGAAGCGATCGCTTCATGGATCTCCTTCTCAACGTGCTGGTTTCGCGATTTCGCTGACAAGGTTTCATTGACTAAAAAGCCGATCTGCTCCCGGCTTTCATGCCAGAGCCAGACGACGCTAATCAGTTGAAAAAAGAGTAAAATAATAGCAAGCAACACCATCAGCCGACGGCGCATACTGTTCATTTTTGGCTTTCCAGTCGATAGCCGACGCCGCGGACGGTTTTAATACGATCTTTACCGAGTTTGCGTCGCAAATTATGGATATGAACTTCAAGGGTGTTAGATCCGGGATCATCCTGCCAGGAGTAGATATCCTGCTGCAGGGTTTCTCGGTGCACGGTTTGCCCGCTGCGCATAATGAGGCGAGTGAGCAGGGCAAACTCCTTCGGCGTCACCTCAACCGGTAGCGTCTGCTGCAATACCTGCTGCGTTTGCAAATTGAGGGTGAGATCGCCATCGCTCAGCAAATTATCGCTGTGTCCCTGATAGCGACGAATCAGCGCCCGAACGCGAGCTTGCAGCTCTGCCAGGGCAAAAGGCTTAACTAGGTAGTCATCAGCGCCTGAATCAAGCCCATTGATGCGATCCGCCAGCGCATCGCGTGCGGTGAGGATCAGCACGGGATTAGAGATGCCCCGACGACGCCACTGGCTAAGCAGCGTTGCCCCGTCTTTATCCGGCAGACCAAGGTCAAGGATCACCAGGCTGTACTCACCACTCTGGATCAAGCCATCCGCTTCTGCCGCTGTAGCCGCGCAGTCAAGAGTATAGCCCTCAGCAGTAAGGGCTAGCGCCAGCCCTTCCTGTAACAGCATATCATCTTCAACAATAAGCAGTTTCATCGTTAATTATTCTGATAGATGTCTTTATAAAGGCGGCTTTCGAAGCGCACCAGTGGAATACGGCGATTACGTTGATCCGCGGGCTCGACAGCATAACCTGACAGATATTGTACAAACGCCATGCGTTGGCCGCTGGCGGTGGTAATAAACCCGGCAAGGTTATATACCCCCTGCAGCGAACCGGTCTTGGCGGAGACTTTGCCATCGACACCAGCCGCGTGCAGGCCAGCGCGATATTGCAGTGAACCGTCATAACCTGCCAGCGGCAGCATTGAAATGAAGTTTAGCTCAGTGTCGTGCTGGGCAATGTATTGAAGCACCTGCATCATCGTGGCGGGGGAGATGAGGTTATGGCGTGACAGGCCTGAGCCATCCACCGCAATGGTATTACCCAGATCGATACCCGCCTGCTGACGCAAAATCTGACGTACCGCATCGGAGCCCGCGCGCCAGGTGCCGGGCACGCCGAAGCGGGCATGGCCAATCATGCGGAATACGGTATCGGCAATCATATTGTCTGACTTTTTCAGCATAATCTTCAGCAGATCATGCAGGGGCGCCGACTGTTTGCTGGCCAGGACGGTTCCCGGTTCGTTAGTCAGCGTCTGGCGCAGCAGTGTTCCGGAATAGCTTATGTTCGCTTGTTTCAGCTCATCTTTCAGAATGGCCCCGGCGTAGCTGGCGCCGTCCTGAATGGCAAACGCCAGCGGCAGCGGATCGGCGCGCTGAGTTAGACACCCTGTAAGCGTAAAGCGATTTAAATCACCGGGCACCACGTCCAGTTCGCAATACTGGGCTTCTGAGGAGCCTTTCGCTAAGGTGCGCACCTGGCTGAACATATTGACTGGGTAATAAGAGGCGACGCGTATAAACGCGAGGTCATTGGCTTTAGGCGCGCTATACAGCGAGACTGAGAAACAGTTGCGATCAACAATCGCGGCGGCAGGAGGGGCACTGAAGCACTGAGTCATGTCATTCCAGGGCCAACCCGGGGCTTTATCATGACTGGCAAAAATCGAGGTATCTATCAGCACATTGCCTTCGATTCGCTGGACTCCGGCTTTTTTCATCACCGCAACCATATTGCGAATATCCTGACGCTTTAACGTAGGATCGCCGCCAAATCGCGCCGTAAGGTCACCTTTTAGTACACCGCCATCAATGTTACCCTTGCTTTCCAGCGTAGTGGTAAAGCGAAAATCAGGGCCAAGTTGCAGTAGCGCCGCCAGCCCGGTGATGACCTTTTGGGTACTGGCGGGCAACGCCATCTGTTGGCTGTGATACTCTATTTCAGGAGTCTGGGCACCGACCTTCTGCACCATAAGGGCAAGGTTGGCGCCGGCAGGGAGCTGGTTAACGTACTCATCGACATTAGCAGCCTGGGCAGTAAACGCTATACTGGTGGTCAATCCGATGACAAATCTGGAAAATCGCATAATCTCGCGCTAACAAGCTGGAAAGAAGCCGTCATACTAAGGCGCAACGCCCTGCAAAGTAAACGATGACCCATAGTGAACTTCAGGGTAAAATACGTATCAAACTGAAAAATTGCCGCTGACCTGGAACTTCGTTTCCGGGTCAGTTTTCTTTTGCTTCTGCCCCGCTGAACGTCAGGGTGGCAGGGGCCGGAGCAGGTGACGCTGCCCCCAACAGGAATGTTTAAGAGGTATAACAAATGCAAGCTATTCCGATGACCTTACGTGGTGCCGAAAAACTGCGTGAAGAACTGGATTTCCTGAAATCTGTTCGCCGCCCTGAAATCATCGCTGCCATCGCGGATGCCCGCGAGCACGGCGACCTGAAAGAGAATGCTGAGTATCATGCCGCGCGTGAACAGCAGGGCTTCTGTGAAGGTCGCATCAAGGATATCGAAGCAAAACTGTCTAACGCGCAGGTGATTGATATCACAAAAATGCCTAATAACGGCCGCGTGATTTTCGGTTCAACCGTGACAGTGATTAATCTCGACACGGACGAAGAGCAGACTTACCGCATCGTGGGCGATGACGAAGCTGATTTTAAGCAAAATCTGATCTCCGTGAATTCGCCGATTGCGCGTGGACTGGTCGGTAAAGAGCAGGACGATGTGGTCACCATCCGTACCCCGGGTGGCGAAGTGGAGTATGAAATTACGAAGGTTGATTACCTGTAATTCGCATCTCCCGCAAGATGTTGATACATTGTAAAGAAAGGAAAAAGGCCGCATAGCGGCCTTTTATCAACTCAAGGAGCATGGCATTTTGCTCACCTGCTAAAGGAAAACCCCTCGTTTTACACAGAAACTGTGTTCAATTCAGGATAATCTTAGCGTGGCAGCGAGATTTTACGCTCTTTAGATGGGCGGTAGAGCACCAGCGTTTTACCGATGACCTGTACATTACAGGCGCCGGTTTCGCGCACGATGGCTTCCACGATCAAGTTTTTGGTCTCTCTGTCTTCAGAGGCGATTTTCACCTTGATCAGCTCGTGGTGCTCCAGCGCTTGTTCAATCTCGGCCAGTACCCCTTCGGTCAAACCATTGTTGCCAAGCATAACTACAGGCTTGAGCGGATGTGCCAGACCTTTAAGGTGCTGTTTTTGTTTAGTACTCAGATTCATCGTATATTTTTGCTTACGTTGGGATTGAAAACGGTTCATTCTACCGCCATCTCCCATATATCGCCAAATTGCTATGTGGAAATTTACACCACTGGCGACGATGAACCAGGACGGAATGTTAAATGACAGGTAAAAAGCGTTCTGCTAGCTCGAGCCGCTGGCTCCAGGAACACTTTAGCGATAAATATGTTCAACAGGCACAGAAAAAGGGGTTACGTTCCCGTGCCTGGTTTAAACTTGATGAAATACAGCAAAGTGACAAACTTTTTAAACCGGGAATGACGATTGTCGATCTCGGTGCAGCACCAGGCGGATGGTCTCAGTATGCGGTGACGCAAATCGGCGGAACGGGCCGAATCATTGCATGCGATCTTTTACCAATGGATCCTATCGTTGGTGTTGACTTCCTTCAGGGCGACTTTCGTGATGAATTAGTGCTGAAAGCGTTACTTGAGCGTGTAGGTGACAGTAAAGTACAGGTTGTCATGTCTGATATGGCGCCAAATATGTGCGGAACACCGGCGGTGGATATTCCTCGCTCCATGTATCTGGTAGAACTGGCGTTAGAAATGTGTCGTGATGTATTGGCGCCAGGTGGTAGTTTTTTAGTAAAGGTGTTCCAGGGCGAAGGTTTCGAGGAGTATCTAAAGGAAATTCGCTCCCTGTTTACGAAGGTCAAAGTTCGTAAGCCGGACTCTTCTCGTGCGCGTTCACGCGAAGTGTATATTGTAGCGACCGGGCGAAAATGATAGTCGGTGAGTTTCAGACGAAAGTTTGAAATAAATCGGATACAGAGTATCCTGACGCTGTTTTTAACACAGTTGTAATAAGAGGTTAATCCCTTGAGTGACATGGCGAAAAACCTAATACTCTGGCTGGTCATTGCCGTTGTGCTGATGTCAGTATTCCAGAGCTTTGGGCCCAGCGAGTCTAATGGCCGCAAGGTGGATTATTCTACCTTCCTGCAAGAGGTCAACCAGGATCAGGTTCGCGAAGCGCGTATCAACGGACGTGAGATCAACGTTACCAAGAAAGATAGTAACCGTTACACGACTTACATCCCGGTGAACGATCCTAAGCTGCTTGATAACCTTCTGACTAAAAACGTCAAGGTGGTCGGTGAGCCGCCGGAAGAACCAAGCCTGCTGGCTTCTATCTTCATTTCGTGGTTCCCGATGCTGCTGCTTATCGGCGTCTGGATCTTCTTTATGCGTCAGATGCAGGGCGGCGGTGGCAAAGGCGCCATGTCGTTCGGTAAGAGTAAGGCGCGCATGCTGACGGAAGACCAGATCAAAACCACTTTTGCCGACGTCGCAGGTTGTGACGAAGCAAAAGAAGAGGTGGGTGAGCTGGTTGAATATCTGCGTGAGCCGAGCCGTTTCCAGAAACTGGGCGGTAAGATCCCGAAAGGCGTTCTGATGGTCGGCCCTCCAGGTACCGGTAAAACCCTGCTGGCGAAAGCCATTGCGGGTGAAGCGAAGGTGCCGTTCTTTACCATTTCTGGTTCCGACTTCGTGGAAATGTTCGTGGGTGTGGGTGCATCTCGTGTGCGCGACATGTTCGAACAGGCCAAGAAAGCGGCACCGTGCATCATCTTCATCGATGAAATCGACGCCGTAGGCCGCCAGCGTGGCGCAGGCCTGGGCGGTGGTCACGATGAACGTGAACAGACCCTTAACCAGATGCTGGTTGAGATGGATGGCTTCGAAGGTAACGAAGGTATTATCGTTATCGCGGCGACTAACCGTCCGGACGTACTCGACCCAGCACTGCTGCGTCCAGGCCGTTTCGACCGTCAGGTTGTGGTCGGTCTGCCGGATGTTCGTGGTCGTGAACAGATTCTGAAAGTACACATGCGTCGCGTTCCGCTGGCGCCAGATATCGATGCGGCAATCATTGCGCGCGGTACGCCGGGCTTCTCCGGTGCTGATCTGGCTAACCTGGTGAACGAAGCGGCTCTGTTTGCGG
Source organism: Leclercia pneumoniae (assembly GCF_017348915.1). NCBI lineage: Bacteria > Pseudomonadati > Pseudomonadota > Gammaproteobacteria > Enterobacterales > Enterobacteriaceae > Leclercia > Leclercia pneumoniae. Next base: position 3,777,449 of record NZ_CP071383.1, on the reverse strand, counting down.
CTCGCGGTAACAAGCGCGTGGTTTCCATGGTGGAGTTCGAGAAAGCGAAAGACAAAATCATGATGGGTGCGGAACGTCGATCCATGGTGATGACGGAAGCGCAGAAAGAGTCCACGGCTTATCACGAAGCAGGCCACGCCATTATTGGTCGCCTGGTACCGGAACATGATCCGGTACACAAAGTGACGATTATTCCGCGCGGTCGTGCGCTGGGTGTGACCTTCTTCCTGCCAGAGGGCGACGCGATCAGCGCCAGCCGTCAGAAGCTGGAAAGTCAGATTTCGACCCTCTACGGTGGTCGTCTGGCAGAAGAGATCATCTACGGTGCGGAACATGTTTCTACCGGTGCGTCCAACGATATTAAAGTTGCGACTAACCTGGCGCGTAACATGGTGACCCAATGGGGTTTCTCTGACAAACTCGGTCCTCTGCTGTATGCGGAAGAAGAGGGTGAAGTTTTCCTGGGCCGTTCTGTAGCGAAAGCCAAACATATGTCCGATGAAACAGCACGTATCATCGATCAGGAAGTGAAATCGCTTATCGAGCGTAACTATGCTCGTGCTCGTCAAATCCTGAATGACAATATGGACATCCTGCATGCGATGAAAGATGCGCTCATGAAATATGAAACCATCGATGCGCCGCAGATCGACGACCTGATGGCTCGCCGTGATGTGCGTCCGCCAGCAGGCTGGGAAGACCCAGGCGCTTCCAACAATTCTGACAACAATGGCACTCCGCGTGCACCGCGTCCGGTCGATGAACCGCGTACGCCAAACCCGGGTAACACCATGTCAGAACAGTTGGGCGACAAATAAGTCACTGCTGTTGATGCGTTTGTCTTAACTTCAAAACCCTGGAGCTTGCTCCGGGGTTTTTCTTTTCCGCTAAACCATATAGTTACCAGGGATTTTTGCCATGAAACTTTTCGCCCAGGATTCGCATCTTGAACTCTCACATCCTCATGTGATGGGTATCCTGAATGTTACCCCTGACTCCTTCTCCGACGGCGGGACGCACAACACGCTTATCGAGGCGGTGAGACACGCGAATTTGATGATCAACGCGGGTGCCACCATTATTGATGTCGGCGGGGAGTCCACGCGCCCGGGGGCGGCGGATGTTTCGGTAGACGAAGAGTTAGCGCGCGTCGTTCCAGTGGTTGAGGCGATTGCTCAACGTTTTGAAGTGTGGATTTCCGTCGACACCTCTAAGCCTGAAGTGATTCGCGAAGTGGCGAGAGTAGGTGCTCACATTATCAATGACATTCGCTCGCTGACCGAGCCGGGCGCGCTTGAGGCGGCAGCAGAAACCGGGCTACCGGTGTGCCTGATGCACATGCAGGGGCAGCCGAAAACGATGCAGGAAGCGCCTAAGTATGCAGATGTCTTTGCCGATGTTAATCGCTTCTTTATTGAGCATATCGCACGCTGTGAGCGTGCAGGCATCCCAAAAGAGAAATTGCTACTCGACCCGGGATTCGGTTTCGGTAAGAATCTCTCCCATAACTACGAACTTCTTGCGCGCTTATCTGAGTTTCACCATTTTGGCCTGCCGCTGCTGGTTGGGATGTCGAGAAAATCAATGATAGGACAGTTGCTGAACGTGGGCCCTTCCGAGCGCCTGAGCGGCAGCCTGGCTTGCGCCGTTATTGCAGCGATGCAGGGAGCTCATATTATTCGCGTCCATGACGTAAAAGAGACTGTTGAAGCCATGCGTGTAGTGGAAGCTACATTGGCAGCGAAGGAAAACAAACGCTATGAGTGAACGTAAATATTTTGGTACCGATGGCATCCGTGGGCGCGTAGGCGATGCACCAATCACCCCTGATTTTGTCCTGAAGCTGGGCTGGGCAGCTGGTAAAGTGCTGGCGCGTCACGGCTCACGCAAAATCATCATTGGCAAAGATACGCGTATCTCCGGTTATATGCTGGAATCGGCATTAGAGGCTGGGCTGGCCGCTGCGGGGCTTTCTGCCTCTTTTACAGGACCGATGCCGACCCCTGCAGTGGCTTATCTCACCCGCACCTTCCGCGCGGAAGCGGGTATTGTTATCTCTGCTTCCCATAACCCGTTTTATGACAACGGCATCAAATTCTTCTCCATCGACGGTACCAAACTGCCAGATGAAGTAGAGGAAGCCATTGAAGCGGAGATGGAAAAAGAGATTACCTGCGTAGATTCTGCTGAGCTGGGTAAAGCGAGCCGCATTGTGGATGCTGCGGGCCGCTACATTGAATTCTGCAAAGGTACCTTCCCTAACGAGCTGAGCCTTAGCCATCTCAAAATTGTTGTCGACTGTGCGAACGGCGCGACCTACCACATTGCACCGAATGTGTTCCGCGAACTGGGCGCGAAAGTGATTACTATCGGCTGTGAACCGGATGGCGTGAACATCAACGAAGGCGTTGGGGCAACCGACGTCCGGGCACTGCAGGCCCGTGTGCTGGCAGAAAAAGCCGATCTGGGGATTGCGCTGGACGGCGACGGCGACCGCGTCATCATGGTCGACCATGAGGGTCACAAGGTCGATGGCGACCAGATCTTGTATATCATTGCGCGTGAAGGGCTGCGCCAGGGACAACTGCGCGGCGGTGCTGTTGGTACGCTGATGAGTAACATGGGTCTGGAACTGGCGCTGAAACAGCTCGGCATTCCGTTTGTCCGCGCGAAAGTGGGCGATCGCTATGTACTGGAAAAATTGCAGGAGAAAGGGTGGCGCATTGGGGCTGAAAACTCCGGTCACGTTATTCTGCTGGATAAAACCACCACGGGCGATGGCATCGTGGCGGGCCTGCAGGTTGTGGCGGCGATGGTACGTAACCATATGTCCCTGCACGACCTCTGCAGCGGCATGAAAATGTTCCCGCAGATTTTGGTCAACGTACGTTTCTCTGCAGGTAGCGGCGATCCGCTGGAAAATGAGAACGTGAAAGCCGTCATGGCCGAGGTTGAAGCCGCGCTGGGCTCACGTGGCCGTGTATTGCTGCGTAAATCTGGTACTGAACCGCTGATCCGCGTGATGGTAGAGGGTGAAGACGAAGCTCAGGTGACTGAATTTGCTCACCGTATCGCCGATGCGGTAAAAGCGGCATAATCATTCAGGTTAAGTGTTTAAAAAGGCGGCGATTGCCGCCTTTAAATTGCGCAGATATGCGGCTTTTGCTGTTTTTTTCCGCACTTGATACAATGCGCTGAAATTGCCCTTGCGAAGGTCATTCGCTTTGGTTAGTATTCACACCCGCTTCAGTGGGAAAGAGAAATTCCTGCTTATTGGTCGAAGCATTGGTATGCGGCAAATCCGCAAGGAACAGGTTGATTATGTACGAAGCTCTTTTGGTTGTTTTCCTTATTGTGGCCATCGCACTCGTTGCGCTGATTATGCTGCAGCAAGGTAAAGGCGCTGACATGGGAGCCTCCTTCGGAGCAGGCGCTTCCGGTACGCTGTTCGGTTCAAGTGGTTCTGGTAACTTCATGACCCGTGCAACGGCGATTCTGGCGACGCTGTTTTTCATCATCAGCCTGGCGCTTGGCAATATCAACAGCAACAAGACCAGTAAGGGAAGTGAGTGGGAAAACCTGAGCGCGCCGGCGAAATCCGAGCAGACTCAGCCAGCTGCACCGGCTAAGCCGACCAGCGATATCCCGCAGTAAGTAAGTATTCCGTACCGAGGTGGTGGAATTGGTAGACACGCTACCTTGAGGTGGTAGTGCCCTAACGGGCTTGTGGGTTCGAGTCCCATCCTCGGTACCAATATTCCGAAAGAAAGACGCTGAAAAGCGTCTTTTTTTTCGTCTGTCCTTTATCACCTGACAGTGACGATAATGGGTTAGATACTATCGACGCGCCCCGTTAAAGGGCAAAAAAAAGCGCCTGGCAGGCGCTTTTTTTCTTTCGGAGTAACGATTACGACTTATCGTTATGATCCTGATTCTCAACCTGCGGCAAACCATTTCCACCGGATACCGAGAGCAGACCGTTCTCAGTATAGGTGAACAGCTTGGCACGGGTATCGGTGATATCTAGATTACGCATAGTCAGCTGGCCGATACGATCGTCCGGAGAGAAGACTGAATCGCCTTTCTCCATGGTCAGACGTTCTGCCTGGTAGGTCAGGTTGTCAGAGACCGTGTTAAGGATGGAGTAGTCATTACCGCGACGCAGCTCCAGCGTCACTTCGCCCGTGATGGCGCTTGCCACCCAGCGCTGCAACGCATCACGCAGCATCAGTGCCTGCGGGTCGAACCAGCGGCCCTGATACAGAAGTTTACCTAACTGACGACCATGAGAGTGATACTGCTCGATGGTATCTTCGTTGTGAATACCGGTCAGCAGACGTTCATAGGCAATGTGCAGCAGCGCCATCCCCGGAGCTTCATAGATGCCACGGCTTTTCGCTTCGATAATACGGTTCTCAATCTGGTCGCTCATGCCCAGACCGTGACGTCCGCCGATACGGTTCGCTTCCATCATCAGCTCGACATCGTCAGAGAAGGTTTTGCCGTTCAGGGCAACCGGATGGCCGCGCTCGAAACGTACTGTCACTTCTTCGGCCTGGATTTTGACGTTTTCGTCCCAGAACTTAACGCCCATGATCGGGTTAACGATCTTCACGCTGGAGTTCAGGTACTCCAGGTCTTTCGCTTCGTGCGTCGCACCCAGCATGTTGGAGTCAGTTGAGTAAGCTTTCTCGACGGACATCTTATAATCGAAGCCGCAGGCAATCATAAATTCAGACATTTCATGACGACCACCCAGCTCATCGATGAAATCGGTATCCAGCCAGGGTTTGTAGATCTGCAGTTCAGCGTTGGTCAGCAGGCCATAGCGATAGAAACGCTCAATGTCGTTGCCTTTATAGGTGCTGCCGTCACCCCAGATATTGACGCCGTCTTCTTTCATCGCAGCAACCAGCATAGTACCGGTCACGGCGCGACCCAGAGGCGTGGTATTGAAATAAGTCAAACCGCCGGTGGTGTTATGAAACGCGCCACACTGAATGGCTGCGATACCTTCAGCAACCAGTTGCTTACGGCAGTCAATCAGACGGGCGTTCTCTGCACCATACTCCATGGCGCGACGCGGGATGGCTTCATAATCGTCCTCATCCGGCTGACCCAGGTTCGCAGTATATGCATAAGGAACCGCTCCCTTTTGGCGCATCCACAGCAGTGCAGCGCTGGTATCCAGGCCGCCCGAAAAAGCGATGCCAATACGTTGTCCTTGCGGAAGATGCTTGAGAATCGTCGTCATAAAATAAAACCCTGCTTGATTGACTGATGAGTTATCCTTTTCACCTGAATTGCATTTTTATGCAAAATAAGTGAGTTTTCATTTAATCATCTTTTGACGATGACCGGAAGACATTCGTGTACTTTTTGTAAAAATATCTTAGCCTTTCCACTGTCGGTTACAGGGTTGACAGCCAACCCATACTATCAATATACTAAACGCCGATTTTACGTCCCGTCCTCGGTACCAAATCCCAGCATTATTTGCATTTTTTACCCAAAACGAGTAGAATTTGCCACGTTTCAGGCGCGGGGTGGAGCAGCCTGGTAGCTCGTCGGGCTCATAACCCGAAGGTCGTCGGTTCAAATCCGGCCCCCGCAACCACTTTCCCATTAAGTTCTTTTTCAAATATACTGTGAAGACTCAGAGCCTTCGTAGCTGGATTTGAAAGAATTCTTTCGGAGAGTGCTCCAGGCCGCAGTTGCGGCTATAGGGTTCAGTTATCTAAAGCCCCGATTTATCGGGGTTTTTTGTTATCTGACTACAGAATAACTGGGCTTTATGCCCTTTTTTTATGTCTTGGGGGTGGGCTTGTCCACATTAGAGCAAAAATTAACAGAGATGATTACAGCACCGGTCGAAGCACTGGGCTACGAACTGGTCGGCATCGAATTCGTTCGCGGCCGTACATCGACGCTGCGCATCTATATTGATAGTGAAGATGGCATCAATGTTGACGATTGTGCTGATGTCAGCCACCAGGTGAGTGCGGTTCTTGACGTTGAAGACCCGATTACTGTTGCATACAACCTGGAAGTTTCCTCACCTGGCCTCGATCGTCCAATGTTCACGGCCGAGCACTATGTGCGTTTTACCGGTGAAGAAGTGGCTCTCGTTCTGCGTATGGCTGTACAGAACCGCCGTAAATGGCAGGGCGTTATCAAAGCCGTTGATGGTGAAATGATCACGGTGACAGTCGAAGGCAAAGATGAAGTGTTCGCGCTGAGTAATATCCAGAAGGCGAACCTGGTTCCCCACTTTTAACAGTCTGGATTGAGGTGAAAAGCCCGCGATGAACAAAGAAATTTTGGCTGTTGTTGAAGCCGTTTCCAATGAGAAAGCGCTGCCGCGTGAGAAGATTTTCGAAGCGCTGGAAAGTGCACTGGCTACAGCAACCAAGAAAAAATACGAGCAAGAGATCGATGTTCGCGTTGAAATCGATCGCAGAAGCGGTGACTTCGACACGTTCCGCCGTTGGGTGATCGTGGAAGAAGTGACTCAGCCGACTAAAGAGATCACGCTGGAAGCAGCACGTTTCGAAGATGAAAGCCTGAATGTTGGCGAGTATGTTGAAGATCAGATTGAATCTGTGACCTTTGACCGTATCACTACCCAGACGGCGAAGCAGGTTATCGTGCAGAAAGTACGTGAAGCCGAGCGCGCTATGGTGGTTGATCAGTTCCGCGATCAGGAAGGTGAAATCGTTACTGGCGTGGTGAAGAAAGTTAACCGCGACAACATTTCCCTGGAAATCAAATCTGAAGGCATGGCGGGTAATGCTGAAGCCGTCATCCTGCGTGAAGACATGCTCCCGCGTGAAAACTTCCGTCCGGGTGACCGTATCCGTGGCGTACTTTACGCTGTGCGTCCAGAAGCACGCGGTGCCCAGCTGTTCGTGACGCGTTCTAAACCAGAAATGCTGGTTGAACTGTTCCGCATTGAAGTGCCGGAAATCGGCGAAGAAGTTATCGAAATCAAAGCGGCCGCTCGCGATCCTGGTTCCCGTGCGAAAATCGCGGTAAAAACCAACGACAAGCGTATCGATCCGGTTGGCGCATGCGTAGGTATGCGTGGTGCTCGCGTGCAGGCGGTCTCGACCGAACTGGGCGGCGAACGTATCGATATCGTTCTGTGGGACGACAACCCGGCGCAATTCGTGATCAACGCGATGGCGCCGGCTGACGTAGCTTCCATTGTTGTGGACGAAGATAAGCACACCATGGATATCGCTGTTGAAGCGGGTAACCTGGCGCAGGCGATTGGCCGTAACGGTCAAAACGTGCGTCTGGCGTCTCAGCTGAGCGGCTGGGAACTCAACGTAATGACCGTTGATGACCTGCAGGCTAAGCATCAGGCTGAAGCCCACGCGGCGATCGATACCTTCACTAAGTACCTGGACATTGACGAAGATTTCGCCACTGTACTGGTTGAAGAAGGCTTCTCTACGCTGGAAGAGCTGGCCTATGTGCCAATGAAAGAGCTGCTGGAAATTGACGGTCTGGATGAGCCAACCGTTGAAGCCCTGCGTGAACGCGCTAAAAACGCACTGACCACCCTGGCACTGGCTCAGGAAGAAAGCCTTGGTGATAAGAAGCCGGCTGATGACCTGCTGAATCTGGAAGGTCTTGATCGTGCGATTGCGTTCAAGCTGGCTGCCCGTGGTGTTTGTACGCTGGAAGATCTCGCTGAACAAGGCGTTGATGACCTGGCCGATATCGAAGGTTTAACCGACGAGAAAGCCGGCGAACTCATCATGGCCGCACGTAATATTTGCTGGTTTGGCGACGAAGCGTAATAAACTGTAGCAGGAAGGAACAGCATGACTGATGTAACTGTAAAAACGCTGGCTGCCGAGATTCAGACCTCCGTGGATCGCCTGGTACAGCAATTTGCTGATGCAGGGATCCCGAAGTCCGCTGATGATTCGGTAACCGCGCAAGAGAAACAAACCTTGTTAGCGCACCTGAACCGTGAACATGGTTCTACGCCTGACAAGTTAACGTTGCAGCGCAAAACGCGTAGCACGTTGAATATCCCTGGTACCGGTGGTAAAAGCAAATCGGTACAAATCGAAGTCCGCAAGACGCGCACCTTTGTAAAACGTGATCCGCAAGAGGCTGAACGCCTTGCTGCGGAAGAGCAGGCACAGCGTGAAGCGGAAGAACAAGCTCAGCGTGAGGCAGAAGCAACTGCCAAACGTGAAGCAGAATTAAAAGCTGAACGTGAGGCCGCAGAAAAAGCGAAACGCGACGCCAGTGATAAAGCGAAGCGTGAAGCTGCGGAAAAAGACAAAGTGAGCAATCAACAGACTGACGAAATGACCAAAACAGCCCAGACGGAAAAAGCCCGTCGTGAAAATGAAGCAGCTGAACTGAAGCGTAAAGCGGAAGAAGAAGCTCGCCGTAAGCTGGAAGAAGACGCACGTCGTGTTGCTGAAGAAGCGCGCCGTATGGCAGAAGAAAACGAGAAAAACGGCGTGAATACCGCTGAACAGACTGAAGACACCAGCGATTACCACGTAACCACTTCCCAGCATGCACGCCAGGCAGAAGACGAAAACGACCGTGAAGTTGAAGGTGGTCGTGGCCGTACCCGCACCGCGTCGAAGACTGCCCGTCCTCAGAAGAAAGGCAACAAGCACGCTGAATCCAAAGCCGATCGCGAAGAAGCGCGTGCAGCGGGTCGCGGTGGGAAAGGCGGTAAGCGTAAAGGTTCCGCTCTGCAGCAGGGCTTCCAGAAGCCAGCGCAGGCTGTTAACCGTGACGTTATCATTGGCGAAACCATCACCGTTGGCGATCTGGCGAACAAGATGGCCGTGAAAGGCTCTCAGGTCATCAAAGCGATGATGAAGCTGGGCGCGATGGCGACCATCAACCAGGTTATCGATCAGGAAACCGCACAGCTGGTTGCCGAAGAGATGGGCCACAAAGTTATCCTGCGTCGTGAAAACGAACTGGAAGAAGCCGTAATGAGCGACCGTGACACTGGCGCTGCGGCTGAACCGCGTGCACCGGTTGTGACCATCATGGGTCACGTTGACCACGGTAAAACCTCTCTGCTCGACTACATTCGTTCTACTAAGGTTGCCTCCGGCGAAGCGGGTGGTATTACCCAGCACATCGGTGCTTACCACGTAGAAACCGATAACGGCATGATCACCTTCCTGGATACCCCGGGCCACGCCGCCTTTACCTCAATGCGTGCTCGTGGTGCGCAGGCAACGGATATCGTGGTACTGGTTGTTGCAGCCGACGACGGCGTGATGCCACAGACCATCGAAGCTATCCAGCACGCGAAAGCGGCGCAGGTGCCACTGGTTGTTGCAGTCAACAAAATCGACAAACCAGAAGCTGACATGGACCGCGTTAAAAACGAACTCTCTCAGTACGGCGTTATGCCGGAAGAGTGGGGCGGTGAAGCACAGTTCATCCCTGTATCTGCAAAAGCGGGTACCGGTATCGACGACCTGCTGAACGCTATCCTGCTGCAGGCTGAAGTTCTGGAGCTGAAAGCGGTTCGTAAAGGTATGGCGAGCGGCGCGGTTATCGAGTCCTTCCTGGATAAAGGTCGTGGCCCGGTTGCAACCGTACTGGTACGCGAAGGTACCCTGAATAAGGGTGACATCGTACTGTGTGGCTTCGAGTATGGCCGTGTTCGTGCAATGCGTGACGAACTGGGCCAGGAAGTGATGGAAGCAGGTCCGTCCATTCCGGTGGAAATCCTGGGTCTGTCCGGCGTGCCGGCTGCGGGTGACGAAGTGACCGTAGTTCGTGACGAGAAGAAAGCACGTGAAGTTGCGCTGTATCGTCAGGGCAAATTCCGTGAAGTTAAACTGGCTCGTCAGCAGAAATCTAAACTCGAGAACATGTTTGCCAACATGACCGAAGGCGAAGTTCACGAAGTGAACATCGTACTGAAAGCCGACGTTCAGGGTTCTGTGGAAGCGATCTCCGACTCCTTGCTGAAACTGTCTACCGACGAAGTGAAAGTGAAGATCATCGGTTCTGGCGTAGGTGGTATCACCGAAACCGACGCGACTCTGGCTGCAGCGTCCAATGCTATCCTGGTTGGCTTCAACGTTCGTGCTGACGCGTCCGCGCGTAAAGTTATCGATGCTGAAAGCCTGGATCTGCGTTACTACTCCGTCATCTATCATCTGATCGACGAAGTGAAAGCAGCGATGAGCGGCATGCTCTCTCCTGAGCTGAAACAGCAGATCATCGGTCTGGCTGAAGTCCGTGACGTGTTCAAATCACCGAAATTTGGTGCTATCGCGGGCTGTATGGTTACTGAAGGTACCATCAAACGTCACAACCCAATCCGCGTACTGCGTGACAACGTGGTTATCTACGAAGGCGAGCTGGAATCTCTGCGCCGCTTCAAAGATGACGTTAACGAAGTCCGTAACGGTATGGAATGTGGTATCGGCGTGAAGAACTACAACGATGTTCGCGTTGGCGACATGATCGAAGTGTTCGAGATCATCGAAATTCAGCGTACCATCGCGTAATCGTCGTCGACTTTTGGGCCGCCACTGTGTTGGCGGCAAACCAAAATCCGTAGATGATTAATTCGCGTAGGCCGGGTAAGCGAAGCGCCACCCGGCAATAATTTCAAAAGGGGCTTTTAGCCCCTTTTTGTCTGGAGAATTTATTATGGCGAAAGAATTTGGTCGCCCTCAGCGCGTAGCGCAGGAAATGCAGAAAGAGATCGCGCTCATTCTGCAACGCGAAATTAAAGACCCACGCGTGGGCATGATGACCACCGTGTCAGGCGTTGAAATGTCGCGTGACCTGGCCTATGCCAAAGTGTTCGTGACCTTCCTGAACGATCAGGACGAAGCGGCGGTAAAAAACGGCATTAAAGCGCTGCAGGAAGCTTCGGGTTTCATCCGTTCCCTGCTTGGTAAAGCAATGCGCCTGCGTATCGTGCCTGAGCTGACCTTCTTCTATGACAACTCGCTGGTAGAAGGTATGCGCATGTCCAACCTGGTGACCAGCGTGGTTAAACACGACGACGAACGTCGTGTAAACCCGGACGACAATAAGGAGGACTGATGAGTCGTCCTCGTCGTCGCGGTCGCGACGTGCATGGCGTGCTGTTGCTGGATAAACCGCAAGGGGCATCCAGCAACGACGTTCTGCAAAAGGTAAAGCGTCTATATAACGCCAACCGGGCCGGCCATACCGGTGCGCTGGACCCCCTGGCGACCGGCATGCTGCCAGTCTGTCTTGGCGAAGCGACAAAGTTTTCTCAGTATCTGCTGGATTCTGATAAGCGCTATCGCGTCATCGCAAAGCTGGGTCAGCGTACCGATACCTCTGATGCTGATGGTCAGGTCGTGGAAGAGCGTCCTGTCACTTTTAGCGCAGAGCAGCTTGCTGATGCGCTGGAAAGCTTCCGTGGCGAGACTCAGCAGGTGCCCTCTATGTATTCGGCGCTGAAATACCAGGGCAAGAAGCTCTACGAGTATGCGCGTCAGGGTATCGAGGTGCCGCGTGAGACTCGCCCGATCACCGTTTACGAGCTGCTGTTTATCCGCCACGAAGGCGACGAGCTGGAGCTGGAAGTGCACTGTTCAAAGGGCACTTACATCCGCACCATTATCGACGACCTGGGCGAAAAACTGGGTTGCGGCGCGCACGTCATCTACCTGCGTCGCCTTGCCGTCAGCAACTATCCCGCTGAGCGGATGGTGACGCTTGAGCAGCTTGGTGCGCTGGTGGAGCAGGCGGAACAGCAGGGTCTCTCTGCCGCCGAGCTGCTGGACCCGCTTTTGATGCCTATGGACAGTCCGGCCGCGGACTATCCGGTCGTGAATTTGCCGTTAACATCGTCCGTTTACTTTAAAAACGGCAACCCTGTTCGCACCTCAGGCGCACCGGCCGATGGCCTGGTTCGCGTCACGGAAGGTGACGAAGGTAAGTTCATCGGTATGGGTGAAATGGATGACGAAGGGCGTGTCGCACCTCGTCGTCTGGTGGTCGAATATCCCGCATAACCTCACGCCTCAACTTGCGATAAGCAGGGGAGGCGGGTAGAATATTGCGGCTTAACGTCTCGCAAATTGTTTAACAATAGGCCGGCGTTATACTCGGGATAGCTGAATTAGAGATCGGCATCCTTTCATTCTTTATACTTTGGAGTTGTAAAATGTCTCTAAGCGTTGAAGCTAAAGCTAAAATCGTTTCTGAGTTTGGTCGTGATGCTAACGACAGCGGTTCTACCGAAGTTCAGGTTGCACTGCTGACTGCACAGATTAACCACCTGCAGGGTCACTTTGCAGAGCACAAAAAAGATCACCACAGCCGTCGTGGTCTGCTGCGTATGGTTTCTCAGCGTCGTAAACTGCTCGACTACCTGAAACGTAAAGATGTTGCACGCTACACCGCGCTGATCGAGCGTCTGGGTCTGCGTCGCTAAGTCTTGCGAGTTTCAGAAAAGGGGGCCTTATGGCCCCTTTTTTCAATCAGACGCAGCAATTCACTGGAAACTAATGTATTGTTGCTTTAAATGATCTGCATTGCAGAGGTTCGCGCGGCTAATGAGAGGCTTCACCCATAAGGGTGTCGGTTGTCATTAGTCGCGAGGATGCAGAGTAGATCCGGTTAAATCGTCAGCACGCCAGGGGTGTGCTGACACTTATTTAAGAAAGGACAGAATCTTGCTGAATCCGATCGTTCGTAAATTCCAGTACGGTCAACACACCGTT